>NZ_JADPCH010000017.1 GCF_015670745.1 Collinsella aerofaciens | reverse complement strand
GTGGAGACGAGGGGGATCGAACCCCTGACCTCTTGACTGCCAGTCAAGCGCTCTCCCAGCTGAGCTACGCCCCCGTGACGAGGTGATACTATAGGGGAAGACTTTCTTTGATGCAAGGACTTTTTTGGGTTGAATCTCTTACTTACGGGTTTTCCTGGGACGGGGCAGAAATAATCACTCTTCGAGCGCTTATTTCTATCCACCGTCCCGATAAAACCCTGATGCGATAGGCCTTACTTGTAGAGGTAAGCGATGGCGGTGCCGGTGTGGACTTGGATCGTGGCTGTTGACCTGACGACGTTGCTGATGCCCGTGTCGGCCAACAGGCCCAGGGGGCTGTGATCTAGCTCCCATTCTAGGCCGTGTTCGCTTACCTCGGTGTTGGGGGCTATGGCGATGATGGAGAACGTCTTGCCTTCGGCACCTTCGATGGTCCACGACTCGTCTGCGTGAAGAATACGGGCGACCACCTTGTCCTCGGCAATCCAGACTGGGGCGCCCTCGTAGCCCGCGAGCAACCCTAGTACGGACAAGGCCATGTCCGGACGGCCGCCGGTGGCGCAGGTCGCAACCACTTCGGCACCCGGCCAGCGGCGGCGGACGGAATCGAGCGCCAGCGCCAGATCGGTATAGTCCTTGTAGGGGCTATGGCGCTCTACCTCAAAGGCTTCGGCGGCATCGACCAACGCGCGGCCGGCGTCGCTCACCGTGTCGGCATCTCCTACATACACGTCGCAACCCAGCCCCGCACCCAGCAGCGCGTCGAGCCCGCGGTCCACAGCGACAACGTGGTCGCACTCCCCTGCCAGCCGACGCAGCAGATCCGCGCTCGCCACCACGGGCGAGCCGCAGACCACAAGTACTTTGCAAGCCACGGCCCTCGCCTATCCCTCAAACGAAAGCACGCGGGCCAGATCAAGGTCCTCATAGCTGTCGATAAAGATATCGCAGTTGGCACGCACGTCGTCGCGCTTCATGCGGCCGTGCGGGTCATAGATGCCCACACGCTTAAAGCCGGCGGTCCCAGAGCTTTTTAGGCCAAAGACCGCATCCTCAAACACCCAAGCGCGCTCAAACTGGTGCCCATGGCGCTCCTCCAGACGGCGCAGCGCCAGCTCGTACACATCGGGGAACTGCTTGGAGCGTCCCGCCTCGCCTGTCGTGGTAACAAATTCCATGTAGGCGTCGAGCCCGGCACCAGCGAGCGCGGACTTAACCAGCTCGGCCGGCGTGGATGTGGCAACGCACATGGCAATACCGGCCGCCTTCGCCTGCTCCAAAAAAGCCAGGAGCCCCTCGCGCGGCGGCACCTTGGAGTAGCCATCGATCAGAATGTCGCTCAGCACGCGATACAGCTCCTCGCCATTCGCGCCAATGCCCCACGTGTCGTGGTAGGCCTGGCACTCATCCTCCAGCGACAGATGCTCAAACTGGGCAAAATCATCGACCGTCACGTCGACACCGTGGCGGTGTAATAACTCGGGCTGGGCATAGGCCCAAACGGGGGTGCTATTAACCAGTGTGCCGTCGCAATCGAAAATAAAAGCAACCTTGGGAGCGGCGGTATGGGACATAAACGAACCTTTCGATGTCAAATGGTAAACAACCTGCTAAAAACGTTTTACCAAACGTCAGGCTAACAATTTTGAAACCCTAATTGGTAAAACTGTCAAGAGTTTTACCACGGCAATTCTGCCAGTGGTATAAACATGTCGCTTACCGATTAAACGCCCCCGCAAATCCGCTTTCGTCCATAAAGCTAACGCACAGGTGTTATCGTAGTTTCTGCCGAAAGTTCCACCGAGCACGCGAGGTGGAACGAATCACAGAAACTTCGCCGTCCCTTCGATTCGTGCAGCCTTGGACCTTTCGCATCTAGTCACCAAGGCAACACGCTGCCGCGTCATGATGGGATCAAACGTGAGCGATACAAAGCTAAAGCCAACGGCTAAAAAGCCCGCAACCCGTAAAGCCGCCCCGCACGCACCGGAGCTCTCCAAGGACGATGTCTACCTGTTTGGCATTGGAATGTGGGAGCGCAGCTGGGAAAAGATGGGCGCGCATCCCGACACGCAGCAGCGCACGCGCGGCTGGCGCTTTTGCGTTTGGGCGCCCGACGTAAAGAGCGTCCATGTCATTGGCGAATTTAACGACTGGGATGAGGAAGCCAACCCGCTGGTGCCCGTGCATACGAGCGCTATTTGGGAAGGCTTTATTCCTGGTGCCGAGCAGGGCCAGCTCTATAAATACCTCATCGAGACCAACGAGGGCGAAAAGCTCTACAAGGCCGATCCGTACGCCTTTAAGGCCGAGTGTCCTCCGGGCACCGCGAGCGTGCTGTGGACCCTCGATGGCTACAAGTGGAACGACGCCGCGTGGCTCAAGCGCCGCGCCGGCCACAACCATATGTCGCAGCCGCTTAACATCTACGAGGTGCATATTGGCTCGTGGAAGCGCCACGGCGACGCACCACAGGGCGAGCCGGATGAGTACGGCAACTACCCCGGCCCCATGGATCCCTTCCCCGCGCAGCGCGGCGAGTTTTACACCTACGACGACCTGTCGGTGGAGCTCGTGGACTACGTGCGCGACATGGGCTACACGCATATCGAGGTCATGCCGCTTATGGAGCATCCCTTCGATGGCTCCTGGGGCTACCAGACGACCGGCTACTACGCCGCCACGTCGCGCTACGGCAACCCGCAGCAGCTCATGCACTTTATCGATGCGTGCCACGAGGCGAGCATCGGCGTGATCATGGACTGGGTGCCCGGCGGTTTTTGCGCCGACTCCCACGGCCTTGCAACCTTTAACGGCCACATGCTGTTTGAGCACGAGATTCACCCTAACTGGGGTACTCACAAGTTTGACTTCGCCCGCGGCGAGGTCCGCTCCTTCCTGGTCTCCAACGTGCTGTATTGGCTCGAGAACTTCCACGTTGACGGCATTCGCATGGACGGCGTGTCCAGTATGCTGTACCTCAACTTTGGCATCGACGATCCGGGCCAAAAGAAGTTCAACAAGTACGGTACCGAGGAGGACCTGGACGCCAGCGCGTTTATCCGTCAGGTCAACTGCGCCGTGGAGGCGCACTACCCCGACGTGATGATGATGGCCGAGGAGTCCACCGCGTGGCCGCTCGTGACCTATCCGCCGCAGGACGGCGGCCTGGGCTTCCACTACAAGTGGGACATGGGCTGGATGAACGACACCCTGCACTACATGCAGACCGATTTTCCGTGGCGCCCCGGCAACCACGGGCTGCTCACGTTCTCCATCATGTACGCCTTTACCGAGAACTTCATCTGCCCGCTGAGCCACGACGAAGTCGTGCACGGCAAGTGCTCGCTGATCGGCCGCATGCCGGGCGACTGGTGGCGCCAGTTTGCCGGCCTGCGCACGCTGGCTTTCTATCAAATGACACACCCCGGTGCCAAGCTCAACTTTATGGGCAACGAGATCGGCCAGTTTATTGAATGGCGCTACTACGAGTCCATTCAGTGGTTCCTGACCGACGAGTACGAGACCCACCGTCATCATCAGGCGTTTATCAAGGCGCTCAACCACCTGTACACCGCCGAGCCCGCCCTGTACGAGCGCGGCTATACCGACGACGGCTTTACCTGGATCGACGCGGACAACTCCAAGCAGTCCATCGTGAGCTTTGTGCGTCAGGGCGAGGACGTCGATGACGACCTGGTGATCCTGATCAACTTTGACCCGGCAAGCTACGAGAGCTTCCGCGTGGGCGTACCGCGTGAGGGTGACTGGGAGGTCATCTTTGACTCCGACCGTCCCGAGTTTGGCGGCAGCGGATACGCCGGTGAGGAACCCTACACCTGCTCGAGCGAGCCCTATCCCTGGAACGGGCAGATGGACTCCATCGAGATTAAGGTGCCCGGCCTGGCAGGCGTGGTGCTTAAGCGCCGCGGCCCCAGCAGCTATAAGCCGCCCGTGGTCGAGGCCCCCAAGAAGGCGACGCGCAAGCGTGCGTCCTCGGTAAAGCCCAAGACCGCGGCTGCCAAGAAGACTCCGGCCAAGGCGAAGGCTGCCAAGCCCGCTGCCAAGGCTTCGACCAAGTCCACCACGGCCAAAAAGGCAGCCACCAAAAAGGCTGCTCCCAAGGCTAAGGCAGCTGCTGTTAAGGCTCCTGCCAAGAAAGCGTAACAAAGGCGTTACCACTGTAATTACCCGCCCCGTGGGGGCGTAGGATACATGTCATAACCGTTCCGGGAGAAACATCCCCGGGGGAAAGGAACGTATGAATAAGATCTTCGACAACAAGCAGGAGTTTACCGAGCTCTATCGCGATGCCGTCATGAGCATCAGCGGCAAGAGCGTCGAAGCCGCCAGCGACCTCGACCGCTTTAACGCCCTGGCCAAGCTCGTGGCCGAGAAGGCCCGCACCGTTGCCACCAAGAGCGACGCCCGCGCCACCGCCGAGGGCAAGAAGCGCGTGTACTACTTCTCGATTGAGTTTTTGATCGGCCGCCTGCTCGACAACTACCTGCTCAACTTTGGCGTGCGAGACATGGTCGCCGAGGCGCTCGACGACATGGGCTTTGACCTGTCCGTCATCGAGAACCAGGAGCCCGATCCGGCGCTGGGCAACGGTGGCCTGGGCCGTCTGGCCGCATGCTTCCTGGATTCCATGGCAGCCGAGGGCATTGCCGGCTACGGCAACGGCATGCGCTACCGCTACGGCCTGTTTAAGCAGGAGATCGTCAACGGCAGCCAGGTCGAGGCCACTGACGAGTGGCTCACCCACGGCTATCCCTGGGAGGTCCGTCGTCAGGACAAGGCCGTGACCATCAAGTTTGGTGGCCGTGTTGAGGGCTTTGAGGAGAACGGCCGCACGTTCTACCGCACGGTGGACACGCAGGATATCCTGGCTGTCCCCTACGACATCCCCGTGGTGGGCTATGCCGGCGAGACCGTCAACAAGCTGCGCGTCTGGGCTGCCGAGCCGGTCGAGGAGCACTTTGACCTTGAGGCCTTCAACCGCGGCGACTATGCCCAGGCCGATGCCGAGCGCGCCGAGGCCGAGGCCATCAGCGCCATCCTCTACCCCAACGACGCCGGCGAGCACGGCCGTCTGTTGCGCCTGAAGCAGGAGTACCTGTTTGTTTCGGCCGGCATCTACAGCCTGCTCGACACCTTTGAGAAGGAGCACGGCGAGAACTGGGAGCTGCTTCCGCAGTTTGTGGCAATCCATACTAACGACACGCACCCCGCCATGTGCGGCCCCGAGCTCATGCGTATCCTCATCGACGAGAAGAAGCTCGAGTGGGACGACGCCTGGAACATCGTGACGCAGGTTGTGAGCTACACCAACCACACCATCCTGCCCGAGGCTCTGGAGAAATGGCCCATCGGCACGTTCTCCAAGCTCCTCCCCCGCGTGTACCAGATCATCGACGAGATCAGCCGTCGTTGGCACGAGTCGTTCGACACCACTCAGGAGGGCTGGCAGGAGCGTCTGCGCCAGACCGCCATCCTGTGGGACGGCGAGATTCGCATGGCCAACCTGTCCGTGATCTGCAGCCACAGCGTCAACGGCGTGGCCAAGATCCACTCCGACATCATCAAGAACATCGTGCTCAAGGACTTCTACGCCCTGACGCCCGAGAAGTTTAACAACAAGACCAACGGCATCTCGCACCGTCGCTTCTTTGCCGAGGCCAACCCCACCTATGCCAAGCTCGTGACCGAGGCCATTGGCGACGGCTGGCTTAAGGACGCCTTTGAGCTGGAGAAGCTCAAAGAGTTCCAGAACGACACCGAGTTCCTGAAGGCCGTGGGTGCCTCCAAGCGCGCCAACAAGGAGCGTCTGGCCGCCTATGTTAAGGCCGAGACTGGTCTGGTCATCGATCCCAACACCGTCTTCGATGTTCAGGTAAAGCGCTTCCACGCCTACAAGCGCCAGCTCATGAACATCATGAAGGTGATGGACATCTACAACCGCCGTATCGCCGACCCCAACTTCCACGTGACGCCGACGACCTTCATCTTCAGCGGCAAGGCTGCCTCGAGCTACACCTTTGCCAAGGAGACCATCCGCCTCATCAACTCCGTCGCCGAGGTCATCAACAATGACCCGCGCGTCAACGAGGTCATGAAGGTCTGCTTTATCCCCAACTTCCGCGTAAGCAACGCCCAGCTCATCTACCCTGCCGCCGAGATCTCGGAGCAGATCTCCACGGCCGGCAAGGAAGCCTCGGGCACGTCCAACATGAAGCTCATGATGAACGGCGCCATTACGCTGGGCACCCTCGACGGCGCCAACATCGAGATCGCCGACCTGGCCGGCCGCGAGAACGAGGCCATCTTTGGCCTGACCGCTCCCGAGGTCGAGCAGCTCTGGGCATCCAACAGCTACTTTGCGTGGGATACCCTCAACGGCGATCGCGAGCGCCTGGGCCGCGTGATGGACGAGCTCAAGGACAACACCTTTGCGGGTCTTTCGGGCAACTTCGAGAGCATTTATAACGAGCTCATGAACAACAACGACCCCGACCTGGTCATGGCCGATTTCCGCAGCTACGTCGACGCCTGGGAGAAGCTCACGAACAGCTACGGCGACCAGGAGACCTGGAATCGCAAGGCGCTGCTCAACACCGCCTCCTCGGGCTGGTTCTCGAGCGACCGCACCATTCGCGAGTACCGCGACGAGATCTGGCACGCGTAAAGGCGCGCGAGCTCCCCTATGCCAGCACGGCATTACTCGACGGGCGTGACGTTGCGCCGCGCCCGTCGCTAATGGGTTTAGGAACATCGATGACAGAAGGAGAAATCGATGAGTAAGAAAGAATGCATCGCGATGCTCCTCGCAGGAGGACAGGGCAGCCGATTGGGGGCACTCACCCAAAAGATCGCCAAGCCGGCGGTTAGCTTTGGTGGCAAGTTCCGCATTATCGACTTTTCGCTGTCCAACTGCTCCAACTCGGGCATCGACACGGTGGGCGTTCTGACGCAGTACCGCCCCTACCTGCTGCATGCCTATGTGGGCTCCGGCGAGGCGTGGGATCTGGACAGCCGCGACGGCGGCGTGTCGATCCTGCCGCCGTACGAGACGCAGACCGGTGGCGCCTGGTATGCGGGCACGGCCGACGCCATTACGCAGAACCTCGACTACATCAAGGCCAACGACCCCAAGTACGTCCTGATTCTTTCGGGCGATCACCTATATCGCATGGACTACCGCAAGATGCTCAAGACGCACATTGAGAACAACGCCGACCTCACGGTGAGCGTTATGCCCGTGCCGTGGGAGGAGGCCAGCCGCTTTGGCATCCTGACCACCGACCCCGAGGACGGCCGCATCACCAAGTTCACCGAGAAGCCCGATAAGCCCGATTCGAACCTCGCGTCCATGGGCATCTACATCTTCTCGGCCGACGTGCTGATCGAGGCGCTCGAGGAGGACGCTCTGGACCAGCGCTCGAGCCACGACTTTGGCAAGGACATCATCCCCAAGCTGCTCGGCGAGGGCAAGCGCCTGTACAGCTACGAGTTCCACGGCTTTTGGAAGGACGTCGGCACCATCGCCAGCTTCCACGAGACCTCGATGGACCTGCTGGGCAACAACCCAGAGTTCGATCTGTTCGACAAGCACTTCCCCATCATGTCCAACATCACCACGCGTCCGCCGCACTACATTGGCCCGGACGGCCGCCTGGACGACTGCCTGGTCTCCAACGGCTGCAAGATCTACGGCACCGCTCGCCACTCGATCCTTTCGACCGATGTCATCATCGAGGAGCGCGCCGTGGTCGAGGACTCCGTGCTGCTGCCAGGTGCGCACGTTAAGAGCGGCGCGCACATCTGCCGCGCTATATTGGGCGAGAACTCCACGGTCGAAGAGGGCGTGAAGCTCGGCTCTGTCGATACCACCAAGGATACGGCCGTCGTTGGAAATGACGTCGTTATCGGGAAGGGGGAATGATCCGATGATCAATCGCAAGGCCATCGGTTATATCACCGCTAACTACTCTTCGACCTACGGCAGCGTGCTGCTCAAGGACCGCCCCATCGCGTCCGTCCCGTTTTTGGGCCGCTACCGCCTGATCGACTTCCCGCTGTCCAACATGATGAATGCCGGCATCAAGACCGTCGGTGTCGTCATGCCGGGCAACTACCGCTCGCTGATCGACCACGTGGGCTCGGGCAAGGACTGGGGCCTGGACCGCAAGAAGGGCGGCCTGTTCATGGTGCCCGGCAACGCATATGGCACCACCAAGGGCGGCATGCGCTTCCTGCTGCGCGACATCATCTCCAACAAGACGCTGTTCCAGCGCTCGGACAAGCCCTATGTTGTGATGATGGGCACCAACATCATCTTTAACATGGACCTCAACACCATCATCGACGCGCACGAGAACTCCGGCGCCCAGATGACCGTGGTGTACTGCAAGGCTACGCGCAACGTCGATGACGAGACCAAGCTGCAGATCAACGAGAACGGTCGCCTGACGGGCGTGAGCGCCGGCGTCGTGTACGGCGACAACGCCTCTATGGACTGCTGTATCGTCAACCGCGAGACGCTGCTCGAGATCATCGACCACTACCAGGCCGCCGACTATCTGGACCTGCTCGAGGCACTCCAGGGCGACTTTGGCAACATCGACGTGTGCAGCTACGAGTACAAGGGCGAGGTCGTGGGCGTGTTTAGCGAGAAGTCGCTGTATCGCCGCAGCATGGACCTGCTCGACCAGACCGTGGCCGACCAGCTCTTTGACCCCGAGCGCCCGATTCTGACCAAGGCTCACGACGTGCCGCCTTCGCGCTATGCGACCGGCAGCCACGCGTGCAACTCGATCATCTCGGCCGGCTGCATCATCAAGGGCACCGTGCGTAACTCGATCCTGTCGCGCGGCGTCGTGGTTGAGGAAGGCGCCTCGGTGACCAACTCGATAATCAACCAGAGCTGTATCATCAAGAGCGGCGCCCGCGTTGAGAATGCAATCCTGGACAAGAACAACGTGGTTCCCACCAACACCGAGCTTCGCGGCACACCCGAGAACATCCTGGTGCTGGGAAAGGCCCCGTTAACTTCTGATATCACCATCGTACGTTAACGTTGGCACCGCAACATCGCTCGTAACATGTAGAATAGCCGCCCGGCTCGCGCCAGGCGGCTATTCTCGAATTGCAACAGGGAGACAATATGGCTGATTCCAGCAAAAAGATGCAGATCGTGTTTGCCTCGGCCGAGTGCGCGCCGTTTGTGAAGACCGGTGGCCTGGGTGACGTAGCGGGCTCGCTGCCTGCGGCGCTTGTGCGCGCCGGCGCCGAGGTCATCGTGATGGTGCCCAAGTACGCCACCATCAAGGACGAGTACAAGGCGCAGATGGAGCACTTCTCCGACTTTTACGTGAGCCTGGGCTGGCGCAATGAGTACTGCGGACTCGAGAAGCTCGAGCACGACGGCGTCACCTATATGTTCATCGACAACGAGCGCTACTTTGCACGCGACTATCCGTACGGCTTCTTTGACGACGGCGAGCGCTTTGCGTTCTTCTCCAAGGCCATCACCGAGAGCCTGCAGCACCTGCCGGCCGGCTTTGAGTGCGACATCCTGCACTGCAACGACTGGCAGACGGCGCTGGCGCCCGTGTTTTTGCGCGAGTTCTACCAGGGCCTGCCGCTGTACGACCGCGTTAAGACCGTCTTCTCGATTCACAACGTGGCGTTCCAGGGCCAGTTTAGCGACACCGTGATGGAGGACATCCTGGGTGTGGCGCATATTCCGGCGGCCGCCTCGCAGCTGCGTTGCGACGCCTGCAGCATCAACTACATGCTGGGCGCGCTGCGCTATGCCGACGCCATCACTACGGTGAGCCCCACCTATGCCAACGAGATTCAGACGCCCGAGTTTGGCGAGGGCCTGGACGGTGTGCTGCGCGAGCGTTCATACGCGCTGCAGGGCATTTTGAATGGCATCGACGTCACGGGCTTTGACCCGGCGACCGACAAGCGCATTGCCGCCAACTACACCGTCGAGGACCGTTCTGGCAAGGCCGTGTGCAAGGCCAAGCTGCAGGAAGAGCTAGGGCTCGAGGTTCGCGACGACCGTCCGCTTATGGTCATGGTCACGCGTCTGACGCGCCAGAAGGGCCTAGACCTGGTCATGTACGCGCTCGACCGCATTCTGGCCGGCGGCGTGCAGGTGGCGGTGCTGGGCACCGGCGACCGCGACTACGAGGACGGCCTGCGCTACTTCCAGGACAAGTACCCCGGCACCATGGCCGCGCGCATCGAGTTCGATCCGGCGCTGTCGCAGCGCATGTATGCCGCCGCCGACATGTTCCTGATGCCGTCGAAGTTTGAGCCCTGCGGCCTGTCGCAGATTATCGCCATGCGCTACGGCACCCTGCCGATTGTTCGCGAAACCGGTGGTCTGAAGGACACTGTGATCCCGTACAACGAGTTTACCGGCGAG
Source organism: Collinsella aerofaciens (assembly GCF_015670745.1). GTDB lineage: Bacteria > Actinomycetota > Coriobacteriia > Coriobacteriales > Coriobacteriaceae > Collinsella > Collinsella aerofaciens_T. Next base: position 43,162 of record NZ_JADPCH010000017.1, on the reverse strand, counting down.
GGCACGGGCTTCTCGTTTAGCAACTTTAACGGCGACGAGATGGGCGACGCGGTATTCCGTGCGGCGCGCCTGTTCTGGGATAACCGCGACGCCTGGAACCAGCTGGTCACGCAGGCCATGAGCCAGGACTTTAGCTGGACGCGCTCGGCCGATAAATATCTGGACCTGTACTTCTTTATGCATCCGGAGATTGAGAGGCCGGCGGCTGTTGTCGACGAGCCTGAGGCTGAGGAGAAGCCGGTTGAGGCTGAGCCCGTAAAGGCCGAGCCTGAGATGAAGACTGAGGTTGCTCCTGAGGCAGAGGCCGAGGTCAAGCCCGCTGCAAAGCCCGCAGCTAAGAAGACCACGACCCGCAAGACGACCGCCAAGAAGGCTACGACAACCAAGGCTGCCGCCACCAAGACCGCCGCAGCAAAGACGACTGCTGCCAAGGCAACGACCACGCGCAAGCGTACGACCGCCACTGCAAAGAAAGCCGCCGAAGCCGAGGCTGCTCCCGAGGTAATGGCTGAGGTCGCTGAGACCAAGCCGGCCGCTAAGGCTCCGGCCAAGACCACTGCCAAGAAGTCGACGGCGTCCAAGACCACGACCGCCAAGAAGTCCACGGTCGCAAAGTCGACCAAGACCAAGGCCGCCACGACCAAAGCGGCCGCAAAGCCGGCCTCCAAAGTCGAGGAGACGCCCGTCGAGGCAAAGCCCACCGCCAAGACCACCACGCGAAAGCGCACGACGACGGCCAAGAAGACCACGGCAAAGAACACGACTCCCAAGGCAGAGACTAAGCCCGCTGCTGCCAAAGAGGAGCCCAAGGCCGAGGTAAAAGCCAAGCCGGCACCGAAGGCCGCTGAGGTCAAGGCCGCACCGAAGGCTACGGTCAAGCCCGAGCCCGCCAAGGAGACTCCGGTCTCCCCCGCCGCTCCGGCAAAGGAAAAAGCCCCGTCCAAGAAGACATCCGTCCGCAAGGCAACGGCCACCCGCAAGCGCCGCTAGCCTACAGACGATTCAAAACCTCATCAAACCCTAAGTAAGGGGCGCTTCAACTGGGCGCCCCTTCTCTGTAGGTAGTTGCTAAAACGATTTTCCAGGACAACCGTTCGCCGATGGTAAACGGATGTTGTTTATACAGCCTGTGTACAACAGATATACTTACATCCTGTGCGTAAAGCCCATGGCCAGCAGGCCATGATTCTATTGAACTGGACCGTACTATGAGATTGATACACAACAGCCGTCTGCCGCAGTTTCGCACTCCTTTTGGCGCTGTGACCACAGGAACTCCCCTTTCACTCTCCGTGATTCTGGAGGATGCCGATCCCGCGCAGGCAACGCTTACGCTGCGCACCTGGGTCGATGAGATCGGTGAGTCTCGGTATCCTATGACGCACGAGGGCGACGGCATATTTACCGCAGAGCTTGAGTGCACCGAGCCCTGTCTTATTTGGTACAGCTTTATCTGCAATATTGAGGGCCAGCCCGAGGTTCGTCTGGGCGCACCACAGGGCCGCACCGGCGGCGAAGGCGTAACCTACGACTACGCTGAGGTGCCGTCGTTCCAGGTCACCGTCTACAAACACCGTGAGAACCGTCCCACCTGGTACGAGCGCGGTATGGTCTACCAGATCTTCCCCGATCGCTATGCCCGCGACGAGCACTGGCGCGAGCGCACGCTGGCCGAGGTCGAAAAACCGCGTAAGGGCATTCAGCGCCGCATGGTCGAGGACTGGAACGAGCCGCCTGTGTACGAGCGCGCCGAAGACGGATCCATCAAGACCTGGGACTTTTACGGCGGCTCGCTCAAGGGCATCCAGAATGACCTGCCCCGCATCGCCGAGCTGGGCTTTACGGCAATCTATCTCAACCCCATTTTTGAAGCCGCGAGCAACCACCGCTACGACACCGCCGATTACACCAAGATCGATCCGATTCTGGGCACCGAGCAGGACTTTACTGAGCTGTGCGAGGCGGCCGAGAAGCTCGGCATTTCCATCATTCTGGACGGTGTGTTCAACCACACGGGCGACGACTCGATCTATTTCAACCGCTACGGTAACTACCCCGGCGTGGGTGCCTGGCAGAGCGAGGATTCGCCGTGGCGCGATGCGTTTACCTTCCACGAGGACGGCTCGTACGACTGCTGGTGGGGCGTGGGCAATATGCCGGCCATCAACGAGAAGTCCGAGCTGGTGCGCGAGAGGCTCCTGGGCAAGGACGGCGTGATCCGCAAATGGCTGCGCGCCGGTGCCCATGGTTGGCGCCTGGACGTCGCTGACGAGCTTTCCGACGAATTCCTGACCGAGATCAAGAAGGCCGTACTTGCCGAAAAGCCTGATGCACTGTTGCTCGGCGAAGTCTGGGAAGACGCCTCCAACAAGATTAGCTACGGCCATCTGCGCCGCTACCTGCAGGGCTCCGAGCTGGACTCTGCTATGGACTACCCCTTCCGCGACATGGTCATCGGCTTTTTAATGGGCTACAAAAACGCCTACCAAGCTGCCGAGGATATCGAGACCCTGCGCGAAAACTACCCGAGCGAGGCATTGTCCTGCGCGCTCAATCTGCTTTCGAGCCACGACCGTCCGCGCATCATCTCGGTGCTCGGGGGCGGCCCCGACGAGTCGCAGCTGCCCGAGTGCGAGCGCAGCAAGTGGCGCCTGGACAAGAACTCGATGGGCCTGGCCAAGAGCCGTTTTTGGCTCGCCACGCTCATGCAGATGACCTTCCCCGGCGTGCCTTCAATCTACTACGGAGACGAGTACGGCCTTGAGGGCCTGACCGATCCGGGCAACCGCCGCACCCTGCCGACCAAGGACCAACTGCACGACTTCGACACGCTGGCTATTGTCAAGAACGCCTCCGCGGTACGCCGCGCACTGCCATTTATGATTGACGGCGAGATCAAGGCCTTCGCGCTCAATGACGAGGTGCTGGCCTACAACCGTACCGGTAAAGACGGCGAGTCCGCGACCGTCATCATCAACCGCAGCCTGCGCAATTCGCATCGCGTGACGATCCCGGCGCTCGGCGAATGCGCGAGTGACGTGATCAGCGGTCACGAGTGTGAGATCCATAACGGTACGGTCACGCTCGATCTGTATCCGCTGGGCTCGTCGATCATCTATCACCATGCCGAGCAGCGCCTGCAGGAGCCGCTCGATCACGGTGCGGGTGTTGTGTGCCATATCACATCGGTGCCGACCGACGACGGCAAGCCCGGTACGATCGGTGCGCCCACGCGTCGCTTTATCGACCATCTGGCCGCCATAGGCATGCGCTACTGGCAGGTCTTGCCCGTCAATCCCACAGACTTCTTCCGCTCCCCTTACGCTGGGCCTTCGGCCTTTGCGGGCAATATTGACCTGCTGCCCGAGAGTCACGAGGAGCTGGCCGCCGACTTTGAAACCTGGAAGGCCCGCGGCGGCGAGGATGCCGATCCGCTGTACACCGCGTTTAAACATCGCAATGCCAATTGGCTCGAGAAATACTGCGTCTACATGGCCGTTAAGAAGTACTTTGAGGGCGAGTCGCGCCATGATTGGCCGGCAGATGTCGCGCGCTACAACGAGTATCTGATCGATGACAAGCGCTTCCACGACGAGGCCGAGCTGCAGGCGTACATGCAGTACCGCTTTGACCTGGCTTGGTGCGAGCTCATGAACTATGCGCACAAGAAGGGCATCGAGGTTATCGGCGATATTCCAATGTACGTGTCCGACGATTCGGCAGACGCGTGGAGCGAACCCGAGAACTTCTGGCTGTCCGATACCGGCAAGGCGATAGAGATTTCCGGTGCGCCGCCCGACAACTTTGCACCCGAGGGCCAGGTGTGGGGCAACCCGACGTTCCGCTGGGACCACATGAAGCAGAACGGCTATAGCTGGTGGATGGATCGCCTGCGCCGCGCGTTTTCGCTCTACGATCGCGTGCGCCTGGATCACTTCCTGGGATTCCACAGCTACTTTAGTATCCCCACGGGCAAGGCTTGCGCCGACGGGCGTTGGCTGGCAGGACCGGGCAAGGACCTGTTCCAGACCGCCTATGACGAGCTGGGTCCGCTCAACTTTATCGCCGAGGACTTGGGCTATCTGACGCCCGGTGTTCGTGCCATGGCATCGACCTGCGGTTTCCCCGGCATGGACGTGCTGGAGTTTAGCGACTACGACGTTCGTTGCGGTGTGCATCCCACGCCCGGCAAGATTCTGTACACCTCGACGCACGATACGTCGACGCTGGCCGGTTGGTGCACCCGTACCTTTGCGGGCGGCGATGAACCGAGCGGTGTTGAGGTGGCGGCCAAGCTGATGAGCGACGCGCTGGCAAGCGACGCTCCCCTGGTGATGATGCCACTGCAGGATGTCCTGGGGCTTGGCGACGACGCGCGCATGAACGTTCCGGGCGTGGCCACGGGCAACTGGACCTGGCAGGCTGACGAGGCGGACATTGCAGCCGCCGAGAACAAAACCGCACAGCTCCTGCGCAACAACCATAGATTCTGGGGTGAAGCGTGATAAAACCCCCGATATAGGGTACAGTTACAGACGTTTGAATTTTTGCGGGCAGAGTAATCTGCCCGCTTTGTGCTGAAAAGGAAGTATTATGGCGCGCTACGATTACAAGTGCTCGAGCTGCGGCAACGTGTTTGAGGTTGAGCATCCCATGTCCGAGACTCCCGAGGTCGTGTGCCCCAGCTGCGGTGCCCCGGCGGCCAAGACATTCTCGGCCAGCGGCATTAAATTTGAGGGCAGCGGTTTCTACAACACCGATCAACGAAGCGGCGGCTCCAGTACCAACGCCACCAGTGGCTGCTGCGCCAACTGCCCGCATAACCACTAGGAACCAAGCAGCCCCGCGACCAAAACCGATCGCGGGGCTATTTCTTTGCTCTATGGGTAGTTAATTAAGCTACCCAGGTTTCCTTGTGAGTTGCGGTGAAATAAGGACTGTTTGGCGGGCAGAAGCGGCTTTTCATTCCCTATTTCACCGCAACTTAGTCGTTACTTGTGGACCAGTCTGGCGCAGAAGTGGCCGTCGTAGGAGTCGGCGTTTACTGGCACGCTTTGGAAGAGGCCTCGATCGTTCTGGCGTACGGATACGAGCTTCTTGGCCTGATCGAACTCGGGGAGTTGCAGAATCTGTGCCTCGGAAAGCGGTGCCACGCTAAAGCCGGCACCCTCGGGAGAAGCAAGGAACGCGTCCACGACCTGCGTGTTCTCCTCGTCGAAGACCGAGCACGTCGCATAGATCAGCTCGCCGCCGGCAGCCACGCGCGCGGCGGCTTCCTTGAGCATCGTCAGTTGCAGTTTGGGCAGCTCAACCGCTACATCCTTTTCGGTCAGGCGCCAGGGGATCTCAGGATGACGGCGCATGGTGCCGGTGCCCGAGCACGGCGCATCGATAAAGACCGTGTCGAACTTAACCGGCTTGCCAAGCATGGCATCAAACGACGTCAGTACTTCATCAAGCTCGCAGGCATCACCCGAAACCGTACGAACGCCCTGAATACCGGCCTTGTGCAGGCGAGCGAGATTCAGATCGCACTTGCGATCATGCAGATCGAGCGCCGTATGCTGACGCTCATAGCCCGCACGCTTGGCCTGGCACATCATCACATAGGTCTTGGTACCACGACCGGCACCAATCTCAAGGCAGCTACCAGGGCGCGTGGCAGCTGTGGCGATAAGCTGCGCGTTGAGATCAGATGCCACCGCGGCAGCACGCTCAAACACACCCGAAGCAACGGTAACCTGGGCATCAACCGGGGCATGGCAGCCCGGGAAGACAGGCGCGACGAGCTGCGAGATATACGGATCGGGCTTGGTCGCAAAGGCGTTCTCATGCAGGGCCAGCGGCGCAGGTGCCAAGTTGCCGGCAAAGTTAAGCGCACCCTCTGGCGTGTCAAACGACGCCATGATACGAGCGCACAGCCAACGCGGCAGACCCATCAAGCGCGACAGACGAACCAAGCGTCGCTCAGACTCATTCACATCGGACGCCGTGGCAAAGTCCTCAACGTTGTCCGCGACCTTATGCAGCACGGCGTTGGCCAAACCGGCGGCAGACTTAGCTCCGCTGCGCACCAGCTCAACACCCTGACTTACGGCAACGCGGCCAGGCGTATGCAGATAGAGCATCTCGAAGGCCGAGATGCGAAGCGCCATGCGAACACGCGGCGCAACCTTTTTAGGCTTATCGAGAAACTGATCGAGCAGCTCGTCCAAAATACCCTGCGTGGCGGCCACACCCAGTGCCAAGCGGGCGGCAAAAGCGGAATCGCGCTGGTCAATAGCCCTGGCCGATGCGCGAGAGGACAGCACGTCACGCGCATACATGCCGCGGCGATCGGCCTCCATTAGCACATCGAGCGCAAGTTTGCGCGCGGGAGAAAGCTTGCTCATGACAAAACACCCCAGATAAGATCGGCGCCTTGCAGCCCAGCAGCCCAAGCAGAAGCGGCCATGGCACGCTTGCCATCGGGCTTAACCTCGAGCAGTTCAACCGCACCATCGGAAAGACCAAGGTAAACACGCTTGGCCTTAATGAGAACCTGACCCTCGCCAAGCGACACATCAGCTGGCGCAGCATCGAGCACGCGAACCGACTTGCCGGCAATCACGCAACGAGCGGGAGCGGTGTCGGACGAGGCAAGCACATGACGCACGCAATCAAGCGCCGCCATGTGCGGATCCAGACGCATCTCCTGCTTGGAAATCTTGGCAGCATGCGTGACGAGAGATTCATCCTGCTCGGTCCACACGGCGGTGCCGTCGGCAAGGGAAGGAAGCGTATCGGCAAGCAGTTTGCCGCCCAGCTCGCCAAGCTCCATAGTCAGTGCCTCAGCATGCTTACCGGCAACCGACGTGGAAGCCTGAGCACAATAAGCACCAGTATCCACGCCATGCCCGATGCGCATGATAGAAACGCCAGCAACCTCATCACCAGCAAGAATGGCACGCTGAATAGGAGCAGCCCCCCGCCAACGAGGCAGCAAGGACGCATGAACATTCACAATGCCGAGCGGCGCCATGTGAAGAACCTCATCGGGCAAAATGCAACCATAAGCAGCCACACAGAAAATATCGGCATCCGCAGCTTGGAGCGCCTCAACAACCTCGGCCGTTATACGATTTGTCTCAACAACCGGCAACCCCAGCTCAAGCGCCTTGGCCTTAACAGGAGAAGGCTCAAGCTTCTTACCACGCCCACGAACAGCATCAGGACGAGTAATAACAAGCGCAATCTCATTCCCAGCCTCAACAAGCGAAACCAGCGAAGGCACAGCAAAATCAGGCGTACCCATAAACACAATACGCATAAAAGTTAGTCTCCTCTCAATAACGAGCCGAGACGGCTACAAAAGAAGCGCTCCAGGTCGCGAACGCACCCAGCCGCAAGAACAATTCAACAAAGACAAATATACCCAAAAACAAAGAAAGGGCCGCATAAAAGCAGCCCTCCCAACAAAGCCCCTATCAGCGAAGACGCCCCTCCCTGGCCAACGGCACCCGGGCAAACCGGGCCAGAACAACGCAGTCCCCGGTGCTGAGCGCCCACATATCGTCCCGCGCGCAGTTTCGCAGCAAAGCGAGAATGTTTGAGCACGGGATGATATGTGGGCGCTCAGCACCGGGGACGGTGGGACCTACTCCGTCTCGCCCGGTCGAGCGCCGCGGGCCAGGGCGTCCTGGTACTCCTTGACGGCCTTGATCCTCTGCATGGGCTTGAGTCGCTCAAACATGGTATTGCCGTGCAGATGATCGATCTCGTGCTGCAGGCACACGCAGAACAGGTCGCCCGAGGCCTCGTAGCGAATCAGGTTGGCATCCAGGTCGTACGCCTCGACGACGACATGGTCGGGACGCTCGATCTCGCAGCTAATACCAGGAATGGAAAGGCAGCCCTCGCTAAACGGCACCAGATGGTCGCTCTGCTCCACGATCACGGGATTAATGAGCACGTACGGATCGTAGTCGCTCTTGTCGCTGTAGTCGCAGTCGATGGTGACCAGCTGAATGAGCTCGCCGATCTGCGGGGCAGCCAGGCCGCAGCCGCCGTTCTCGAACATCATCTTCTTCATCTTCTCGGCAAGTGCCTCGATCGCCGGGGTGATCTCCTCGATGACGGCGCACTCCTGGCGCAGACGAGGGTCAGGCGACAGTACGATTCCGTTGGCTTCCATGGCCATCCTTTCGGGTTGTTACATCAAATCATAGGCGTCGACGTCAACGCTCACGCTCACGCCGCGCACGGAGCCCACCTCTTTGAGGCAGGCGTCGATATCATCAGAGACATGGTACCCCACGGGCGACTTCACAAGCAGATGGAAGCGGTAACGGTCCTTGGCTCTCTCGATTACACACGAAGCCGGGCCCAGCACCTGCGGCACGGCACTCCCCGCCCGCAAAAAGTCGGGCGCGGCGGCATGCCAGCGGCGCTTAAGAAGCTTTGCGATACGTCCGATGTAGTTCTGCGCGTCGTCTCGGTTCGCCGACCACACCAAGATGTTGACCAGGCGAACAAACGGCGGGTACAGCGCGTCGCGGCGCTGATCCAGGTCGTAGTCGGTAAAGATCGAACGGTCGTGCTCGGCGACGGCGCGAATGACCGGGTCATCGGGCAGGTAGGTCTGGATGATAACCTCACCGGGGCGATCACCACGACCGGCGCGGCCGGCAACCTGCTCCAGCAGGTCGTAGGCGCGCTCCCCTGCGCGGAAGTCCGGCAGCTTGAGGGCGAAGTCGGCATTGACCACGCCCACGAGCGTGACCTCGGGAAAGTCGAGACCCTTTGCGATCATTTGGGTGCCCAGCAACACGGCACAATCCGCCGCATCGAACTGCTCGAGCAGTTTTTTGTGCGCATCCTTGCCGCGCGTGGAATCGGCATCCATGCGAATGATGGCGACATTCTCGGGCAGCATCTGGTGCAGTGCGTCCTCGATCTGCTGCGTGCCCAGACCCATTTTTGCCAGGTAACGGCTGCCGCACTTGGGGCAGCGACTCGTGGGCGCGGGATACGGCTGCACGCGCCAAGACGAACCGCATGTATGACACTGCAGCGTGTGCGTGCGCTCGTGATACGTAAGCGCGGTGGAGCAGTGGTTGCAGGTGGGGACGCAGCCGCATTCGCGGCACATAAGGAACGGCGCAAAACCGCGGCGGTTGTGCAGTAACACGGCTTTCTCACGGCGCTCGACCACACGCTCCAAGCCCTCCATCAAGGGTTTTGAGAACATAGATCGGCTGCCGTGAGAAAACTCACGGCGCAGGTCGGCAATCCGAACCGTAGGCAGCACGGCGTGTCCCGGGCGCTCGGGCATCTCAACGCGCGTCCAAGTGGCACCGTAATACGTGCCATGGCGGCAGCGGTCGAGGGCCTCGGCAGAAGGCGTGGCGGAGCCCAACACGAGCGGGCAGCGGTAGCGGCGCGCCATCTCGGCCGCCACCTCGCGCGCATGGTAGCGCGGACTGGAGCCCTGCTTGTAACTGGTCTCGTGCTCCTCGTCGATGATGATGAGGCCAAGGTCGCTGAGCGGGCAAAAGAGCGCCGAACGGGCGCCGACAACCACGCGGGCCGCACCGCTGGCGACCATATCCCACTGATCCAGGCGCTCGCCAGCCGAAAGGCGCGAATGGAACACGGCAACCGTCTCGCCAAAGCGCGAACGAAAGCGGCCGACGGTCTGGGCCGTCAGCGAGATCTCGGGCACGAGCACGCAGGCCGAACGGCCGGCTGCCAGCACGCGCTCAATCGCCGAAAGGTAAACCTCGGTTTTGCCGGAGCCGGTGACGCCATCAACGAGCACCACGTCGCCATGAGCGTCCAGACGGGCGCGCTCAATCTGCGCGAGCGCCTGCTGCTGGCCGTTGGTGAGTGCGACCGGCGCCTTGCCGCTTGCCGAGGACAGCGTGGTCTGCTCGCTGCAGCCACGCCACGCACGGCGCTCCTCCACCACCACGACGCCGCGCTTTTCGAGCGCCTTGATAGTCGCCGACATGCTGTTATAGAGCAGGTTGAGGTCGCGCGTCGTGACCGGTCCGCACTGGAGCGCCTCGATGAGCTGACGCTGACGAACCGCCGTTTTGGGAGGCGTATAGTCGAAGCCCTCGGGCGTAAGCATGACCCAACGGTTTTGGATAGGCTTGACGGCTGGGCGCTCAACCGACCATGCGCCGTCATCGCCCTTGACCACGCGCGGGCTGCCGCCCGGGGGCAAGAACAGGCGCAGACACTCGGAAAGCGTCGCGACATATTCGCGGCTCATCCAACGCGCGATGCGGGCGGCCTCGGCACTAAAGAGCGGTTTGCTGAGGATTGCCTCAATGGCTTTAATGCGCGCGGGGTCGAGCGCGCTGTTGCCCTGCAGGTCGTCCAGCTCAGGCGCAATGTCGACGATATAGCCCGCGGCGGCACGGTTACCAAAGTGGACCAGGACCGTGGATCCGATCTGCGCTTCGCTAGCAAGGGGTTGAGGAATGCCATAAGCAAACGGCTCGGACAGCGCACGGGCGGGAATGTCGAGGACCACGCTCACATAGGCAGCGATGGGCTCAGGTGCGGGCTCGGGCTGCGCCGGGGCGGCGGCAGGAGCCGCGGAATTCGGAGCTTCCTCCGGTTCCGGCGAACCAAACAGCGAAAGTTGCTCGACCATGGCCCCAGCACCTCCTATCCCATACGTCTACAGAAACAAGAGCCCCGCTCGGGGTGAACGGGGCTCGGATACAAACGTTTGCGCAGCGATTACAGCGCCATCGTGCGGGCGCGGTCGATGCGCGCCAGGCAGTCGTCGCGGCCGACGAGCGCCATGGTCTCGCCCAGCGGAGGGCTCACCATGTTGCCGCAGACGGCGACGCGCACGGCCTGGAACACCACGCGTTTCTTAAGGTCCATCTGCTCGGGCAGCGGCTCAAGCGCGGCGTCGATGTTGGCAGCCGTCCACTCGTCCACGCCTTCAAGCGCGGCCTTGGCGGCGTCCAGGATGGCACCCATGCCCTCCTTGGCCAGACCCTTGTTGACGGATTTCTCGTCATACTCGAGCGTCTCGGCTGTGGCAAAGATGGGAGCGGCGACGGTCACGGCGTCGGTCGGCATCTTGGTGCGCGGCTTGACGATGGCAGCGAGCGCGTCGATCCAGTCCTCGCCGTACTCGACGTTGCCCTCGATGAGACCCGCCTCGTGCAGCTCGGGGACCATGATCTCGTCGGCAAACTGAGCATCGGACATGCCGTTGATGTACTCGGCATTGACCCAGTCGAGCTTCTTGGGGTCGAAGGTCGCCGGGTTCTTGGAGATGCGGTCGAGCGAGAACTTGCTGGCCAAGACATCACGCGGGATGATCGTGGTCTCGCCGTCGAGCGACCAGCCCAGCAGAGCCAGATAGTTGACGAAGGCATCGGACAGGTAACCGGCGTCGCGGTACTCCTCCACCGAGGTGGCGCCGTGGCGCTTGGAGAGCTTTTTGCCGTCGGCACCCAAGATCATGGAGATGTGGGCGAACGTAGGCACGGGCGCGCCGAGGGCCTCATAGACCATGACCTGACGCGGGGTGTTGGACAGGTGGTCGTCGCCGCGGATGACATGGGTGATCTTCATCATGGCGTCGTCGACGACGGTCGCGAAGTTGTACGTGGGCGTGCCATCGGAGCGGAAGATGACAAAGTCGTCGAGCTCCTTGGCGTCGAAGGTCACCTCACCGTGGACGGCGTCGTGGATGACGACGTCGCCGCGGTCCTCGGGCACCTTAATGCGCAGGACGTAGGACTCGCCGGCCTCGATGCGGCGGCGGGCCTCCTCGGGATCAAGATCGCGGCAGCGGCGCTGATAGCCCTGGAAGGGGTCCTTGCGCTCCTGCGCGGCCTTGCGATCGGCGTCGAGCTGCTCCTTGGTGCAGAAGCAGGGATAGGCCTTGCCCTCGTCCCAAAGCTTCTGGGCGGCCTGCTTGTACAGGTCCAGGCGCTCGGTCTGGGCGTAGGGGCCAAAGTCGCCGCCCACCTCGGGACCCTCGTCCCAGTCCAGGCCCAGCCAACGCATGGCGCGCAGGATGATCTGCGTGTTCTCGTCGGTGGAGCGGGTGGGGTCGGTGTCGTCGATGCGCAGGATGAACGTGCCGCCGTTTGAGCGGGCGAAAGCCCAGTTATAGATAGCGGTGCGGGCGCCGCCGATGTGCAGCTTGCCCGTCGGTGAGGGTGCAAAGCGGACGCGAACGTCTGATGCCATGGAAATCTCCTCGATTGCAGGATGGATGTCTAACCGCACCAGTATAAAGCATCAAAGCAACCTCCGCACAAAGGGCACCGACTCACTCATTGGGGACAGACTTAAATGACCAGTCCCAAATTAGCTGCCCTGGCAGAAAAGGAACATCCCGGCTGGTCATTTAAGTCTGTCCCCAATGAGTAGGTGCGGAAAGGGTGTGAATGTTTGATTTACGCGTTATGATGTGCCCTTGCATAGAGAGCCCGGCGGAATGGTAACGGTCGCGGGACACGTTTTTGAAAGGACAATCATGTCAGAAGAACTTCGTTCCATCCCACCCCAACACGGGTCCTTTGTTTTTACTTCGGAGTCGGTGACCGAAGGTCATCCCGATAAGATCGCTGACCAGATCAGCGATGCCGTCCTCGACGCAATCCTCGCCAAAGAAATAGAGCTGCAGGAGCAGGGCTACATCGCCCCCAACGGCGTGCCCGCCAACGTGGAGAACGTCCGCTGCGCCTGCGAGACCCTCGTGACCACCGGCACCGTTATCGTCGCCGGCGAGATTCGCACCCAGGCCTACGTCGACGTTCAGGAAATCGCCCGCGGCGTTATCCGCCGCATTGGCTACAACCGTGCCAAATTCGGTTTTGACTGCGATACCTGCGGCGTTATGAGCCTCATCCATGAGCAGTCACCCGATATCGCTCAGGGCGTTGACGAGTCCTTCGAGACCCAGACCGGCGCTACCACCGACCCGATCGACCTGATCGGTGCCGGCGACCAGGGCATGATGTTCGGTTACGCCTCCAACGAGACCAAGACCCTCATGCCCATGCCTCACTACCTGGCAAGCCGCCTGGCCGAGCGCCTGGCTGCCGTGCGTCACGACGGTACCCTCGCCTATCTGCGTCCCGATGGCAAGACCCAGGTCACCGTGCGCTACGAGGACGGCAAGCCCGTCGAGGTCACGACCATCGTCATCTCCACGCAGCACGCCGCCGAGATCGAGGACATGGGCAAGATCAAGGCCGACCTAATCGAGCACGTCATCACCCCGGTCATGGCCGCCGAGAACATGCCGTGGGACAACGCCGACATCTACGTGAACCCCACCGGTCGCTTTGTCGTGGGCGGACCTATGGGTGACACGGGACTGACTGGCCGTAAGATCATCGTCGACACCTACGGCGGCTATGGCCGTCACGGCGGCGGTGCCTTTAGCGGCAAGGACTGCACCAAGGTCGACCGCTCCGCCGCGTATGCCGCGCGCTGGGTAGCCAAGAACGTGGTCGCCGCCGGTCTGGCCGACCGCTGCGAAGTCGAGCTTGCCTACGCCATCGGCGTTTCCAAGCCCCTCTCAATCATGGTCGACACCTTCGGCACCGCACATGTTGCCGAGGACAAGATCGTCGAGGCCGTAGAGAAGACCTTCGACCTGCGCCCGGGCGCAATCATCCGCGACCTAGACCTGCGTCGCCCCATCTACGAAAAGACGGCAGCCTACGGTCACTTTGGCCGAGAAGACGCCGACTTCACCTGGGAGAAGACCGACCGAGTCGAAGAACTCAAAGCAGCCTGCGGCCTGTAATTAAGAGCCGCTAAGGTCACAACACGCATGCGCTTTCAAAAGAAGCACCGCCCCCAAGCGGTGCTTCTTTTTTATTAATCCGGTGGTGAAGATGCTTCGATATGAGCCTACGCTGCGTCACCAGCTAATGAATTTTGCAGCACACGCGCCTCTACCATGTATCCTTAGTTCCGAGGGCTTTGGTATTTGGTCGGTCGCGAGTTCCGCACGAGCCGGAGGCCACTTAATGTGGCCTCCGTGCGAGCCAGGACTGTAGAGCAGGCGACCAAATACCAAAGTCCTCGGAACGACGGGATAGAACAGGAGCACCCATGGCAGGCAAGCCGCAAACACTAGCTACGACCTCGGCATTCGAGATCTTGGGCCCCGTCATGGTCGGCCCCAGCTCATCACACACCGCCGGCGCCCTGCGCTGCGCCCAAGTTGCCGCCAGCCTGTTAGAAGGCCGCATCGCCAAAGTCACCTTTGGCCTATGGAACTCCTTCGCCCACACCTACCGCGGCCACGGCACCGACCGTGCGCTCGTCGCGGGCATCCTGGGCCTCGACACCGATGACGAGAACATCAAGCAGGCCTTCGACCTCGCTCGCGAGCAGGGCCTCGAATATCACTTTGACATCAAGGGCGACGACGCCTCCATCCACCCCAACACCGTCGACATCGATATGGTCGACGACACGGGCGCCACGGCGCAGGTCCGCGGCGAGAGCCTGGGCGGCGGCAAGATGCGCATCAGCCGCATTAACGGCGTCGGCGTCGACATCTCGGGCATGTATTCCACGCTCTTCGTGGCGCACAAGGACGTTCCCGGCGTACTCGCCGCGCTCACGAACCTGCTCGCCTACGCCCACGTGAACATCGCTTTCTGCCGCACCTACCGAACCGAAGTGGGCGGCCAGGCCTACTCCGTCTTTGAGACCGACGGCGCGCCCGACGACACCGTCGTCCCCATGCTGCGCAAGCTCGACAATGTCGATTACGCGACCTTTATCGAGCTCCCCGGTTCTGCCTCATCGCTCTCCCCCGGCGTCTCGGCCAAGGAAATCTTCGACGACGGCGAGCAGCTGCTCGATGCGTGCGAGGAACTGGGGCTCAGCATTGGCGCCGTTATGGCCGTACGAGAGGCGCGCCTGACCGGTGAGGCGCACGCCGTCGCCGCCATGCGCCGCGTGCTCGACGTCATGCGCGAGGAGACCACAGCCCCCATCGCTAATCCGCAGCAATCGCTCGGTGGGCTTATCGGCGGCGAGGCTAAGCTTGTCGATGCCACCGGCAGCAACGACCTTAGCTCCAACTTGATGGGCCCCGTTCAGACCGACGCCGTGGCCCGCGCCATGGCCGTGCTCGAGCGCTCCGCCACGATGGGTGTGATCGTCGCAGCTCCGACGGCAGGATCCGCGGGTGTTGTGCCCGGCTGCGTGCTGGCGCTCGCCGATCGTCTGCAGCTCGACGACGAGCAGGTCATGGACGCCCTCTACTGCGCCGCCGCCATCGGCCTCAACCTCACCACAAGCGCCTGCGTTGCCGGCGCCGAGGGCGGCTGCCAAGCCGAAGTCGGAAGCGCCGCCGCCATGGCAGCCGCCGCGCTGGTGCAGATGCTCGGCGGCACGCCCGAGCAGGCGCTCGACGCCAGTTCCATCGCGCTGAGTAACCTGCTGGGTCTCGTTTGTGACCCCGTCGGTGGCCTCGTGGAGGTGCCCTGCCAAAACCGTAACGCCATCGGCGTGGCTGCGGCCTTTAGCTCGGCACAACTCGCCCTCGCAGGCATTAAGAGCCTGGTGCCGTTTGACCAGATGGCACATGTCATGCTCTCGGTGGGCCACGCGTTGCCGGCCACGCTGCGCGAGACGGCAAAGGGCGGCATCGCGCAGGCTCCGGCCGCACTTTCGGCCTGTGCAAAATGCGGTGTGTGCGGATAGCGACAAAGAACGACTCAAAGGTGGGACAAATGTCCCACCTCTTTTGAATGCCACCGTTTCCGTACCACAAACAGCAGGGCAATCGCTATAATGCAAGCCCAGTAAAAACACGATGAACCGCAAGGCGAAAATCGAAGGATATGCATACGATGTCGCAAAACGATCGAA
Organism: Collinsella aerofaciens; assembly: GCF_015670745.1. Taxonomy (GTDB): domain Bacteria; phylum Actinomycetota; class Coriobacteriia; order Coriobacteriales; family Coriobacteriaceae; genus Collinsella; species Collinsella aerofaciens_T. Next base: position 27,295 of record NZ_JADPCH010000017.1, on the reverse strand, counting down.
CTCAACTGATTCCCGATCCGCAGCAGCCGAGCAGGCACACCGGCGGCGTTCAGTCGCCGCGTCCTATCGCGCCGAGCCACGGTCAGCAGCGTAGTGCAGCAAACGCTTCCCAACGCCCGAACCAACAGCGACAGCAGCGTCAACAACGTCAGCAGCGCCAGGCAAACGGCAATGCGCCCAAGCAGCCCCACACGCACGCTCGAGGCGATCGTGGCCCCGCGCGCAAACCCGCCAAGAACAATAAGTCGGGCAAAAAGACGACGCTCTTTGTCGTCCTGGGTCTAATCGTCATTGTCTATATCGTAGGCGTCGTAGCATTTTCGCAGGTAGCCTACCCCAACACCACCATCGCCGGCGTCGACGTCTCGTTCTCCAACGCTTCGTCTGCCGCCACCAAGGTCAATTCGGCATGGAAGCACTATAAGCTCGCCGTGACAGGCGATGACTTTAGCTGGACCTATCAGCCCGAGTCCGATGAACCCATCGTCGATGGCGAAGCTGCCGCAAAAGAGATCATCAACCACAACGAAGCCTTTATTTGGCCGGTCCGCCTTGTGGAATCCTTAAGCGGCAAGACCAAAACAACCGCTACCTCCAACGAAGTCGATCTTGATCAAGACGTCGACCTGTCCATGCTCTCCGACACCTTTGACCAAAAGAAGTTTGAGAAGGATCTGGGCGCCGCCATCAACGAGTTTAACGAGGGCCGTTCGGGCACGTTCGAGGCCAATAGCTCCTATGACGAGCAGGCCGGCAAGTTTACCGTCGAGAAGGCGCGCTCCAACGAAAAACTCAACCGCGAGCATGTCATTAAGTATGCCGAGCTCGAGCTTGCCTCGCTGGCCGAGTCCGTAGATCTTTCCAAGCTCGGCAACGATGCCTATGAGCCGCTCAATGGAACGCTGACCGATGATCAGATTCAGGCCGCATGCGATGCCGCCAACAACTTCCTGGGCGTCAACGTGACCCTCAAGCTCAACGGCGAGGATGCCGGCAAGGTTGATGGCAGCTCCGTATTGCAGTGGATCAGCTTTGCCGATCCCGCCAACCCAACGCTCGATACGTCGCAGATCAGCAACTGGGCAGCCGAGCTCGCCAACGGCTTTAATACCGTGGGCTCCACTCGCTGGTGGACGCGCGCCGATGGCAAGCAGTGCGCCGTCGAAGGCGGCGACTTTGGTTGGTCCATCGACAGCAGCTCGCTCGCCAAGCAGGTCGAGGACGCCATTAACAACAAGCAGACCGGCGAAATCGAGATCAAGTACTCCCAGAAGGCCGACACCTTTACCGCAAAGGGAGAGCCCGACTGGAAGGCGTATATCGACGTCGACTTGTCCGAACAGCACGCGCGCTACTATGACGAGAGCGGAAATATCGTTTGGGAGGCCAACTTTATCTCGGGCAAGCCGGGCGAGGATGCCACGCCCGAGGGCGTCTGGCAGATCAACAGCAACGACGGCGGCAGCACCCTGATCGGAGCCAAGGACCCCGAGACCGGCAAGCCCAAATACGAGAGTCCGGTGAGCTACTGGATGCCGTTTGAGGGCAACATGATCGGCTTCCATGATGCCACCTGGCAAAACGACAAGAGCTTCGATAACGCCGAGTCGTACAAATGGTGCGGCAGCCACGGCTGCATCAACCTGCGCCTGGCAGACGCCAAGGCACTTCACGACTGCATCAAAGTCGGCCTATGCGTGGTTGTCCACTCGTAGTGCAACGCGCGCATTCCTACAACGTGGAACCGCTGCGACCAATCTAACAGTTCCGAAAGAAACCGTTCTATGCGCCCACCCCAACCGGTGGGCGCATATACTTATCGAGGTACTTTCTATAAAGGAGACGCTATGCCGAATGTCCCCACGACCACCCCGGGCCCGGATGATACCGAGCACACGCTCGAAGATGTCACCGAAACGATTCCTCTGATTACAAACGTACATGCCGATAAGCAGAGCGGACGCGCGAACGATGCGACCGAGATTTCCGATGAAGAGGCATATGCCAAGCTCAAGGCAAAACGTGCCGAACGTCGACGCAAAAAGCTCATCCGACGCGGCATTGCGGCCGGCGTCGTGGCCGCCATTGTGCTCATCGCCGTTGTCGTGACCTTAGCCATCAACGCACGGCCCGCAGGCAACAACGGGCCGGTGACCGACATGGTGACCGAGGGCACGTTTACCACAACGGTCGAGGCGAAAGGCCAGCTCAAACCCATTTCGTCCTCAGTGGTCTCCCCTTCTGTCGACGGTACGGTCGATTCGATCAACGTGCAGGCGGGCCAATCCGTCAACGAGGGCGACGTGCTTATGACCATTAAAAACGACGAGCTCGATCGCAACGTTGCCGAGGCGCAGCGTGCAGTTGCTGCCGCTCAAGAAGACCTCGCTAATGCGAAGAAAGCCGCAGCTGCCGCTCAGGCCACCCCAACGACGGACGTCGATGGAGCTTCCGCAGCGGCTGGCGTCTCCGCCGCATCGGCGGACACGAACGCCGTATCGGCCGCGCAGCGCAGCCTCGCATCGGCCCAGGCAAACCTCGATCAGGCGAACGCCAAGGCGGCCAGTCGTACGGTCACGGCCCCGAGCTCGGGCAGTATCGTGGAGCTCAACGCCAAGGTGGGCGCCACGGTAACAGGCGGCATGATCATGGGCGAAAGCGATACGAGCGGCGGCAAGCAGTGCATGCAGATCGCCGACCTATCTAAGATGAAGGTGACCGTGCAGGTGGGCGAAAAGGACATCGCCAAGATCGCCGTTGGGCAGAGTGCCAACGTCACGTATCCCGCGTTTCCCGATATCGTAAGCCAGGGAACGGTCACGGCCATCGCCTCGGTGGCAAACTCCGACGCCGCCAACGGTGGCGGCGGCAGCGTAACCTTTAACGTCGACATTCTCATAGAGGCGCCCGACGCGCGCCTGAAGCCGGGCATGACGGCCGAGGTATCGGTGGTGACCGAGCAGCTCGACGACGTGGTGATGGTGCCGACGATGGCGCTCATGACCGAAGACGGCGAACACTATTACGTCAACGTGGCAACCGATGACGAGGGCAAGCATACCCGTCGCGTGAAGGTGACCGTCGTGACGCAAAACGACAACGAAGCCGTAGTCGGCAAGACACAGGTAAAGCGCGACGACCAGGGCAACGAGATCAACCCCAACGTGCCGGTTACCAAGCTGCGCGATGGCGACACCCTCGTCATGGACACCGGAGCGGACGCAACGGCTGACGGCGGCTACAGCACGGATTCGGGCAGCATGTCTGACGACGAGGGCATGTAATGCGTCCCGTTATCGACATCCGCAACGTGCACCGCATTTTTGAGAGCGAGGCGGGTTGCGCCCACATCCTGCACAACGTGAGCCTGGCGGTAAATCCCGGCGAATTCGTCGCTATCACCGGCCCCTCGGGCTCGGGCAAGTCGACGCTCATGAACATCCTGGGCTGCCTGGACAAACCGACGGCGGGCGACTATTACCTGCAAGGGCTCAACGTGGCCGAGCTCGACGATGACGAGCTCACCGAAGTTCGCGCCCTGAGTATTGGCTTTGTCTTTCAGAGCTTCAACCTGCTGCCACGCCTGTCGGTTATCGAAAACGTCATGCTGCCGCTGGCCTACACCAATGTGCCCCGTAGCCAGCGCGAAATGCGCGCCGTGCACGCGCTGCAGGCCGTCACGCTGCCGGTCGACCACTGGGACCACCGCATATCAGAGCTCTCGGGCGGACAGATGCAGCGCGTCGCCATCGCGCGTGCCCTCGTCAATGACCCGCCCATCATCCTGGCCGACGAGCCGACGGGAAACCTGGACTCCGCTACCGGAGCGCTTGTGATGGAGACCTTCCATAAGCTTCAGAAGCGAGGCAAAACCATCGTTCTTATCACACACGACCCCGGCATCGCCGCCGAGGCCGACCGTGCCGTGACCATCCGCGACGGTCGCATTCACGACGGCGCGTATATTCCACATGCACCGCGGACCCTGCGCAGCGCCGTAGATAGCCTGCCCATGATTTCCGCCTCCGCCAACCCGCCGAAAGGAGTGGTGGCATGAGCGCCCGCGATCTCATCCAGGAAGCCCTTCACTCGCTCGAGGCCAACAAGGGGCGCAGCCTGCTCACCATCCTGGGCATTGTCATCGGCATCGCCTCGGTTATCGCCATGACTTCGCTCATCGGCGGCATCCAAAACAGCCTGGTCAACAGCCTGGGCCTCAATGCGGCACGCATGGTGCAAATCTATTCGTCGCAAGAACTCACCGAGTCGGACATCGAGAAGCTTCAAAAACTGGTGCCGCAGATAGAGCAGATCGGCATTGTCGACAGCGCGTATACCGAGTACAAGACCGGCGATAAAAGCTATACCGTCATGGCACAGGGTGTCGATAGCGACATGCTCGACGCCGTGGGGGCCAACAAGCTCGTTGCGGGGCGCACCTATTCCCAGGCCGAGTCCCAATCAGGCTCGCGCGTGGCGCTCATCAGCCGCAACGGCGCCGATCAGCTTTACGGCAACGAACAGGACGCGGTGGGCAAGACTATTAAGGTGTCCAACGGCGAGGTGCAGATTGTAGGCGTGATTGATGGCGGCAGCGACTCCATGGGCTCGCTCACGCTGTATATGCCACGCGAAACCATCTCCGGGCTGTTTGGCGACGAGAATCCTTCATTCCCCAGCGTAACGGCACTTGCCGCCGAGGGCACGGACATGGATGAGCTTTGTAAGACCATCGAGTCCAAGGTACGCGCGATGAAGGGCATCGCGGAGGATGATGAGTACGACAGTGTATCGGCGACCTCCATGAAAAGCGCCATCGATGCACTCAACTCCTTTATGGGAGCGTTCTCGCTCATCATGGGTGCTGTCGCCAGCATCTCGCTGCTTGTCGGCGGTATCGGCATTATGAACATGATGCTCACCAACGTGACTGAGCGCATCCGCGAGATCGGCATCCGCCGCGCTCTGGGCGCCAGTCGTCGCGATATCACCGCCCAATTTTTGGCCGAGTCCTCGGCGCTGTGCGTCACCGGCGGACTGCTAGGTGTCCTGATTGGCTATCTGCTGGCCTGGGCTCTTGCGATGTTTGCCGCAGGATCAGGGGTTCTCGGCGAGCTCGGTGCCAGCGGGCAAATCACACCGAGCTTTTCAATCGCCACGGTACTGCTGGCCTTCGCCGTCTCCGTCGGCATCGGCGTAATCTTTGGCTTCTATCCCGCTCGCCGCGCGGCAAAGCTCGACCCGGTGGAGTGCCTACGCTATCAGTAAGCCACCACCAACAAGTTGCGGTGAATTAGGGACTGAATATGCTATTTAGCAGCAAAAACAGACGCTATTTCACCGCAACTTATTGAAGGGCTGCTTGCGCCAGTTCCGTGCGTCGTCCTCGAGCGATTGGCGGATGACAGGCTTGTACGGGTCGAGCTTGCTCGGGGCGCTTCTCCTCGCAGGCGGGAGGGCACGCATGCGCGGCGAGCGCCTAGCGCGCGAACTCCCGTAAGAGCGCGTCTTCCACTTCCCTAAGCGAAAGGGCCCCGCCTCCCTCGGCGGGACGGGCGACCACGATACAGCGCGCTCCCACGTCGCGCGCGGAGGCGATCTTCTCGGCCGTGCCGCCTACGGTTCCCGAGTCCTTGGTCACAAGCCACTGGGCGCCCACCTGCCGAAGCATCGCCTCGTTGAGCTCGCGGGTGAAGGGCCCCTGCATGCCGATGACGTGCGACGGCGAAAACCCCGCGTCGATGCACTTCGTTATAGCACCGGGCAGAGGGAGCACACGCACGAAGAAGCGCTCCGCGAAATCGGCGACGCGCGTGTAGGGAGCAAGCTCCTTGCTCCCCGTCGTGAGAAGCGCGCGACCCGGGTTCTCGGAGAGAAAGCGCGCCGCGCAGGCGATCGACGCGACCGACACGACGCCTTTGGGCAGCGCCTCGACCGGGCGCGTAAGGCGCAGGCATCGTGCACCCACGGCGAGCGAAGCGGCCCGGATGTTGCCGCTTGCGAGCGTAGCGAAGGGGTGCGTGGCGTCGACGACGATGCGCGCGCCGGAAAGCTCACGCTCCATGTCGGCCTCGTCGAGCCTGCCCGCATGCACCTCGATGCCCGGAAGCTCGCCCAAAAGCTCGCCTCCGTACTCGGTTGCCGCGTAGGCACGGGCGGGGATTCCCGCCCCGCTCGCCCATTCGCACAGGAGGCGGCCCTCGGTGGTGCCGGCGAAGATGCGCAGCGCCGGCGCGGATGCGGGGGCCGTCACTTCGGGCCGCCTGGGCGCGTGATCTGGTAGAGCAGCGCGTTCATAATGGCGGCCGCCACGGTCGAGCCGCCCTTGCGACCCCTCGCGACGATGGCCGGCACGCGTCGCGCGAGTAGCTCCTCTTTCGCCTCGACCACGTTCACAAACCCAACCGGCACCCCAACGACGAGCGCGGGCGCGATCTTCCCCGCGTCCATGAGCTCGGCGAGGCGCAGAAGTGCTGTGGGAGCGTTGCCGACGGCCACGATGAGCGGACCCTCGATGCCGCAAGCTTTGTCCATGCTCGCAACGGCGCGAGTCGTGCCCGCGGCGCGCGCCGTTGCGGCGACATCCGGGTCGGCCATATAGCACACGGCCTGGCAGCCGAGCTTCGCGAGCGCGGGCTTGCTTATGCCTGCGAGCGCCATGTTCGTGTCGGTGAGCACCGTGGCCCCTGCGCGCAGTGCGTCGAGCGCACAGTGCGCGGCGTCATGGGTGAATACGAGGGAATCAGCGTACGAGAAGTCGGCAGTGGTGTGGATGACGCGCTTCACGACGGGCTCTTCGAGCGGCGGGAACGTGCGGCCGCCGAGCTCTTCGGTGATGATCTCGAAGCTGCGCCGCTCGATGTCGCCGGGCGCCATCTCCTTGGAATCCATCTAGTACTCCACTCCTTCCCTTGCACATATCCCCTGAGTGTAGGGGTGTTTCTCGCACCGCATCTCGGTTATGTAGTCGGCCTTCTCCACGATCTTGCGGGAAGGCGCACGCCCGGTGAGCGCTACTTCGACGCCGCGCGCGGACATATCGAGCGCGCGGTCCACGAGTGCCTCGTCGACAAGCCCCTTCGAAAGCGCGTCGAGCGCCTCGTCGAGCACGAGCAGCCCCTCCTGCGCGCCCTCGAGCTCGGCGAGCGCTGAAGCGAGGTTCCCATCGTGCAGCTCGCACGTCGCGGCAAGTTCTTCCGGCGTCATCGACCAGGTAAACTTGTCCGACACCTTCCCCGCGAACACGGGCACGCCGAAATGCCCGGCGAGCAGACGCGCCTCCCCGCTTTCGCCGTCTTTCAGGAACTGCACAACGACGACGCGGCGGCCTGCGGCGAGCATGCGAAGGGCGAGCCCCATCGCCGCCGTGGTCTTGCCTTTGCCGTCGCCATGATACACGTGGATCATACGCCCTCCTCGATAATGCGGTAGACATACTCCATGTCGAGCGCCCCGCGCACGACGTCAGCCAGGCGGTCGAACTCGCGCGCACGGTGATCGGCCGCGGACGCCGCGCCCGCAGCACCCACGACGCTCTCGGGCAGGCCGCGCATGCGCGCGAGCGAGCGCGCGAGGGCGAGCGCCACCCCCGGTTCGTCGAACAGGCCGTGGAGATAGGTTCCGAACACGTTTCCGCAGGCCGCGCCTTCTGGTTTGCCGCCAATCGTGCCCGCAGGGGCGCAGGAGACGGTCGTTTCGCCGTCGTGAATCTCGTACCCGCGCGCCGTCATGCCGTTCCACACCGAAAACGCGCCTTGGGCGCCCGTGATGCGCAGCTCCGACTGGGCGAGGCGCTTTTCCTCCTTGAACACCGTACTTGCAGGGATGAGCCCGAGCCCGCGCGCGGTGCCAGCGCCTTCCCTGCCGTGCGGGTCGGAAAGCTCGTCTCCCAAAAGCTGGTAGCCTCCGCATATGCCGAGCACCGGCGTGCCCGCGCCCGAAAGCGCACGTACACAGGATCCGATGCCGCTAGCCGCAAGCCAGCGCGCGTCGTCGAGCGTGGTCTTCGAGCCGGGGAGCACCACCAGGTCGGGTCGGCCCAGATCGGTCGCCGAGGAAACGTAGCGCACGCCCACGCCGGGCACGCGCGAAAGCGAGTCGAAGTCGGTGAAGTTCGACAGATGCGGAAGGCGCACGACGGCGACGTCGATGACGCCGCGCGCCTCGCGGGCAGATAGGCGCGGCGCGAGCGAGTCCTCGTCGTCCAGGTCGAGCGCAAGATACGGCACGACCCCCACAACGGGAACCCCGCACATCTTCTCGAGCGGGGCCAAACCCGGGCGCAGGATTTCCACATCGCCGCGGAACTTGTTCACCACAAGTCCCCGCAAAAGAGCGCGATCCTCGGGCGCAAAGAGCGCGACCGTGCCGTAGAGCTGGGCAAACACCCCACCTGGGTCGATGTCGCCCGCGAGCAGCACGGGGGAGGACACGGCGCGCGCGAGCCCCATGTTGACGATGTCGTTTTCGGCAAGATTGATTTCGGCGGGGCTGCCGGCGCCCTCGATGACGATGACGTCGTTTTCCTCCGCGAGCGAATCGAACGCCTCCAAAATCTGCGGCATGAGCGCCTTCTTTCGCGCGAAGTAGTCCCTCGCAGCGAAGGCTCCCTGCGCCTTGCCGGCCACGATGAGCTGGCTTCGGTGGTCGCTTTCGGGCTTGAGCAGGATGGGGTTCATGCGCACGTCGGGCGCGATGCCGCACGCCTCGGCCTGCATGATCTGGGCGCGGCCCATCTCGAGCCCATCGGCCGTGACACCGCTGTTGAGCGCCATGTTCTGGCTCTTGAAGGGAGCCACGCGCAGGCCGTCCTGCGAAAGCACACGGCACAGCCCGGCCGCAAGCAGGCTCTTCCCCGCGTTCGACATGGTGCCCTGGATCATGATGGGCTTCGCCCTACCCACGGGTATCGACCTCCTTCGCCGAGCCTCGGCCATCCGCGCCCGCCATAGCGCCGCTGCAAGAAGCGCCGCCCCGTTCGTCGGGTTCGCCTTCGCCCGATGCGCCTTCCGCCCGAAGCGCGCGGCTGAACGCCATCGCAAGCCGGGCGTTCTCCTTGCGCGTGCGCACCGCGACGCGGCACCAGAAACGGGACAGTACCGAAAACGAGTCGCACGTGCGGACCAAAACCCCCTGTTTATACAGGCGCTCGGGGATGTCTTTCGCCGGCGTGCGGACTAAAAGGAAGTTCGCATCCGACGGCACGACGGAAAGCCCGAGCGAGGAGAGCTCGTGGGAAAGCCACGCTCGCTCGCCCGCCAATACATCGCGCGTGCGCGAGACGTATTCGACGTCTTCCAGGGCGGCGATGCCCGCGGCCTCGGCGACCGAGGAGACGGGCCACGCCTGCCCCGCCCGGCGAATCCCCTCGATGAGTTGGGCGTTTCCGCTGATCAGATACCCCAACCGCAACCCTGCCATTCCGTAGAGCTTGGTAAACGCGGAGAGCACGGCCACATGGTGCGAACACGCGGCGCGTGCGGCCACGCTCCTTTCGCGGGCGTCGGGCGCAAATCCGAGGAAGCACTCGTCCACGACGAGCAGCGCGCCCACCTGCTCGCAGCGGCAAGCCGCGGCATCGATCACGCTGGGGTCGACGAGGCGCCCCGTCGGGTTGTTCGGATTGCAGAGGTACGCCACGTCTCCCGGCCCCTCGATCGCGCGGGCGAAGGAGGCGGGCACGTCGAAGTCGTCCGCTTCGGAGAGCGGGAACTCCAGCACGCATGCACCGTAGTACGATGCCGCATCCGCATATTCAGAGAACGTCGGCGCGCACACGACGATGCGTTTCGGGCGCACCGCCGCGGCGAGCCGCCAGATGATGTCGGACGCGCCCGCGCCGCAGACGATAGTATCTTCGGGAATGCCCTGGGCGCGCGCTAGGGCGCGAACGAGGGCGAGACTTTCCCTATCGGGGTAGGCGTCGATTCGAGAAAGCGCCTTGCAAGCTGCGGCGACGGCGCGCGGCGAGGGGCCTGCCGGATTCACGTTCACCGAGAAGTCAATGAGGTCGGAGGCGCTCCCTTCGCAAGCGATGCCGAGCGATTGCGTGCTACCCCCATGCGCACGGGCGCGCAGGATTCCCCCGGCAGCCCGGGGCGCGGCGTGGTCTTCCCTCATGCCATCGCCCCCACGGCGAGCACGACCGCCGCGCGCGCGGCGCCGAAGACGACGAGCGCGCATACGGACGCGGCGAGCATGAGCCTTGTCGCCCGGGCGATGTCGCCCCACTCGATTGCGCGGGACGCGTCGCCTATCGTCGGTTTCTCAACGAGCTTGCCGAAATACACCGCGGGTCCTGCCAGGCGCAGCCCGAGCGCGCCCGCGCACGCTGACTCGGTCTGCGCCGCGTTCGGGCTCGCATGGCGACGCCTGTCACGGCGCCAGATGCGCGCCGCCCCGCGCGCGTCGAGCCCAACAATCGGGCACACGGCGATCATGAGCAGGGCCGATAAGCGCGAGGGAATCCAGTTCACCGCATCGTCGAGGCGCGCCGAGGCGCAGCCGAAATCGATGTAGCGCTCGTTTTTGTAGCCCACCATGCTGTCGAGCGTGTTCACCGCCTTGTACGCCATGCCCAAGGGCGCACCCCCGATCATAAGGTAGAAAAGCGGCGCGATGACGCCGTCGCTCGCATTCTCCGCTACCGTTTCCACGGCGGCGCGCGCGACGCCCTGCTCGTCGAGAACAGACGTGTCGCGCCCCACGATGAGCCCGACGGATTCGCGCGCCGCAACAAGGCCGCCCTTCGAGAACGCGCGGGCCACGGCCAGGCTCTGGCGGCGCAGCTCGCATGCCGCGAGAATCTGATAGCTCGCCCATGCCTCGGCCACGAAGCGCAAGCCGGGGTGAACCATGCTGCAAAGATGCAGGATTCCCCAGGTCAAAAGCCCACACGCAAGCGGAAGCGCCACGGCGAGCACAAGCCCTGCGGCGCGCGTGCCCGCGGACGTTTGCGGGAATGCACCCCGCAGGCGGCCTTCGGCCCACGTGATCGCGCGCCCCATGGCGACGACGGGATGGGGAAGCCAGCGCGGGTCGCCGAAGGCAAGGTCAGCCGCGAACCCGGCGGCGACGGCAAGAATCATCATCACCGGGCATCGCCCCCCGAAGCAGGGCGAACGTCGCGAAGGCAGCGCCCATCCCAGATGGCGGCCCATGCGCCGCCCGGCTCGGTATGCACGTCGAAGTATTCCATTTTCGGGACAGCAAGCTCGGAAAGCAGCGCTTTCACGGTACCCGCGTGAACGACGAAGACGGCGCGCCCACTCCCCTGGGCGCGCTCCGATTCGCATGCCTCCCGAAACGCCGCGACGACGCGGCGGGTGAAATCGCTCTTGCCCTCGCCATGCGGGCACCGCGTCTCGCACCAGGAGTCTACCCAGGCGCGGTAGCGCGCATCCTCTTTAAGCTCGGCGGCACTTCGCCCCTCGAAGTCACCGAAATCCATCTCGCGCAGACCGGGGCATGCCATAAGCTCCGCATTCGGGAAGAGGATGCGTGCCGTCTGGTCGGTGCGGGCCATGCCGCTCGTGATAACACGGAACACGTCACGATCGCACGCGAGCTCGCGCAAAGCGCGCTCGCCCGCGCTCGACAGGGGCTCGTCGGTGCCCGCCCCGCTGTAGCGATGGTCTTCCGTGCCCGCCGTGGCACCATGGCGCACGAAGACGACTTCCAAAGGCGCGCCCGCGCCCTGCGTCCCTCGAGGCGCATCGGCAAGGTTTCCTTTGATGACCTGGGGAATCCCGCACGTCATGCGCACGACGACGTCGGCGCGCGCAGCAAGCGCGCATCCCAGGCGCCCCGCGCGCTCGCGCCATTGGGCGTCTTCCGCACGCATGGGGACGACCCCCGAGCCGACCAAGGGCAGAATCACTGCGTCGAAGCCAATCAGCCGCTCGAGCGCCCGGTCAGCGTCGAGCGCGCGTACGAGTTCCTCAGCACGGTACGCGACACGGCCGGCAAAAGCCGCGGGCACGCCGCCCTCCGCAAGCTGCGCCGCGTCGACGAAATCGTCCGCCGCGAACCCGAGCTTTTCGCGCACGAAGGTCCTCTTCCCCGAATGCGCGCCACCTACCACGAGCATCATAGGAGCATGCCCCCCGCCACCAGCACGGCAAGCATCGCGAGCTCGGCCCATTGCAGAAACCATCCGGCCAAATCCCCCGTCACCCCGCCGAAGCGGGACAGGGCAACATGGCGGTACCACGCGAGCGCCAAAAGCCCCGCCACCGCCATAAGGGCGCCGACGGCCTGAGCGCACGCGACCATCCCTGCAGCCGACGCCGCAGCGAAAGCGCAAAGCGGCACGACGATCGACGCGCGCTTCTTCGCAGGCGAGAGCCCCGCGGCCATGCCGTCCGCCCGCGCGCCAGGCCAGCATTCAACGGCAAGCCCCGAAAGCGAGCGGGAGAACACGAGCGAGCACAGAAGCGCGAGGAACGCCCCCGCCGTAAGCGGCAGCGCGGTGAACAGGGAAAACTGCAGAATAAAGTACACGACAACACCGATGACCCCGAAGGCGCCCGCCCGCGGGTCGTGCATGATCTCGAGCTTTCGCTCGCGCGGGGCACAACTTGCAAGCGCATCGGAGGTGTCGCAGAGCCCGTCTATGTGAATGCCTCCCGTCACCGCCACAGGCAGCGCCACGAGCACGGCCGCGACGATGGCCGCGGGCACGCCGAGCAGGTTAGCCACGTACCCCCACGCCGTCATGAGGAAGCCTTCCGCAAGGCCCACCAGGGGAAACGCGGCAAGCGCATGGGTTGATCCGAAATCGGTCCAGGCCGATTTCGGGACGGGGATGCGCGAGAACGTTCCGAACGCCGCGCCGATTGCCTCTGCTATCTTCACCTTGTAGGTCCTTCGCCTTTCATCCACACGGGAATCCCGCATACCACTTCGACTGCGCGGTCGGCCAGCGCCGCCACGCCCGCGTTCACGCGCGCGAGCGCGCGCCTCCATGCCTCGGTCCCCTCATCGTAGCGTATCCCATCGGCGAACACGTCGACGGAGACCACCACCGTATACGCAGCGGCCTGAGCGAGCCGTTCGATGTCTCCGAGCACCTCGCGCGCCGCAGCGTCGGGGTCACGTGGGGACAAGCCGCCTTCCGCGAAGAGCTCGTTCGCAACCAGGTTGCCCACGTCCTCCAAAAGAAGCGTGCAGCCGCGCGGAAGCCCGGGCACTGCGGCGCCCACGTCACGCGTGCGCTCGAGGGTGGAAAACCCCTTGCCCTCGCGCAGCGCCCGATGGCGCGCGATGCGGCGGGCGCCCTCTTCCCCGAAGGGCTCCATCGTTGCCAGGTACACACGGGGGCCGTCGTGCCCGAGGCACAGGGACTCGGCGTAGGCACTCTTGCCGCTCGCGGCGGCGCCGATAACGAGCGTCACCGTCATTTCCCGGCCTCGAAATGCTTGTAAGCAGCCATGCCGGTCGCCGTGAACGTCTTCCCATCCCGGTACACGCGCAGCGCCGAATCCAGAAGGGGCAGATACGCCATGGCGCCCGCGCCCTCGCCCAAGTGCATGCCTGCGTCGAGGGGTGCCTTTATGCCGAGCTCGCGAAGGAGCTCCTGGCTTGCGGGTTCGCTTGATGCGTGGGTGCCCACGAGGTAGCCCAAGGCGTTGGGACACAGGCGCGCCGCGCACAGGGCCGCCGTGCAGGATATGACCCCGTCGAGGAGCGCCGGCGCCTTCGAGGCCGCGGCCCCCAGGTAGAAGCCGCACATCGCCGCGATGTCGAAGCCGCCCACCTTCGAGAGCACGTCGATCGGGTCGGCGGGATCGGGCGAGTTCGCATCGATAGCGCGCTCGACCACGTCGCGCTTGCGCGCGAGTGAGGCGTCCGAGAGCCCCGCGCCGCGCCCGACGAGGCTTCGCGCGTCCGCCCGGATGAGCACTGCGGCCACCGCCGCCGAGGTGGTCGTGTTGCCGATGCCCATCTCGCCCGCGGCGAGAAGGCGCACACCGGCGCGGACAAGTCCGCACGCGACGGCGATTCCGGCCTCGATCGCGCGCACGGCCCCATCGCGAGACATAGCGGGGCCGTGCGCGATATTGCCGCTCCCCCGCCGCACGTTCGCGCGCACCATGCGCGCGTCTTCTATGCCCCGGGCCATACCCACGTCGACGGGCACGACCTCGACACCCGCGAACGCCGCCATGCGGCAGGCGCTCGTGGCTCCCTCGCACATGTTGCGCGCGACGGCTCGCGTCACGTCTTGCCCGCTTTGCGACACGCCTTCGGCAACGACCCCGTTGTCGGAGAAGAATACCGCGAGCGCACGGGGAAACTCGGCCACCTCGGCGCTCCCCTGAGCTGCGGCGATACGCGCGACGGCGTCTTCAAAGTCGCCCAATCCCCCCAAGGGGTGCGCGATGGAGTCCCACGCGGCGTACGCGGCGGCGCGGGCGCACTCGTCTGCGGGCGCGATCCGGGAGAGCGCGGCTTCGAGCACGGCGCCCGGCGCCGACGAGAAAGCGCGCTCGACTTCCTCGCGGATGCAGGCAAGCGCGGTTTCGGTTGCTTCAGCCATGCCGTCTCCTCTCTGCGAACGACGCTGCGGCAGACGCGAACGCGCGCGCAACGTCGGGGTTCGCAGGATAGTACACATGCGGGAAGCCCGCAACCAGGGACGGGGTAGTCGTCATGCACGGCCAGCCCTTGTCGCGCCGGGGCTTCTGCGCCCAAAAGTCGCCGCCCGGGCAGGTGGACTGCCAGTAGTGGAACTCGTGCGCGCGGATGCGTGTGCCGCGCGGCCCGTAGAGCCCGTCGCGTTGGGAAGTGAGATCCACGTACCCGAAATGGGACAGCCTTCCCCCGTTCTCGCTTGCGCCCTCAAGGGCGCCCACAACAGGCCAGCGCCGCCCCTCGCTATCGGAGATTTCGCGCTGCAGGTACAGAAACCCACCGCATTCGGCAACCGTCGGCATGCCGGATTCCACCGCACGCCGCACCGCCTCGCGCATCGGCGCGTTCTCGGAGAGCTGCCGCACATGGAGCTCCGGGTAGCCGCCTCCCAGATAGAGGGCGCTTGTCCCCCGCGGCAACTCGCTATCACACAGGGGGCTGAAAAAGGCCAGCTCGCAACCCAGGTCCTCGAGCGCGCGCAGGTTCTCCTCGTAGTAGAACGAGAACGCCTCGTCACGAGCAACGGCGACGATGGGCCGCGCTCCCGCGATCGGCTCCAACCGGTAAGGTTCCTCGCAGATATCGGGTGCCGTCGCCACTATTTCGAGCAAGCGGTCGACGTCGACGCTCTTTTCCACCAGCTCGGCCATCTTGTCGATGCGCGCGGAGAGCTGCTCGACCTCGTCGGCGGTCACAAGCCCCAGATGCCGGCTTTCGAGCGAGAACGCCTCGTCGGCGGGAATATTACCCAAAACCGCGACGCCCGTGTGCTTCTCGATCGCAGGCGCCGCGTAGGCGCAGGCAGCGGCGCTCGTCTTGTTCAGCACGACGCCGCGCACGTTCGCACAAGGCAGGAACTCGGCGATGCCGCGAATTACGGCGGCGAGCGATAAAGACGCCCCGCGCCCGTTCACCACTAAAACGACCGGCGTTTCCGTGTCGCGCGCAACCTGGTAGCTGCTCGCGTCGGCCACGCCGGGCGCCATGCCGTCGTAGAAGCCCATGACCCCCTCGAGCACCGCGACATCCGCGCCCGCGGCGCCGCGTGCGAGCAGGGCGCGCAGCGTCGGGGCGTCGGTGAAGAAGCCGTCTAAGTTGCCCGAGCGCGCGCCCACGACGCGACGATGAAAGAGCGGATCAATGTAGTCGGGGCCGCATTTGAAGGCCGCGCATGCAAGGCCGCGGCGCGCGAGCGCGCGCAGGAGCGCGCACGTAACGACCGTCTTGCCGCTCCCGCTCGAGGGCGCAGCGACCATGAAGCGCGGGATGGTCGTGCTCACCGGGCGCCGCCTTCCCCACCTGCACCACGCGCGCTGACGAGGAACACGGGGTTTTGCGCCTTCATAAGATGGTGCGAGCCTACAGCCTCGGCGCGGGCGGCCGACACCTGGCAAGCCTCGAACCCCTTAAAGCGCGAACTCGAGAGGAGCGCGCACGCCTCGGTGAGCGTCTCAACGGTGACGCATGGCACGCACAGGCGAACCTGCGAGTTCTTCTCGAGCGCCGCCTCCACGATGGAGGGAAGCTCGCCCGCGCTCCCGCCGACGAACACGGCGTCGGGGACGGGCAGTATCGCGAGCGCTTCGGGGGCGACACCGGGGACCGCATGCACGTTGCCGCACCCGAATGCATCCGCGTTCTCTCGGATGAGCCGCACGCCGGTCGCGTTGCGCTCGACCGCCCATACCGACCCCGCTCGCGCGACGAGCGCCGCCTCGATCGACACGCTCCCCGTGCCGGCGCCGACGTCCCACACGGTGTCGGTCGCGGTAAGGCGCAGCTTCGCGAGCGCGACGGCGCGCACCTCCTGCTTGGTCATGGGAACGTCGCCGCGGATGAAGAGCTCGTCGGGAATGCCCGAGGAAGCGTACGGCCAGCGGGAACTCGCGGCGCGGGATGCGCCCGCAGAGTCCGCCGCGGAAGAAGCCGCCGCGGGCGCAGACGCGCCGGCCGGCACCTCGGAGGCTGCGCTAGAGCCCGCAGGCGACCCGGCGCCGCCTGCGAAATCGATAAGCATCACGTTCAAGTCGTCGAACGTCTGACCTGTGATTTCACTTGCGGTCGCGCAGGTGATGCGCTCGTCGGGGTACGACAGGCGCTCGGCCACCGTCACGCACGCGTCCCCGAAGCCCGCCTGCACAAGCTCGCCCGAAAGCCGCGAGGGATCTTCCCCGCCCGACGTGACGAGGAAGAGCTCACCTACGCGCTCGGCCTCGGCCACGATGTCGCACGCCACGCCGTGAGCGCTCGCGAAGCGCCAATCCTGCCATGGACGCGCGAGGCGCGCGGCGAGATACGACGCTGAGCTTATGCCGGGAATGACGCGCACGTCCACCTGCGCGTCGCCGGAGAGCGCCTCCACCAGGCGGCGCGCGCCGCTGAACAGCCCCACATCGCCCGTCATCACGACCACGGCGCGCTGCCACGACGCCGCATCGGTGAGCGCGGCGACGATGTCCGCCGTCTTCACGAGCTCGCATCTCACCACGTCGGGCGGCACGTCGATGCCGGCAAGCGCGCGATGAGCGCCGATGACCACGTCGGCGATGTCGATCGCGTCGAGCGCCGCGCGCGAGAGCAAGTCGGGGTTTCCGGGCCCCGCCCCGATGATCGTTACCTTTCGCATGGAATCTCCCGATACCCGCGCGGCGTGACCATACGGCCGCCTACGAGCTTCGTGTCCGCGTTGCCGACGAACACGGTGGTGAACATGTCGGCGTCGATCTCCCCCAGCTCGGAGAGCCTGCACATGCCCGACTGCTGCCCCTCGCGCCCGATGTTGCGCACCCAGCCGCAGAGCGTGTCGGGGGCCTTCCATTCGAGCATAATCTTCGCCGCGCGTGAGAGCCTGTCGGCGCGCTTTCTGCTGCGCGGGTTGTACAAACAGATGCAGAAGTCGGCGCTCGCCACGGCGGCGAGCCTGCGCTCGATGACCTCCCACGGCGTGAGCAGGTCGGAGAGCGACACGACCGCGAAGTCGTGGGCAAGCGGGGCGCCGAGCACCGCCGACCCGCTCTGAGCCGCGGTGGCCCCGGCGATAACTTCCACGTCTACATCGGGGTAGTCCTCCGCAAGCTCCAGCACGGGGCTCGCCATGCCGTACACGCCCGCGTCGCCGCTGCACACGAGCGCCACGGCTTCTCCACTCTGCGCGCGCGAAAGCGCAAGGCGGCACCGTTCGACCTCGTGCATCATCGGCGTCGCGAGATGCGCCGCGTCAGGCACGGCGGCGAGCGCGAGCTCCACGTATTTCGTGTAACCCACAACGACGTCGGACGCCTCGAGCGCACGCCGAGCCGCAATCGTCATGCCGTCGGGGCCGCCCGGGCCGATTCCCACCACGAAGAGCTTTCCCATCACCGCTCCTTAAACGAAAGTTTAATAGTTACCTTGGAAAACGCGACGGTCACGCCGCCGTGAGCGAGCTTCGGGAAGATAAGTTTGCCCCCCTCCGCGAGCGCTGCCCGCTCGCACACGTTGTCGACCCCCACCGTCGCGCGCACGAAATCAGATGGCGAAACGCTGCCTTCGACCTGCGACAACTCCTCTGCGGAATACGTCGCAAGCGGGATATTGCGCGCGCAGCAGAAGGCGAGCAGACCCTCCTCGTGCGCCTTCACGTCGATCGTCGCCGCCTCGCGCACGGCCGAAGGCGAGATACCCACCTGCCCGCACGCGAGAAGAAACGCCTCCTCGATCGCTTCGGCGCACGCACCGCGACGGCATCCTATGCCCGCAACGATGCAGGGCACGACAAGGCGAAGCGGCTCGGGCGCAGGCGCCTGCGCCCGCACGCCCGCCGGCTTCCCCGTCTCACCGGCGGGCACGACCTCGCCCGTTGTCTCCGCCGCACAAACGGACGCATCTGCATTCGCGCCAGCGAACGGCGACACGACGATATCGGCCCGAGCGCGGTCGGACGCAATGTCAACCCCCTCAGGCGGCTGTCCCGAAATCGGCATGTCGGAATAGAGCGCCACGCGCCCGCCCGAAAGCAGCCGCGCCGACACTCGCTTGATGGCCTCGGGATTCGAAACGGCGAGCCCCGCACAGCGCGCCCACGTATCCACCGCCCACACGCCGCGGACGTCGGTCGCCGTGGTGATGACGGGGATGGCCCCTGCCGCGCGTGCCACAGTTTGCGCAAGCTCGTTCGCACCGCCCAAATGCCCCGACAAAAGCGGGACGGCAAAGCGCCCCGCCTCGTCGATCGCCACAACCGCGGGATCGTTTGCCTTCGAGGCGACATGCGGCGCGATCGCCCGCACGGCGATGCCCGCCGCGCCCACGAACAGAAGCGCGTCCGACGCTTCCCACGCGAGCGCCGTCCATGCGCGCAGGTCGGCCTTCCCCTCGCCGAACCCGCGCGAAACGGAAACGTCCCAGCCAGGGTCGTCTTCACCTGTCTGCGCGCAATCGGAAAGCGCGTGTGCGGTGCGCACCGCCAACGCATACCCCCTCTCAGTGAACGCTATGCAGGAAACCCTCATCTAGCGCACCACCATCGTCGAGAAGTAGCTGCCCCGATCGGGCACATCGTCGAGCGAGCGGTACACGCGCTCGCCCGGAAGCCCACAGTCCTCTACAAGCTCGGCACCGTCGAAGGCACCCTCCTCGCAAAAGAAGCGCTTCGTGTCCGCAAGCGAGCGGCGCGCCTTCATGACCACCTTCGTCCCCGGCCAGCCGATTGCACGGCGCACCCCGTACAGAACGCCTTTACTCATACGTCGCCCCCAATTTCCCGATAACTGCATCGGCGCCCGACGTGCGGAAAAGCTCGCGGCGCTCGGCGTCGAACACGACCGCGGCGATGTCGCATGCGCCCGCCGCGCGGCGGCGCAACCTGTCCTCAATTGCCGCAGCGAGCGAGGCGCGCGCAGCGTCCCCAACGCCGGCGGCCTCGATTACCTCGAGCGCCGCCGTGGTCGTGACGGACGACATGATCTCGCGCACGGTCTTCGCGCCCGCGCCGGCCATGGCCGCGTGGGCGGCCAGAATCTCCGCGCGGCAGTCGGCGGTACGCGAATGGGTGTCCATGATGCCGCCCGCGACCTTCACCAACTTGCCGATGTGTCCCACAAGAAGGACATTGGTAAATCCCTCGCGAACGCAGCAGTCAATCGCATCGCCCACGAAGTTGGAGATGAAGACCACCGGCGCACCGTTTAGGTGGAAATGCCCCGAGATGAACTGCCCGCCGTAGTTGCCGGGCGTGAGCACGACTCCGCGCCGCCCCATAGCCGCATGCTGCCGGATCTCGAGCTCGATGCTGTCGCGCAAGGCAGCGAGGCTGCGCGGCTCGACGATGCCCGTCGTGCCCAGGATGGAGATGCCGCCCTCTATCCCCAGATGCGGGTTGAAGGTCTTTTTGGCAAGGGCAACACCCTCGGGTACCGAAATCGTCACAGCAATATTTCCAGAAAAGCCGTGCGCGGCGCACACCTCGCGCACCGCCGAAGTGATCATCGCGCGCGGCGTCGCGTTGATGGCGGCCGCCCCCACCGACTGCTCGAGCCCGGGCAATGTCACGCGCCCCACGCCCACGCCGCCATCGACGGAAACTTCCGATTCGCGCGCGGGCACGTCCTTGCTGCCCGCAGCACCCGTGCCCGACCCCGCATGTTCCACGTGCGCGTACACGAGTACGCCGTCAGTCACATCGGCATCGTCGCCTGCGTCCTTTCGCACGGCGCACTGGGCGCACCCCTCGCCGATGCATGCGTCGACCACGTTCGCCTCGACGGGCAGCCCGCCGGGGGTGACGATCGACACGCGGCCGACGGGCTTTCGTGACAAAAGCATCTCGCAGGCCGCCTTCGCCGCGAGCGCGGCGCAGCTCCCCGTGGTGTAGCCGCAGCGCAGGCGGGTCGTCCCGGTATATATGTAGTGCTCGAAGGCCACGCTAGCTGCTCGCCTTCCGATACCCCGTGGCAAACGAAGGGTCGTAAAGCTTGCTGCGCTCGTACGACTCTGCTTGCGCGCCGTTGTGCGAAAACCCGCCGCGAGCTCCGAGCACGCGGCCCACCACCACGAGCGCCGTGCGGTCGATGCCCTCTCGCGCGCCCGCATCGGCGAGCGTGCCCACTGTGCATCGCACCACGCGCTCCTCAGGCCAGGTCGCCTTGTACACGAGCGCGGCCGGCTCGTCGGAGCTGCGGCCCGCGGCCAAAAGCTCGGCGGAAAGCTCGGCGAGCATACCCGAGCTCAGGAAGATGACCATAGTCGAGCCACTTTCCGCCATGGTGCGCATGCCCTCGCCCGCGGGCATGGGGGTACGTCCGGAAAGCCGCGTGATCACGACCGACTGGCTGATTCCCGGCAGCGTGTATTCCTGGCGAAGCGCCGCCGCGGCACCGCAAAAGCTCGACACGCCGGGCACCACCTCGTAGTCCACGCCGCGCGCGTCGAGCGCGTCCATCTGCTCCTGGATGGCGCCGTACAGGCACGGGTCGCCCGTGTGCAGGCGCACCACGTCCTCGCCCCGCGCATCTGCCGCGCACATCACGTCGAGCACTTCCTCCAAGGTCATGTGCGCGCTGTCGTAGACGATGCAGGATTCCTTGCACTCAGCGAGCAGCTCGGGGTTCACAAGGCTTCCCGCCCAAACGACCACGTCGGCTGCGCGCAGAAGGCGCGCCCCGCGCAGCGTGATAAGGTCGGCGGCGCCCGAGCCTGCGCCAACGATATGAATCATCCGAGCTTTCCCTTCCCGTTTCTCATCGCAACCGTTTACGCCGCCATTCGCGCAGCGGGCAAAACACGGCGCCTGCGGCGGCAATCGGCGCAAATACGCAGGCAGGAGGCGCAATGCCGCCCGCCCTGGCTTTGACACGTTCACAAGTGCCCACTATCATAGTAAAAAATTCGGCAACGAGCATATGACAATCGGATAAAAGGAAATGACCGGCGCGGCGCCCGCACAGCCCGCGCTGGCTTGCGGAGGGAACCAGGTGGGAATCCTGGGCAAGGGACATTACTGTATAGGACGCGCGGGCGAACCGCCTCGCGCCCCAAGCCAGACTGCTTCGCCTTTTCCTCACGGCATCGCCGTGGCGTTAGCTCCTTGTGAACCCCGAGGGGTGCGCTTTTCTTTCGCTTGTGCCGACAAGCAACTGTCGCCGGGGGACTGGCAAACCGAGGAAAGGAAAAACCATGTCCGACCAGATGTCACGCCGCGGCTTCATGGGCGCCGCAGCAACCGGAGCCGTCGCGCTCGCCGGAGTCGCGCTCGCGGGCTGCTCCAACACCTCCGCGAGTTCCGAGAAATCGAGTGAAAAGGAGAAGGCCGTGAAGCCGGTCATCCTCGTCACGAGCTTCGGCACGAGCTACAACGACTCGCGCCACATCACCATCGGCGCCATCGAAGACGCTATCCGCGAGAAGTACTGGCAGGACTACGACATCCGCCGCGCCTTCACCGCGCAGATCATCATCGACAAGCTGAAGAAGCGCGACGGCATCACGATCGACAACATGACCGAGGCGCTCGACCGCTGCGTGGAAGACGGCGTAAAGGAAATCGTCGTGCAGCCGACGCATCTCATGGGTGGCCTGGAATACACCGACGTGAAAGACGAGCTCGACAAGTACGCCGACAAGTTCGACAAAATCTCGCTCGGCGACCCGCTGCTCACCTCCGACGACGACTACAAGAAGGTGGCCGCAGCCATTAAGGAGAACATGGCGTCCTTCGACGACGGCAAGACGGCGCTGTGCCTCATGGGCCACGGCACCGAAGCCGATTCCAACGCCGACTATGCCAAGATGCAGGAAGTGTTTAAGAACGAGGGCTTGACGCAGTTCTTCGTCGGCACCGTCGAGGCTGAACCGACCTGCGAGGATGTTATCGCCGCCGCGAGCGCCGCAGGCTACAAGAAGGCCGTGCTCGCGCCGTTCATGGTGGTCGCGGGCGACCACGCGAACAACGACATGGCAGACGAGACCGACCCCGACAGCTGGGCTGCGAAGTTCGTGGCCGCCGGCTTCGAAGTGACGTGCCTGCTCCAGGGTCTGGGACAGAACGTCGCGGTCGACGACATCTACGTCGCGCACGTGGACGACGCCATCGCCAAGCTGTAAACTCGCCGCGCACGGGGGCGCCGGTCGCGTCCCCGTGCAACGGGCATGCGCCTTCCCCGACTGACGGCGCATGCCCGTTGCATTCGCATCCCGCCCGCCCACCGCACGGCGCGGACGGTCGAAGCGATTGAAAGGAACCCCCTCCATGTTGAAGAAAACCCTCGCCTTCGCCCTGTCAGCGGCGCTTTTCGCGTTCTCGCTCGCCGGCTGCGGCGGAAATTCAATCGACAGCGCAAAGGCAAGCGATGCCGATTCCCAGGAAAAGACCGAACAGGCGGCCGATGCACCCGAGGGCGCAAGCGCTGCCCCCATCACCGCCGACAAGGTGGCCGACGGCACCTATCCGATCACCGTAGATTCCAGCTCGAACATGTTCAGGATTGTGGACGCCCAGCTCATCGTGGAAAACGGCTCCATGCACTGCGTGATGACGCTTTCCGGCACGGGCTACGGCAAGCTCTTCATGGGCACGGGCGACGAGGCTGCCGCCGCGAGCGAGGCCGACTTCATCCCCTATGTGGAAAACGCGGAAGGCAAGTACACCTACGACGTGCCCGTTGAAGCGCTCGACGAGGACACCGCCTGCGCCGCGTGGAGTATTAGAAAAGAGCAGTGGTACGACCGCACGCTCGTGTTCGAATCCGCCGGCGTCGATCTGCGCGCCGACGCACTGAAGTAACGCCATGCGGTCGATTCTTCCCAAGGGGGAAAGCAGGAAGCGTCGCAGCATCGCGGTGCGCGCGATCGCCTGCGTTCTCGTCGCCCTGTTCGCGCTTCCCTTCGCGGGGTGCAGTGCGAGCCCGAACGCGACCGGTGGCACGGCAGGCTCTCAGGAATACACTGTGAGCGTCTCGCTCTCCGGCGGGTCAGGGCGCGCAAGCATCGCCTCACCCACCACAATTGTGAAGGATGGCGACACCTACACCGCGACCATCACCTGGTCGAGTTCGAACTACGACAAAATGACCGTCAACGGCGTGGACTACGCGCGCGTAAACGACGGCGGCAACTCCACGTTCGAGATACCCGTCACGCTCGACGAGGACATCGCCGTGTCGGCCGAGACCGTCGCCATGTCGACGCCGCACACCATCGACTACACGCTCCACTTCGACTCATCCACCATGAAGGAGAAATCGGGCGACGATGCAAGCGGCGGCTCCCCTGCGGGAACGGCTTCAAGCGCCGCGGCCGACTTCCACAACGCCGATTTGGGCTGCGGCTGGGAGCCGACGGGGGCGCTTCAGCTTGAATACGCCGAGCACTTCACTGTCGACGAGTACGAAGGCGGCCTGCGGCTTATCTGCATTTCGAACGGGGAGCGCTTCCTCGTGGTACCGCAAGATGCGAAGGTACCTGATGGGTTGAGCTCCGACATCGCGGTCATAAGGCGTCCCGCCAACAAGGTGTACCTCGTGTCGTCGGCGACGATGTGCCTGGTCGACGCGCTCGATGCGAACGACAACATCCTCATGTCGGGCACGAAGGCCGACGATTGCTCGGTCGCGGGCTTCAAAAGCGGACTCGAAAGTGGGGCGATCGCCTACGGCGGCAAGTACAGCGCTCCCGACTACGAGCGAATATCGGCCTCGGGCTGCACGCTCGCCATCGAGAACACCATGATCAACCACACGCCCGATGTGAAGGAAAAGCTGCAGAAGCTCGGGCTCGTCGTGCTCACCGAACAGTCGTCGAGCGAGCCCGAAGCACTCGGGCGCGTCGAGTGGATTAAGCTTTTCGGCGTCCTATTCGACAAGGAAGACGAGGCCGCGCACCTGTTCAACGAGCAGAAGGCCCGCGTCGAGCAAACGTCGAGGCTCGCGTCGTCAGGTAAAACCGTGGCGTATTTCTACATTAACTCGAACGGGGCCGCCGTCACGCGGCGGGCGGGCGACTACGTGGCGCAGATGATCGAGCTTGCAGGCGGCAACTACGCGCTCGATGACGCGCAGACGGCGTCGACGTCAGGTTCGTCAGTAACGCTCGAAATGGAGCGCTTCTACGCGACGGCGAAGGATGCCGACATCATCGTCTACAACGGCACCATCGACGAATCGGTTGCCACCTTGAAAGACTTCGTAGGCAAAAACGCGCTATTGTCGCAGTTCAAAGCTGTAAAGAACGGCAACGTCTGGGTCACAAGCGCCGACATGTACCAGCAGATGACTTCTACCGCCGACATTATCGACGAGCTGCACGGGGCGTTCACCGGCGATGACACGAGTGACTTCCATTATCTGAGGAAGCTCGGCTAGCGCCATGAGAAGCCGGCTTACCATGGCATACGACGAATCGGGGCGCGCCGCGCGGTGTCGCGTCGTGACGGCGCTGCTCGCTGTTGCCCTCATCGTGCTCGTCGGGGCCAACCTGTGCATCGGGAGCGTGCTCGTGCCCGCAGACCACATCCCCGACATCCTTTCGGGCGGCGCGGCCAATTCCATGGAAAGCCAGGTCATCTGGGAGATTCGCCTGCCGCGCGTGCTTTCAGCCATACTTCTCGGCGGGGCACTTTCGCTCTCCGGGTTCCTGCTGCAGACGTTTTTCAACAACCCCATCGCCGACCCGTTCATCTTGGGCGTCTCCTCGGGCGCAAAGTTCGTCGTCGCGCTTACGATGATCGTGCTTCTGGGCGCGAACCAGGCCATGTCCTCGCCGGTCATGGTGGCCGCAGCGTTTCTGGGATCGCTTATCACCATCGGCTTCGTGCTCCTCATCGCACGGCGCATAAGTTCCATGGCCATGCTCATCGTGGCGGGCGTCATGGTGGGATACATCTGCTCGGCGGCGACGAACTTCCTCATCGCCTTCGCCGACGACCAGTCCATCGTGAACCTGCACAACTGGTCTTTGGGTAGCTTCTCGGGTTCGAGCTGGGACGACGTCGCGGTCATCGCGGTCGTGGTGATCACCGTGAGCGCATGCGTATTCGCGATATCGAAGCCCCTTTCCGCCTTCCAGCTGGGAGAAGCCTACGCAAAAAGCGTCGGCGTGAACGTCGCACGCTTCCGCGTGGTGCTCGTCCTTCTAGCAAGCATGCTCTCCGCCTGCGTGACCGCGTTCGCTGGTCCGGTGTCGTTCGTAGGCATCGCGGTTCCGCATCTCGTTAAGTCGGCGCTGAAGTCGTCGAAGCCCATCCGCGTGATTCCTGCGTGCTTCTTGGGAGGCGCCATCTTCTGCGCGGGCTGCGATTTGATCGCACGCACGCTGTTCTCCCCCGTCGAGCTTTCCATCAGCGCCGTCACCGCCATCTTCGGCGCGCCGGTGGTTATCGCACTCATGTTGAAGAAGCGGGTGAGGTAGATGGGGAAATTCGTGCCGCAGCCCAAAACGCTCGGAGGGGAGTCGAACCTCGAAACCCCGGTCGAAACGCAGGCTGACGGAGCGCCGCTTTTCCGCATAAGCGACCTGTCGGCGGGTTACGACAAGAAGGTCGTAGTCGAAGGCGTCGATCTGGAGGTTCGCGCGGGCGACGTCGTGGCGCTCATCGGGCCGAACGGCTCGGGCAAGTCGACCATCTTGAAAACAATCACACGCCATCTGGCACCGCATGCCGGCACGGTCGAGCTCGACGGGCGAGAGATTTCCCGATGGAAGACGGCGGAGTTCGCAAGGAACCTTGCCGTTATGCTGACAGATCGCCCCCGGACCGAGCTCCTCACCTGCTGCGATATCGTAGAGGCGGGAAGGCATCCCTACACCGGGCGAATGGGCACACTCACGCCCGATGACCATAATCGGGTCGACGAGGCCATGAAAACCGCACATGTGGAAGGGCTCGCCGAGCGCGACTTCATGCAGATAAGCGACGGGCAACGCCAGCGCGTCATGCTCGCACGCGCCATCGCGCAGGATCCGCGTGTGCTCGTGCTCGATGAGCCCACGTCGTATCTCGATATCCGCTACCAGATCGACCTGCTGCGAATACTTCGCCACCTTGCGAAATCGCGGAATGTTGCTGTCATCATGTCCATCCACGAACTCGAGCTCGCGCAGAAAAGCGCCGACAAGGTGATTTGCGTGAAGGACGGCCGGGTCTTCCGCGCCGGCGCACCCGAGGACATATTCACGCGCGAGACGATTGGCGAGCTCTACGGCCTTCAACATGGCACCTTCAACGAGCGCTTCGGCAGCGTGGAAATTGGGCGCCCACACGGCGATGCGCACACGTTCGTCATCGCCGGCGCAGGTACGGGGTCAGCTGTGTTTCGCCAGCTCATCCGGCAGGGCAAGGCGTTCTACGCGGGCATTCTGCACGAAGGGGACATCGACTGCGAGCTCGCGCGCGACCTGGCGACGGAATGCGTGGCCGAGCGCGCCTTCGAGCCGATCGGGGATAAAACCATAGCCCGCGCCAAAGAGCTCCTCGTCCACTGCGCGCGCCTTATCGTGTGCCCCGCCGCCTTCGGCACCATAAACGCCCGCAACGCAGAGCTCGTCGAGTTCGCACGATCGCATGGTATCGAGGTCATGCAAGCGTGCGAAGGCGCATCGGAGGATTCCAATGGTGGAGTGGGTATGATGAATTGGACACCTAGTTAAGAGCGAAAGGTGTTCAAGATGGCCCAAAGAAGAAAGCGATACG
>NZ_JADPCH010000016.1 GCF_015670745.1 Collinsella aerofaciens | reverse complement strand
CAAATGGTTCGATGTCTGCCCGGATGCGACACTCGTAAGTGCCCATCCTCGCAGTATCCGGTTCTCAAGGTGCACGCCTGCGCTGGTTCCCGGTTCGACCGGGCCGCGCGGCAAGGAGATATATTGCCAGACCGGAGGGGCCCCGGGGGCGGGAATTCCACTCTTCACAAGTCCTACACAATACATCGCTTCCTATATAAGTCATAGAAAGGCTGGTGCAGAAATACTGCACGTATCAGATGATGACCCTTCGGTTAAGAGATATATAAAGATCGGTCACCTGTAAGTGTTTATCTACCCGCGCTTTTAGCAATGTAAACCAGCGCTTTCGATAAAAAAGGGGAGCGCCGCGCACAACGCGACACTCCCCTAGCGATTCAAGAGAATCTATTAGGCCTCGAGAGCCTTCTTGGCAATGGTAGCCAGCTCGTTGAAGGACTCGATGTCCTCGTAAGCCATCTGAGCCAGGACCTTGCGGTCGAGCTCGATGCCGGCAACCTTCAGGCCGTGCATGAACTGAGAGTAAGAGATGTCGTTCAGACGAGCAGCAGCGTTGATACGAGTGATCCAGAGAGAACGGATCTCGCGCTTCTTGTTGCGGCGATCACGATACTGATACTGCAGGGAGTGCTGGACCTGCTCTTTAGCATGCTTGTAAGTACGCGAAGCGGCACCGTAGTAACCCTTCGCACGGTGCATAACGGTACGGCGCTTCTTCTTGGCGGCAACAGCGCGCTTAATACGTGCCATGTTCTATCAACTCCTAGACGGTAAAACGAAAAAACGAACTTAGGCGAGACGCGACTTGATGACCTTGCGGTCGGCAGCGGCGATCTCGGTCTCCTGACGGAAGCCACGCTTACGCTTGGTGGACTTCTTGCTCAGGATGTGGCTCTTGAAAGCCTTGGCGCGCATAAGCTTGCCGGTACCAGTCTTGCGGAAACGCTTCTTGGTGCCGCTGTGGGACTTCATCTTAGGCATGAAATACTCCTTAATCGGTTACAGAACACTAGTTACTTGGTATCGCTTGCCGCTTTATCCTCATCAAATGCGCCCTTAATCGGGGCGAGCAGCATAAGCATGTTACGGCCTTCCATCTTAGGCTTGGACTCGACCGTAGCGTAAGGCTTAAGATCCTCGGCGAGGCGCTCGAGAACGTTAAGACCCTGCTCCGGGTGAGCCATCTCACGGCCGCGGAACATGATGGTGATCTTAACGCGTGCGCCCTTCTTGAGGAAACGCAGAACGTGGCCCTTCTTGGTCTCGTAATCGCCAACGTCAATCTTGGGCCGGAACTTCATTTCCTTGACCTCGACCTTGGACTGGTTCTTACGAGCGGCCTTGGCCTTCATGGCCTGCTGGTACTTGAACTTACCGTAGTCCATGACCTTGCAGACCGGCGGCTCCGCGTTGGGAGCGATCTCGACCAGGTCGAGACCCTGATCGTCGGCGACGCGCTGGGCATCGCGGATGGCGAACAGGCCGAGCTGAGAGCCATCGACGCCAATCAAACGGCACGAAGATGCAGTGATCTCGTCGTTGATGCGGGTGTCATCAGACTTAGCTATTTTCCCTACCTCCATTCATAAAAAAATAACCCGGCGCTTCTTTGCAACCAGGTCGTACACATAGACATCCTCGGTATGAGGAAGGGAATCTAGGTTGTATGACCAGTCAGCTGCTCATTGGCGCCAAAAGGTGGGAACCCTCGGGTTCCTCTTTAGGGCATTGTGGGAACAACGCCTTGCGAATAATAACACGTACCGCGCGTTATCACATTACGTACACGAAAAAGGGGGCCGCAACCCCCTTGAACGCTCACTTGCATGTATGGTGCCCGAGGCGAGACTCGAACTCGCACGTTGTTGCCAACGGTGGATTTTGAGTCCACTGCGTCTGCCAATTCCGCCACTCGGGCACGTAATGCGTGAGATAGTTTATCACAGCTTTCTGTTGATTAGTCCGAAAATGGAACTTCAAGCATTTCGATAAGTTCGACCGTGCGGAGCATCTCCCGCTGACGACATCCACGTCCGTCAACCGAGGCCTCGCCCATCTGGTTATCGTAGGGGTCCTCGCGCATGCCGTCATAGGCAGGTTCAAACCCCGCCTGGAACCGACAGTTTGCCACCATACGCCACGGGTCGAGATTGCCAAAGTAGTGACGACGACGCCACTCCTCCCCCATCCTGCGCGCCGAGGAGCCAAACGATACGTCGGCGTTAAGCCAACCGGTCTGTGGCGTATAGAACTCAGCCCAATCGTGCGGCCCCACCGAATCGGGCGCAACATACAGGCCGCTCTGCCAACGGGCAGGCACGCCCGCGATGCGGCACATGGTGATAAACGTGAGCGCCATAACGCCGCAATCGCCGCGGAGCGAGTGTGCACAGTCATCGGCAATAGATCCCAAAAGCAGGTACGGTGGCTGATAGCGATAGTCGATATGCTGTGTCAAGTAATCATAGATAGCCCGAGCGCGATCGAGCGGATCCTCGAGTCCGCCAACAACGCTGGCCGTCAGCTGCTGCAGATACGGCGTAAATGCAATGTGCGGACGGTCCTCGGAAATATCCTCGGGCAGAGGCGCGTCCATACGCGGATGAACCGGAAGTGTGCCACCGTAGACATCACAATAAGCAGCATCGATGTGATAACGATAAGTCACCGAGAATGAGCGCTCGCTCGAAGAAGACCACGAGACGGTACGCGCCGAAGCATTCGCGGGAGCAACAGCACCCTCCGGCGTCATGTCGAGAATCTCGACCCGAAACTGCTGACGGCAGGCAGCCGCGACGGGAAGCCAAGCGCAAACGGTCTCCCCCTCCAGAGCGCCGGGGACAGACACGGACGCTTTAAGCGTAATGACGCGAGCCAATCCATTTTGCGACTCCATCTCCTTGAGCATCTCGTTGCGCAGTGCAATTCCGTCCGTAGGATCGGGCCGCATGCCGGGAACCTCTTTGGGATATACGCGAAGCGAATCGAGGAAGTTGTCGAGAACGAACAGCTCGCCATCGATAAAGCGCCAGTCAATACGCTTACGGTCAATCAGATCGTCAAACTGCTCCTCAGTAAACTCAGGCCACTCCTCGCGAATCATCGCAATAGCTCGATCGCGCGACACCGAAAAATGAAGCGGCGTCTCAAGCATGCGATACCGCTCGGCACGAACGCAGGCAGCAAGCGAGGGATCGGGATCTTGGGCAAGTAGGCGGTCGCAAGCCTCAATAGCCTGCGAAAGATACCCCGCGTCCTTTAAACGCAGAATCTCGGGTGGCAAGCCAACATCTAGAAAACGGAAGTCATCATTGCAAACATCAACAGAGCAACCAACAGGACCCTCGTCAATAACCTTCCCATCCGAAGGCAGCACATTAATAACAGCCATACCAAACTCCAAGTCATTAGAACTCTTGAAGTCCATTGTAGCGAGATAAAAAGAAAGCCCCAATAAAGGAACCCTCAACACCGATAAACGGTACCTATAAAAAATGAATTCAGCCCAGTAACCCTGTAGCGAGTTAACAAAGGAGGCCCCGTTTCCCCGGAGCTGATTCCGTCGCGCGACTTCTGGCAAAGCCAGTAGCCATCTTAATTCAGCCTCGTAACCCTGCGGCGTTAAACGAAGGAAGCCCCGTCCCCCGGAACTGTTTCCTTGGCGCGACTTCTGGCGAAGCCAGGTGAGCGCAAAGGAAACAGTGTAGGGGAACGGGGCTTCCGGCGGGAAGTTTAGCGACGCTTACGCCTTGTTGACGGAGCCAAACTCCTCCATGAGCTCCTTGGTGCGGGCAACGATGTTGTCGCGACCAGGCTTGAGGAGCTTGCGGGGGTCAAAGCCCTTGCCCTGCTGATCCTTGCCAGCCTCGATATACTCGCGAACGCCCTTGGCGAAGACGAGCTGCAGATCGGTGTTGACGTTGATCTTGGAGATACCCAGGGAGATGGCCTTCTTGATCTGATCCTCGGGGATGCCGGTACCACCGTGCAGAACGAGGGGCAGGTCGCCGGTCTGAGCCTTGATCTCGCCCAGACGCTCGAAGGAAAGGCCAGCCCAGTCGGCGGGATACACGCCGTGGATGTTGCCGATACCGCAGGCGAGGAAGTCGACGCCCAGGTCAGCAATCTGCTTGCACTCAGCGGGGTCAGCGAGCTCGCCGTTGGAGGTCACGCCGTCCTCGGTGCCGCCGATGCCGCCGACCTCGGCCTCGATGGACATGCCCTTGGAGTGGGCAAGCTCAACGAGCTCCTTGGTGCGGTCGAGGTTAAGCTGGAAGGTCTCCTCGTGAGAGCCGTCATACATGATGGACGTGAAGCCGGCCTCGATGCACTTGAAGCAGTCCTCGTAAGAACCGTGATCGAGGTGAAGGGCGACGGGGACGGTAACGCCCGTGGCCTCGACGGCAGCCTTGACCATGTCGGCGCAGACCTTGAAACCGCCCATCCACTTAGCGGCACCAGCGGTGCACTGAAGGATCAGCGGAGACTTGGCCTCCTCGGCGGCCTGGAGAATAGCCAGGGTCCACTCGAGGTTGTTGGTGTTGAAGGCACCGAGAGCGTACTTGCCGGCCTCGGCCTTCTTGAGCATGTCTGCTGCGTTGACGAGCATAAAAGAAACCTCCTGTAAGGTTGCTCCGATAACGCCTGAGATTTTACCACGACATACCCGAGCATAAACGTTCGTTTGTTCACGAATACCATCCGATTGGACAATTTTTGACCGTTTGCCCCACAGAATCGACCCACTGGGGAAAATAGCTTGACGATTGAGCGGTCTTCGTGGTTCGAAAGACGGCTTCGAGCCTACATCTGCATAAACGGATTCTGCATAAGTTCGCGCGCCATCGTGGTCGAATCGCCATGGCCCGTCAAGCAAACGGTATCGGGCGGAAGCGTCTTGGCAAGTTTGGAGAGCGAGCGCATAATCGCCGCCTCGTCACCGCCGGAAAGATCGGTACGACCGTGGCTGCCCGGGAAAAGCGTGTCGCCCACAAAGGCGATGTTCCCCTGCTCGGTCGCGGCGAACAGGACGATGCCGCCCGGCGTATGCCCCGGCGTCTCGATCACCTGCAGGCAGATATCGCCCAATTCAATCGTATCGCCCTCGGCAAGCAGCCGCGTCGGCTCGCCCGGATCGGGCGTCTCAATACCCCACATGGCGCGCTGCTCCTCGATATTTGCGCGAGGCACCGTCACGTCCTTAGCGCACAACTCATATAGTGCGCTGTCGCCAACGACAGCTCGAACCCCGGCGACCCCGCCAACATGGTCGGCATGACCGTGCGTGCAGACAGAGCCGAGTACGCGAACCTCGGGATGCGCGGTGCGGATATGCTTCACAAGACGCTCGCCCTCCCACGCCGGATCGACGATTAAGCACTCGTCATTCGAAATCACGACGTAACTGTTGGTCTGAATCGGGCCGTTGACGAGTGCCTCAATCGAAGCTGCACCTCGGGGTGTCAGGTCCAAAGTCATATCGCCCATGCGCATACCCTCCTTCTAAAATACGTTCGAGGCACCAAACGATGCCTCGAACGTAACCAATATCTATGATGCTGAGAGGCTCTCGCACCTACACACGGCGCTTGAGCTGAGCTCCGCCTTCGCCGGGCATAAGACGGCGAGCGTCGTAGACCGAATCGACACTGCTGATGGAAGCCAGCAGCGGATCCAGACCGCTCGCGTCCGAGATCTCGACCATAAAGCGCAGGGTTGCAATACCCTCGCGGTTGGTCGACGTGGCGGCAGAAAGGATATTGCCGCCCGCATCGCCAATGGCAATGGTGACATCCTTGAGCAGGCCCATGCGGTCCAGGCACTCGACCACGATCTCGACCTGGAAGAGGGTGTCGGCAGCGCCGTCCCACTCCACATCGATCATGCGCTCGGGATGTTCCATAAGACCCTTGACGTTGGGGCAGTTGGCGCGATGCACCGAAACGCCACGACCGCGCGTGATGAAGCCGACGATGTCGTCGCCCGTCACGGGGTTGCAGCAATGAGCCAGACGGACCAGCAGGCCGCTGTTGCTCTCGCCCTTGACGATAATGCCGTTACTGGCGCTCTTGCCGCGCTTTTGCGGCTTGCGGTTGGAGCCGCGAGCGGGCTGCTTCACGACCTCGGCGATAGCCTCGGCCTTGGTGAGCTGTTCCTCGGGCTTGGGGTCCAAGATTTGCTCGACCTTATTGCCCACAGCGCGCGGGGCAACCTTGCCGGCGCCGACGGCGGCAAACAGGTCCTCGAGCTGCTTGAAGTTAAACTGCTCCGCCACGGCGTTGAGTGCACGCGTCGAACGCGGCGTGGAGATGCCATACCCGCGCTTGCGCAGGTCCTTGGCCAGCATATCGCGGCCGGCGGCAGCGTCGTCGTCCTTAGTCGCGGCGGCAAAGTAGCGACGGATCTTTGACTTGGCGGAAGGCGTCTTGACGATCTTGAGCCAATCACGCGACGGCTTGGAACTCTTGTTAGTCAGGATTTCAACGCGGTCGCCCGTCTTGATCTCGTGCGTGAGCGGAGCCACCGCACCGTTGATTTTGGCGCCGACGCAATGGTTTCCCACCTCGGTGTGAACGGCATAGGCAAAGTCGAGCGGCGTGGAGCCGGCACGAAGCGCCATGACCTCGCCTTTGGACGTGAAGACGAAGATCTCCTGATCGAAGAGGTCGACCTTCAGCGAATGCAGGTATTCCTTGGCGTCGGTAATCTCATCAGACGCAGCCCAATCGAGTGAGTGCTTAAGCCAGTTAATCTGGTCGTCCAAACGTTGAGCGTCATTGGTCTTGGAAGCAGACGATCCGCCCGACTTCTTATATAGCCAGTGGGCGGCAATGCCGTACTCGGCCTGCTCATGCATCTCGTAGGTTCGAATCTGAATCTCGAGCGGACGAGCCGTAGGGCCGATGACCGTCGTGTGGAGCGACTGGTAGTTATTGACCTTGGGCATGGCGATATAGTCTTTAAAGCGACCAGGCATGGGGTGCCACAGCGTATGCACCGCACCGAGCGTGGAGTAGCAATCGCGCACCGAATGGGTAATAACGCGCAGCGCCACCAGGTCGTAGATCTCGGAGAACTCCTTGCCCTTGCGCTTCATCTTTTGGTAGATGGACCAATAGTGCTTGGAACGGCCGTTGATCTGGAAGCCTTCCAGGCCAATGCGGTTGAGCTCGTCGGTGAGTGTCTTGATGGTCTCAGCCAGATAGCGCTCACGGACCTCGCGCGACTCCGCCACCATGCGCGCGATGCGCTGGTAGGCATCGGGCTCCAGGTAGAAGAAGGACAGGTCCTCGAGCTCCCACTTAATAGAGCTCATGCCCAGGCGGTCGGCCAAGGGCGCGTACACGTCCATGGTCTCGCGAGCCTTAAATAGGCGACGATCCTCGCGCAGGGCTGCCAGCGTTCGCATGTTGTGCAGGCGGTCGGCAAGTTTAACGATGATGACGCGAATGTCCTTGGACATGGCGAGGAACATATTGCGCAGCGTGAGCGCCTGCTTCTCGTCCATGCTGTCGACTTCGATGTTGGTGAGCTTGGTCACGCCATCGACGAGCTCGGCCACCGTATCGCCAAACAGGCCGGAAACATCGGTGAGCGAGGTCTCGGTATCCTCGACGGTATCGTGCAGTAGCGCGGCACACACCACATCGCAGTCCATCTTGAGATCGGCCAAAATGATGGCAACCTCGACGGGATGGTTAATGTACATCTCGCCCGAGCGGCGCTTTTGGTTGCAGTGCTTCTCGGCGGCAAAGCAGTAGGCCTGCTCAACCTTAGAAAAGTCGTCCTCATTCATATATTTGAGGCACAGACGCTCCAGCTTGTCGTAGCTGTCCGCCATAATCTCGGGCGGCAGCTCATCGGCATGCTTATAGTGCTCCATCTCCGAAAACGGCTGGAGGGTAGAATCATGGGCGGTACGGGCTGCGGCATCCATCGAGGTCCCCTTCCCCTAGGCCCGCGGTACGATCGGGCGGTTAACTTTGGCTAGCATATCAGAAGCGCACGAATCGAGCGCCCAACTCCGGAAAGCCGAGAACTCCATGCGCGAGCGCAAGCCCTCCAAATAGCGAATTGACCTGCTCAATTGCACGCGGCCGGGGTTTTCGGCCATCGCGATGCGACGGGTGTCGTCAAACCCCGAAACGCGACAAAAACCAAGCTCTTCGAAGATTCCCAAGCCGCTTTCCACCGAGCGCTCGTCGACCGGCGTGCGAGCATCGATGGCAAGGCACATCTGCGCGATGTCGATATCGCTCGCGCTAAAGAAATCGTCCCCGGTCTTGCCGCGGTTGGAGCGCCACATGGTCTGCAGCGCGCGATAGAGCGTGACGAGCTCGTCGCGCTCGGGCGCATAGCAGTCGAGTAGGCGCTCGTTAATACGGGCGTCACGCGACGAATAGAGTAGATGGATCACGGCGGGTTGGCCATCGCGACCGGCGCGGCCGCTCATCTGGTTAAACTCAATGCCGCCAAACGGCATGTGATAGAGCACGACATGGCGAATATCGGGAAGGTTGACGCCCTCGCCAAAGGCGGATGTCGAGACGATGCAGCTGAGGCTGCCGTCTCGAAACGCCTCCTCTACGCGATGGCGGTCGGCGCGCGTAAGGCCAGCGTTATAGAACGCGATACGGGTCGCACAGTCGGGAACGCGTTTGCGTAGTGTCTTGGCGAGCGCCACGGACTGGTCGCGCGAATTGACGTAAATGACGGTCTTCTCCCCCGTCGCCACGATCGACACCAAACGGTTCTCGCGACTTGCAAGATCACGGTCGTCCTCGAGCTGCAGGTTCTCGCGCACCGTCTCGTCGACCACCGTGTGAGTGATCGGAAGCGTGCGGGCAAGCTCGGCCACGACCGGAGCCGTCGCGGTGGCCGTCGCGGCCATAACGACCGGGTCGCCCAGGGCTTTGAGGATATCGGGCATGTCGAGATAGGCGCTGCGGTCGCCGCCCTTGGCAAGGCCAGCGTGGTGCGCCTCATCGATAACGACAAAACCGATGCGCCCCGAACGCGCAAAGCGGTCGCGGTGAATGGACAGGAACTCGGGCGTCGTGAGCACGATGCCGGTACGGCCCGAAGCCAAGCCGGCAAACACGTCATCGCGCGCCGCCTCCACGGTCTCGCCGGTCAACACGCCGACGCCAATGCCGAGCGCGGCCATCGTCGACGAGAGGTGATAGGCCTGGTCGGCAACGAGCGCGCGCAGCGGATAGACAAAGATGCTCGCACGCCCGCGAAGAACCGCCTCGCGCGCGGCATGCACATGGAAGATGAGCGACTTGCCGCGCCCCGTTCCCATAACGGCCAGAACACTTTGGTGATCGGCCAGGGCATCGAGCGCCTCGACCTGCGCGCGGTGCGGCTGGTTCGAGCCTATAAAGCTATGGATAAGCGAGCGCGTCAGCTCGGTATAAGAAAGCTGGGCGAGTGTCTCGCGCTTACGCGACTCCAGGCGCAGGCCGGAATCCGCCGGCTGCACGCCACGACGAAGCTCGCATGCCGGATCGTCGACGCTGGGCAGCGTGGTATCGCGGACCAGAACATCCTTGATCATGAGCTTGGGCTTCACACGCCCCTGCCAATGCTCGGCAACGGCCTCGAACACCAAGTCGGCAGCACTATCGCAGTTGATGAGCTTATCGATTTGCGGCACGCGGAACATAATGGCCGGCACACTCGCGGCGCCATCGGTCGCCACGAAGCGCATGTGCTCGCCGGTTTTGCCCACCACAGCGCGATCGCACATTGTCACGCCCTCGGCAGCCAGAAGCGGCACCTTATTGCCCTGGCCAAACGGCTCAAGACGGGAGATCTGCTCGATGGTCTCGATATTCAGCTCGGAGAGGTCAACGGTGGCGGCAACCTCGTCGGTGTCCTCAAAGTCCTCGGCGGGAAGCTCCGATAGCACGGCGGAAAGGCGACGACGGAACTCGTCGAGCTTGGACGCCTCGATGGTCACACCCACCGCACCAGCATGTCCGCCGCGACGAATCATCAGGTCGGAACAGCGCTCGATGGCGTCAAACAGGTTAACTTTGCCCACCGAGCGACCAGAGCCGCGCGCGATACCGTCCTCGATCGAGAACAGCAGCGCCGGCACGTGGTAGCGGTTGGTCAGACGGCTTGCCACGATGCCCTTGACGCCCTCGTGCCAGCCTTCGCCGCCCACGACGATCACGCGTCCACCGTCATAGGTCTCCTCGACCTTTGCCATGGCATCGCGCGTGAGCTCCGCCTCGATCTCACGGCGCTGGCGGTTGATTTCCTCGAGCTCAGCCGCCAGTGCGCTTGCTTCGATGGGATCGCGGGCAAGCAGCAGGTCGAGCGCCAGCTTGGGATCAGCCATGCGACCGGCAGCGTTTAAGCGGGGAATGAGCGAGAATGACAGGCCATCCGCCGTAATGCTCGAAAGGTCTGCCTTGGCGAGCGCGGCAAGCGCGATATAGCCCGGGCGAGCGGTTACGCGCATCTGCTGGATGCCCTCGGCAACCAGCGCGCGGTTCTCGGGCGTGAGCGGCATCATGTCGGACACGGTGCCCAGCGCCGCGACCTCGATTAGCGAACGCCAATACGACGGCTTGCCCAGACGCTCGCCCAGGACTTGCACCAACTTGAGTGCCACGCCGGCACCGGCAAGCTCACGCGAAGGACCATCGTCATCGAGCTTAGGGTCGGTCAGGGGTACGCCCTGCGGCACCTGATCGGAGGGCTCGTGATGGTCCGTGACCACCAAATCGATCCCCAGGCTCTTCAGATAGGAAACCTCTTCCTTGGCGGCAATGCCGTTATCGACGGTCACGATCAGCTGGGGGCGAGCGAGCTCGTTAACGCGGTCGAGCGCCGCGCGCGAAAGACCGTAGCCCTCATCAAAGCGATGCGGAATAAACGGCGTGACATCGGCGCCAAACGTGCGCAGCGCCTCGGTCAACAGGCAGGTCGACGTAATACCGTCAACGTCAAAATCGCCAAAGACGGCGATACGCTCGTGGCTGCGAATAGCACGCTCAACGCGGTCGGCGACGACCACCATGCCCGGAATAACGAGTGGGTCCGCCCAGTCGCGATCGAGCGAAGGCGTCAAAAACAGCTGGCCTTCCTCGATGGATGTAATGCCGTGCGCAACCATAATGCGCGCCACCAGCCCGGGTATGCCCAGGCCAGCCGAAAGCTCCTTTTCGAGCTCGGGGTTTTGCTGAGCGACCGCCCAGCGATGCGTCGTCTTAAGCGATGACATAGGCGCCCACCCCCGATAGGGGCAGGTCGCCGCGATACCTCTCACGGTTCATAGCGATGAGTCCTCTGTGCATGCCCGCTTCGGCAGGCAGATCTGTTGAACGGATTTATTATACCGTGCAGCGCGGACGCACAACATCCAGCACGCCGTGGTTTCGATAAACGAGGGCGGTAATAGCCTCGAAATAATCGAGCGTTTCAGCCACACGGACGCATGCGAGCGTCTAGCATATCCATTCAAAACGGATTCACGAGCAAAGGGAGTCACAAGAGCATATGAAGCAATGGGTTGGACTGGGCAAATTTCTCGCAGGACATATGCAGGTCATCGTTCCGATTTGCGTGGCGCTCGGCGTGCTCTTTCCCCAGCAGATTGGCGTGCTCAAGCCCATTGTTCCCGCCCTCTTCGCCTTTATGACGTTTCAGGGTGCGCTCAGCAACACCTTCCACCAGGTAGCCGAGGTGTTCCGCCGTCCCCTGCACCTGATTTTGGCACTGCTCGTCTCGGCGGCGCTTATTCCCATCGCGGCCTATGCCATGGGCTCACTGTTCTTTGGCTCCAACCCCAACCTTGTCTGCGGCATCGTGCTCGAGTACAGCGTGCCCGTGGCCGTCACCGCCTTTATGTGGATCAGCATGTTCGGCGGCAACGGCCCGCTCGCGCTCACCATCATCCTGACGTCCTCGGTTATATCGCCTGTGACGATTCCGCTCACGCTCAAGCTCCTGCTGGGTGCCACCGTCGCAATCGATGTGCCGAGCATGATGCAGAACATGGCCTTTATGATTGCCATCCCCGCCATCCTCGGCATTGTAATCAACGAACTTACGCGCGGCTGGGGACACGAGAGGCTCTCCCCCGCGCTCTCGCCCGCCTGCAAGTTCATGATGATGGGCGTTATTGCCTCCAACTCCACCACCATGAGCGAGTACGTGCTACACATGAACGCGGTGCGCCTGGAAGTCGCCCTCTTTATTCTGGTGTTCGCCATCAGCGGTTTTGTCGTGGGCATTCTGGTCGCCCGCGCATTGCACCTGCCGTATAGCGAGACGACCACCATGTGCTTTA
Source organism: Collinsella aerofaciens (assembly GCF_015670745.1). GTDB lineage: Bacteria > Actinomycetota > Coriobacteriia > Coriobacteriales > Coriobacteriaceae > Collinsella > Collinsella aerofaciens_T. Next base: position 41,807 of record NZ_JADPCH010000016.1, on the reverse strand, counting down.
CCTGCGGCATGCGCAACATCTCTTCGGGTGCCGTCATCGCCACACAGTATTTTCCCGGCGAGGTCGTGTTTCCCGTCATGTGCGGCACCCTGTTTCAGCAGGTGCTCGCCTCGCTTATCGGGCATCTCTTTGAGCGTCTGACCGGCGAGGAGCGTGCCGTCCAGCGCAAGCAGGTCGAGGCCGGCCGCGATGCCATGGCACGCTAGACTGTCCGCATTACGCGGGTGTTAGTCTTGCCATACGAGCGTTTCCAGATGCGCACGCAGGCGCTCAGCATCGATATCGAGCGTCGTCTCGGCATTGACCTGGGCCAAACGATAGCCAACAAAGTAGGGCGAAACCACCCAACGCGGAAGCGCCTTGGCAATGGTCCGACCGCCCAGGTGATAGAAGAACAGGTTATACGACTCTGCACGACCGCCATGGTGCTCGTGCAAGATATAGCGCAGAGCTACCTGGATTGCATCGGCGAAGAGATCCGCCTCGGCTTGGTCTCTCGTGTCATCGCTGGCGGCGATTCCCTGCGGGGCTGAAACGTTGATCTCAAAGAACCCCATGATCGGTTCGGTTGAGATATTGACCGAGATCCTCCCCTGTTGCCAGACATTGATGCCTTCGAAATTGGCAGAAGTCAGCGAAGTGTAGCCGTCTTCCTGCTCCAAACCCACAATCTGCATGTGCGGATGCACGAGACTACCGCCCGAGAGCGGACCCTTGTTCTTGTACATGAGCACACTGCGGTACTGTTGGGAATCGATCATCTGCTGCCAACAGCCCAGGGCAAACCGCATCACATGATGCAGCTCATCCGGTTCATAGGTCACCAGGTCGGCGTCGTGATTGGCAGACTCGATCAATACGGTCTGACGTGTGGCCCGCAAGGTCTTGAACTTATTCTCGAGCCAGATACAGTCACCATCGCGCTGGATGATGTTGGCAAGTCCCTCCGTGTCGCAAAAGGGGCACGCGGTGCCAGGGCGACGATTATCGTCGGGCTTACCGCTCGCCTGCTGAACGTCAAATACCAGCGCCACGGGTTATACCTCCAGCGGCACGATCTTGGTGCCATGGAGCTCGGAGACGCCTAGCGCCGCAGCGACCGCGTCGCGATTTGCCGTAGTGATGCCGCCGCCGGGAAGGATGGTCAAACGATCGCCCGCATACTCGATTAAACGAGCCAGGTAATCGAAATTATCCTCGATCGACGTACCGGCAGCGCCGCCATGCGTGAGGATGCGCGTAACGCCGCAGTCGGCAAGTGTATCAATCGCATCGAGCTGAGCCTCGGGCGAGAGCTGATCAAACGCCATGTGGAAGGTGATGTCGATGGGCTCACGCTTGCATTCCTCGGTCGCGCAGCCCGCGGCCATCACGAGAGCGCCCAACGTAAGCTCGTCGAGCGCCCATCCGCCAGCGCAGGGCTTGCAGCTGCCAAAGACCAAGCCGTCAACGCCGGCGCTTACGGCAAGGCCCAGGTCCATCTCCATCATGCGCAGCTCGTCTTGGTTGTAATGAAAGTCACCGCCACGCGGGCGAATCATGCACATCACTCGCGCGTCATGCTCGTGAGCATAGCTGACTGTAGCGCTGATAACACCGGCCGAGGGTGTAGTGCCACCGACGGCAAGGTTGTCGCACAGTTCAATACGCCTTGCACCGGCATCGATAGCCGCCGGCACCCGCTCAAAGTTCTCGGCACAAAACTCGTACAGCATAGATAGACCCCCAAAAGACAGCAGATGTTTTCCGACGGGCATTGTCACACATCCCCATGAAGTTGCGGTGGAATAGGGACTGTTTTGGCGTCTGGAACCCCCAATTAGTCCCTATTTCACCGCAACTTAAAAAGGGGCGCTGACCGGGATAGTCAGCGCCCCTTTTGTTGGATGGGTTAGCCTCCGAGATATGCCTTACGCACGTTATCGTCGTGCAGCAGCTCTTGGCCCGTGCCGGTCATGGTAATCTTGCCGGTCTCGAGCACGTAGCCGCGCGTGGCGATCGAGAGCGCCATTTGCGCGTTCTGCTCGACCAGAAGCACCGTGGTGCCGGCCTTGTGCAGGTCCTCGACAATCTGGAAGATCTGCTCAATCAGAATCGGCGCCAGGCCCATGGAAGGCTCGTCGAGCATGAGCAGTTTGGGGTTGCTCATAAGGGCGCGGCCCATAACGAGCATCTGCTGCTCGCCGCCCGAAAGGGTGCCGGCGACCTGGCGACGGCGCTCCTTCAGGCGCGGGAACTGCTCGTAGACGCGCTCAAGGCCCGGAGCAACCGTGGACTTGGGCTGCGTGTAGGCGCCCATCTCCAGGTTCTCCTCGACCGTCATCTGCAAAAAGGCGCGACGGCCCTCGGGCACCTGGGCCAGGCCCTTACCAACCAGCTTATCGGCGGGCGTATGAGTAATGTCCTCGCCCATAAACTTGATGGAGCCGGTCTTGGAGCGCAGCAGGCCCGAGACGGTCTTGAGCGTTGTGGACTTGCCGGCACCGTTCGCACCGATCAGAGCCACGATCTCGCCCTCGTTGACGTTAAAGGAGATGTCCTTGATGGCGTGGATGGCGCCGTACCAGACGTTGATGTTGTAGACGGAAAGCATCGGCTCTGCCATTTAGTTCTCCCCCTTATCCTGCTTGCCCAGATATGCCTCGATAACGGCGTCGTTGTTCTGGATTTCCTCTGCCGTGCCCTTGGCGATGACCTTACCAAAGTTGAGCACGCAGATACCCTCGCAAATATTCATGACGAGCGACATGTCGTGCTCGATAAGCATGATGGCGATACCAAAGGTGTCGCGAATCTTAACGATGTTCTCCATGAGTTCCGCGGTCTCGGACGGGTTCATGCCGGCGGCAGGCTCGTCGAGCAGCAGCAGTTTGGGGTTGGTGGCAAGCGCGCGGACGATCTCCAGACGACGCTGAGCGCCGTAAGGCAGCGATCCGGCCTGCTCGTTTGCCAGATGCTCCATATCAAAGATGGACAGCAGCTCCATGGCGCGCTCGTGGGCGGCCTTCTCGTGCTTCCAATACGTCGGCAGGCGCAGCACGCCCTCAAAGCCGGAGTAACGCTCCTGGTTATGCAGACCGACCTTAACGTTATCCTCCACCGTCATGGTGTTGAACAGGCGAATGTTCTGGAAGGTACGGGCAATACCCATGCGGTTGACCTGATAGACCGACTTGCCCGAGGTATCCTCTCCGTCGAGCAGGATGGTGCCGTGCGTGGGCTGATACACCTTGGTGAGCAGGTTGAAGACCGTGGTCTTACCGGCACCGTTGGGGCCGATCAGACCGGCGATCTCGGTCTTGCCGATAGTCAGGCTAAAGTCGTCGACTGCCTTAAGGCCACCGAACTCAATGCCCAGGTGGATGCACTCGAGTGCAGGGCGCTCGCCCAGGTCACGATCGGGAACGATGGCGCCAGAAGGATACGGGACCATCTTGCCCTTCTTGAACTCAAATTTACTGGGCATCGGCTGCTACCTCCTTCTTGGAAGCAAAGCGATCCTTAATGCGTGCGAAGAACGCCTTGAGCTGCGGGTTGTTGGTAAAGATCATGACCAGGATCAGCACGATAGCGTAAATGAGCATACGGTAGTCCGAGAACTGACGGAGCAGCTCGGGAAGCACCGTGAGCAGCGCCGCCGCGATGACGGAGCCGCGCATATTGCCCAGACCGCCCAGGACCACGAACACCAGAATGAGGATGGACGTGTTGAAGTCGAACTTGGTGGCGGAGAGCTGCGAGAAGTTACCGCCGAAGAGGGCTCCGGCAGCACCGGCGAGGGCAGCGGAAACCACGAAGGCGATCATGCGGTACTCGGTGACGGAGATGCCTACGGACTCGGCTGCAATCTTGTTATCGCGCACGGCCATAATGGCACGGCCGGTACGGCTGCGAACCAGGTTGAGCACGATCACGAGTGCGACCATGACCAGGATGGCACCGGCGAGGAAGGTCGAGTACGTCGACACGCCCGAGGCGCCCTGGGCGCCCTTGATGATGGCGGTGCCGTCCTCGAGCAGGTGCAGGTCGTCGATCGTAGAGTTGCCCGTGATGTTAAAGATCACGTGCAGGCCGCGGGAGTCGACGCCCACAATGAGGCAGGTGACGATCTCTTTGATGATCTCGCCAAAAGCCAGGGTCACGATGGCCAGATAGTCGCCGCTCAGGCGCAGGACCGGGATACCAATCAAGAAGCCCAAGATGGCAGCGGCGATAGCGCCGACCACAATGCTGATGATCAGGCGCACCGGATCGGAGGGAACGGCGCTCTCCAGCGCGACAGCGGTAACGATGCCCGTATAGGCGCCGACGCTCATAAAGCCCGCGTGGCCCAGCGACAAGTCGCCCGCGATGCCGACGACGAGGTTAAGGGAGATGGCCATGACGATATAGGCCGTGATGGGAACCAGCTGACCGGCGATCATGCGCGGAATCATGTGGTTAGACTGCATAAAGAACACGATGGCGAACGCCACAAGGCACATGGCGTACGTAACAAAGTCGTGACGCGTCTGCTTGTCTTTAAGAAACTTCATACCGCTCACCTACACCTTCTCGGGGACGTACTTGCCCAAGAGGCCGGCAGGCTTGACGAGCAGGACGATGATCAGAACACCAAAGACGATGGAGTTGGCAAGACTCGTGGAAATGTAGGCCTGCGCCATCGCCTCGATGATGCCGATGAGAATGCCACCGACAAAGGCGCCGGGGATGGAGCCGATGCCACCGAAGACGGCGGCGTCGAAGGCCTTGATGCCAGGCATGGCACCCGTCGTAGGCTGCAGCACCGGCGAGTAGGAGCACAGGAGCACGCCGGCGATGGCGGCAAGCGCCGAGCCAATAGCGAACGTCATCGAGATGGTGCGGTTGACGTTGATGCCCATGAGCTGAGCGGCGGCCTTGTCCTCGGACACGGCGCGCATGGCCTTGCCCATCTTGGTCTTACCTGTAAAGAACATCAGGCCGGCCATGATAACCAGGCAGGCGACGATGGTGACGAGTGAGACGGCGCTTACGTTGAACTTGGCCAAGAACTCCGGCACCTGGAAGGTGACGAGCGAAGTGAAGTTCTTGGGCGTGGCGCCCCACAGAAGCTGCGCGGCGTTCTGCAGGAAGTAAGACACGCCGATAGCCGTGATTAGAACGGCCAGCGGACCCGCCTGACGCAGCGGCTTATAGGCCAGACCCTCAATGAGAACACCGAGAACGGTACAGGCCACACAAGAGAGAACTACAGATGCCCAGCCCGGGAGGCCGAGATACGACGTGGCGCAGAACGAGACATAGGCACCGACCATGATGACGTCGCCGTGAGCAAAGTTGAGCATCTTGGCGATACCGTAGACCATGGTGTAGCCCAACGCGATGATGGCGTAGACGCTGCCCATGGACAGGCCGTTGACCAGGTATTGGATAAAGACCGTCATGTTCCACATCCCCCTTTCGAATAGGTTTCCAGTTGATGTATGAAACAGGGACGTTACATCGTCCCTAGATACCAAGCAAGCAGGGAAGGCCAAAACCTCCCCTGCTTGGAATCAAAACCGCTCTATGTAAGGCGGCCAATTAGGCCTGTACGTACTTGCCGTCGGTGATGACGTAAGCCGTGGGCTCCTTCTGGACCTGGCCCTTATCATTCCAGGTGAGCTTGCCGGTCAGACCGTCAACGGTAATCTTGAGCATAGCCTTGGACAGCTTCTCGGCGGCCTCGGTCGGATCGGCGTCGACTCCAAGACCGGCCTCCTTGAGGGCCTCGGCCACCGCGTGCACGCCGTCGTAGGCGTCGGCGGCAAACTGGTCGGGGGTATCGCCGTACTTATCCTTGTAAGCGTTGACGAAGTCGGCGTTCTTCTCGTCGTCGGCAGAGAACGGGGTCATGAGCAGCAGACCCTCGGCAAGAGAGGTATCGAAGCCCTCAACGCCCAGGATGCCGTCCATGCCGTCGCAGCCCATCATCTTGACGTCGTAGCCCATGTCCTTGGCGTTCTTGAGCAGGACGGACGCCGGCGTGTAGTAGATCGGCGCAAAGATCATGGTGGCGCCGGCCTGCTTGGCCTTGGTCAGCTGGTTGGTAAAGCTCGTGGCGGAGTCGTCCTTAAAGGTCTCCTCGTCGACAATCTCGAGCTTGGACTCAGCGGCCTGGGCCTTAAAGGAATCTGCGATGCCCGAAGAATAGGCGTCGCCGGAGTTATAGAACAGCACGAACTTCTCGTCCGCATACTTCTGCGCCAGGAACTTGGCAGCGTTGACACCCTGGTTGGGGTCGGTGAAGCAAACCTGGAAGACGCAATCCTTGCCGTCGGTGACGTCCTCGGAGGATGCGGACGGGGTGATCATGAACGTCTTGGGGTCGTTACCGCACTCGGCGGCAACGGCAACCGACGCACCCGTGGTGGTCGGACCGACGAGGGCCTGCATGCCCCAGTCGAGCAGGGTGTTGAAGGCGTTGACGGCCTTCTCGCCATCGGCCTGGTCGTCCTCGGCCTTGCTGGCAAGCGGCAGCTCCTTGGTCGAGAAATCCTTGCAGCCAAGCTCGACGCCCTGGGTAACGGACTTGCCGTAGGACGCGTTGGCGCCGGTCAGCGGGCCGATGGTGCCGATCTTAAACGAAGCGTCGCCCGAAGCGGAACCACTGTCGCCGCCGTTGGAGGAGCAGCCAGCTAGAATGGACATCGCCCCCAGACCTGCTGCGCTCGCGATAACGCTCCTGCGATTCATAACAGGGTTCAATGACTTACCGGTGAGGCTCGACATGCGGCTCTCCTCTCAAATCTCGTCGGGTTTCGGTTGCCCGACAGGCCATCCTTCGCCGTGTTCGGCGTTCGCAAAATAGTAGACGCTTTAGTTGAGAAAAGTGGTGATTATTTCAACTTTTCTTTTGTTTTGTTGATTTATCCATAATTCTGCGTATTTCTATTGTTTTATGCAGTTTAGCCACTTTATTATGTAAAAGTAATGTTTCCATTCTGTTACAGGCGTCCCTGCCCTGAATAAAACAGCCTCACCGGTCGCGCTTTATGCGCACTTAGGCGGCGATGTACTTGCCGCCCTGAATCACATAGGCCGTGGCGGGCTTTTCGACCTGGCCCTCGTCGTTCCACGTGAGCTCGCCTGTCAGGCCCTCGATCTTGATCTTGCGCATGGCCTTGGCAAGGTCGCCGGCAATGTCGGCACCGTCGGCCGAAATGTCAATCCCCGCCCTATCGATAGCCTCGGCGATGGCGTGGACGCAATCGTAAGCGTCGGCGGCAAACTGGTTGGGCGTCTCGTCGTAGGCATCCTTATAGGCCTTGACGAAGTCGGCATTCTTCTCATCGTCAGCCGAAAACGGGGTCATGAGCATATCGTCGGCGATCTCGCCCGAGACGGCGACGGCGGCACCAGTCGTGACGGGGCCGACGAGCGCCTGCATGCCCCAGTCGCACAGGGCAAACCTTATGGTGCAAACGTTGACAGTTTGTTACGGAAGTTCGTTTGTAGCAAGCGTGTTTCCAATGTTTCCGCAGCGTTTCGGGGGTGCCGTTTTGTGCTGCTCCCGCTGCCAGGCAAGCACGCGCCCGCACTTCACGCTAGAATGCACTCAACCTTTAAGCGGTTAATCCATCCATAAGATGCACGAAGGAGCTATCTATGAGCGAACCCCTGCGCACCGTGAACGTCGGCCTCATCGGTCTGGGAACCGTCGGCGGCGGCGTGGCCCGTCTGATCAAAAGCCACCACGATGAGTACCTGGCCGCCTACGGCATCGACCTTAAGCTGACCCGCGCCTGCGCGCTTGCCCGGGAGCAGGCCGAAGCCGCCGGTATTGAGCGCGAGGCCTTTACGAGCGACTGGCACGACGTCGTCACCGACCCCGCCGTCGATATCGTCGTCGAGCTCATCGGCGGCGAGCACCCCGCGACCGAAATCTTCACCACCGCCTTCGAGAACGGCAAGCATGTCGTCTCTGCCAACAAGGCCCTGCTGGGCCGTCATGTCGAGACGCTCGCCGAGAAGGCGCGCGCGTGCGGCGTGCAGATTAAGTGCGAGGCCAGCTGCGGCGGTGGCATCCCCATTGTCAGCACGCTCGAGCACGACCTGGTGGGCAACAAGATCCTGACCATCGCTGGCATTCTCAACGGCACCACCAACTACATCCTGTCGCGCATGGACGCCGAGGGCGCCGATTACGCTGACGTGCTCGCCGACGCCCAGGCAAAGGGCTATGCCGAGGCCGACCCGTCCGCCGACGTCGACGGCTTCGACGCCGCCAGCAAGGCGGCAATCCTCGCTTCCATCGGCTTTGGCACCCGCGTGACCACCGACGATGTCTACCAGCAGGGTATCCGTACCATCGGCGCCGAGGACATTGCCCAGGCCCGCGAGCTCGGCTACACCATCAAGCTGCTGGGGATCGCACGCAACACCGACGCCGGCGTCGACGTCCGCGTGCATCCCACGCTCATCCCGGCAGACCATATGCTCGCCAAGGTCAACGGCGCCATGAACGCCGTCTACGTGGTGGGTGACGCCGTGGGCGAAACCATGTTCTACGGTGCCGGCGCAGGCTCCTTCCCCACCGCGAGCGCCGTCGTGGGCGATATCCTGTCGCTCTCCGAGCAGATCAGCCGCGGCGTGGCTCCGCTGCCCGAGATTGAGCCCTATGGTCACAACCTCGCCTTTAAGCCCATGGACGAGCTCCAGACTAAGTACTATGTGCGCCTGAAGGTCGCCGACCGCGTGGGTGCCCTGTCCGAGACGGTCGACATCTTTGCCAAGCACAACATCTCGATCTCGCTCATCAACCAGGTCGAGGACGGCAAGTCGGGCGCCAGCGATACTTGCTCGGTCATCTTCCTGACGCACCGCGCGCTCGAGAAGGACGTCCAGGCTGCCACCGCCGAGCTTGCCGGCGTCGACTGCGTAGCCGAGGTCGCCAACGTCCTGCGCATCGAGGACGTTGAGGCCTGGACCGAAGGCGTCATGGCCAACTAGTTCGGTTTACACCCCACAACGCATTTGCTCGAAGGGCTCCCGTCCGATGTGGGATGGGAGCCTTTTTGTCTCCTGCCCTAAGCACAACGACAGGGCACATTTGCGCGAGCCGCTCATCGGTAACGCGGGCTACCGTTCACCGATATGCAAACACGGCCGATTCCGGTTACGGCTACGCTGTGCTGCGAATGTCCGCCCGCGATGAGAGGAAATACCATGTTGCTCGAGGGCAAGAAAGCAATCATCACCGGAGGCACGCGCGGTATCGGCTATGCCATCGCCTGCCGTTTTATCGAGGAGGGCGCCTCCGTCACTGTCTTTGGCTCGCGTCAAGAGACCGCCGATGCGGCCGTTGAGAAGCTGACAGCCGCCTATCCCGACGCCAAGGTCTGGGGCCGCTCCTGCGACCTCACCTCACTCGAAGCCGTGACCGAGGCCTTTACCCAGGCTGCATCCGACATGGGCGGCTTGGACACGGTCGTCAACAATGCCGGCATCTCCCAGCGCTCACCCCTTTTGGACTACACGGCCGAGGAGTTCGCTAAGGTTATGGACCTCAACGTCGTCGCCGTCTTTAATGGCCACCAGGCTGCCGCCAAGATCATGACCGAGGCCGGCCACGGCGGCACCATCACCACCACGAGCTCGATGGTCGCTAAGTACGGTCAGCCCTCCGGCGTCGGCTACCCCACGTCCAAGTTCGCCGTCAACGGCATGGTCCAGTCGCTCTCGCGCGAGCTCGCCCCCGTGGGCATTCGCGTCAATGCCGTTGCACCCGGCGTAACCAAAACCGATATGGTCGCCAACCTGCCCGAAGAGGTTATTAAGCCCATCGTCGCCACCATTCCGCTGGGTCGCATGGGCGAGCCCGAGGATGTCGCCAACGCCTTTGTTTTCCTGGCGAGCGACATGTCCTCCTACGTCACGGGCGCCGTGCTCCCCGTCGACGGAGCCGCCCGCTCTTAAGGGACCACAAGCCTCAGCTCCCAGCCTCAACATAGTCCAACAAAGAAGGCGCGCCGTCTGCATCAACTGCAGGCAGCGCGCCTTCTTCTGTTTGAAAGGGAAGCTGTGTCCCGGAATTCCGACTCAGACCGGGACGCAGCTTCCCTCAGGGCCATGTTTCGGAAAGAGTGCCCCGTTTTGAACGCCGATTCTGGGATACCGTTTCCGCAACGGGTCTCTCGCGGAAACTGCATCCCACTCTGAGCGCCCATTCCGGGACACAGTTTCCCAACGGCCCCCGTTTCGGAAACCACATCCCGTTCCGAGCCTTCAAAGCGGGACGCGGCTTCCCCGAGAGAGTATCGACTACTTGCCGTCGTCGTCCTCGGCTTCTTCTCTTGCATAGAGCTCCAACATGCGGCGGCGGTATTCGCGCACGGCGAGCTTGGCGCGCTCCAGGCGGCGACGCTCGCGCGGGGTCAGCTCGGACGGGTCGACCTCATCACCATAGGTCTTATCGGCAAGAAGATGCGCCGCGTCCACGATGCGGGCATCGATGTGGCCGCTCGCCGCCTCGGCGGAAAGACGCTCGGCAATCGTATCGAGCGTAGGCAAGCCCTCGAATACGCGACCATGGCCATGCGAAGTCAGCAGCTCGTGCTCACGTGCGAGCAGGCTCGCCAAATCGTGATGGGCGCGCAGGATGTCGAGCGCATCGGATGGATGCTCGGCAACTTCTGCCACGGCGGCGACCGGCGCAGCATCCACCACGCGGTAGAAGAGCTGCGCGAGCAATGGCATCAAGAACACCGTGATGGCGCCGGCGGCAACCATAACCGACGCGATGTCTTGCGACAGCGCGCCCGCGTTGACGGCAACGCTTGTCACGGCAACGATGATCGGCAGGGCCGTGGTGCAGTACAGGGCCACGGTAATGCGACCATACGCCGACACATCGCGCGTCGCAGGACAAATGCTCATAGAAATAAGTATGGGCACGGCACGAATAATCAACAACGCCACGATAAAGCCCACGAGCAGACCCGGGCGCGACGCCACGGCCGTCAGGTCGATCTTTGCGCCCGATACGGTAAAGAACACCGGAATCAAAAAGCCGTAGGCCAGGCCGTCGAGCTTGGTCTCGAGCGTATGGTTGCCCTCGGGGATGATGTAGCGCAAGACAAAGCCGGCGGCAAAAGAACCCAACACAATGTCGAGATCAAAGACGGCCGAGAACGCCACGAGTGTAACCAGGATGAGCACCGTCAGGCGCACGAAGGTCTGCGACGTGGTATCGGCGCGTTCCTCGACAAACGCAAAGAAGCGGCTGCCGACACGCTTGGAGCGGCTTGGGACCACAGCCAGCAACACGCAAACCACCGCAAACAAGCCAAGGATTACGAGCGTTTGGATGCCAGTGCGGGCAGACAGCAGCACCGACATGGCGAGCACAGGGCCGAGCTCACCCCAGGTGCCATACGCGAGAATCGAGTCGCCCACACGCGTGCCAGTGAGCGAGCGCTCACGCATGATGGGCACGAGCGTGCCGAGCGCCGTCGAAGTGAGGGCAAGCGTCACGGCGATACCGTCGAAATGACTGACCGAGAACCACGGGGTAAAGCGCACGGCAAGCCAGGCGATACCAAACGTGACGGCCCACGTCGCCAAGCCGTAGCGCCCCTCGACGCCCGTGATGCTCTTGGGGTCGATCTCAAAGCCGGCAAGCAGGAACAAAAAGGCCAGGCCCAGCTCGGACACAAGCGAGACCTCAGCATCTACATGGATGACGCCGAGCATATGGGGTCCCAGCACCGCGCCGAGCACGAGCAAAAAGACCGTCTCGGGAACGGGTTTTCCGGGAATCGCCGAGGCGATAAAAGGACTCGCAAAGGCCACGAGTGCGATGATGGCGAGCGAAACGAATGCCATGTGATGCCTTTCTCTTGTTTGCGCTTCACTGTAGCACCCTCGCCGTCCTCAACGCGCCGCGAGCTGTCGTATCATAGTGAGGTTTACAAACATGTGGCTCAAGGCGACCGCAGGGCAGACCCCGCAAACCGACCGCTGCCGCATACCGTACCGTACGCCCAACCGATCAGGAAGGCAGGAACCAATGGTCTCTCGTATCTACGTGGAGAAGAAACCCGGGTTCGACGTCGAGGCTCAGCAGCTCAAGGGCGAGCTGACCGAAATTCTCGGCATCAAGGGCATCGAGGCCCTGAGGATCATCAACCGCTACGACGTCGAGGGCATCGACGAGGAGCTTTTCCGCTCCTGCGTGCCGACCGTCTTTAGCGAGCCCCAGGTCGATGTGACCTACGACGAGCTCCCCGCAAGCGATGGCGCCGTCTTTGCCGTCGAATTCCTGCCTGGCCAGTTTGACCAGCGCGCCGACTCCGCCAGCGAGTGCGTGCAGCTCATCAGCCAGGGCGAGCGCCCCGCCGTGCGCTCCGCCAAGGTCTATATGATCTCGGGCGCTCTGGACGAAGCCGCCATCGATGCCATCAAGCGCTACGTGGTGAACCCCGTCGAGGCGCGCATCGCCTCGCTCGACCTGCCCGAGACGCTGTACATGGAGACCCCCGAGCCCCAGCCCGTCGAGGTGCTCGACGGCTTCCGCGAGCTCGACGAGGCCGGCCTTGCCGCCTTTATTTCCGAGCGCGGCCTTGCCATGGACGAGGCGGACATCGCCTTCTGCCAGCAGTACTTCCGCGATGAGGACCGCGACCCCACCATCACCGAGATCCGCGTGATCGACACCTATTGGTCCGACCACTGCCGCCACACCACCTTCGGCACCGTCCTGGATGACGTGACGATCGACGACGCCGTGGTGCAGCAGGCCTTCGACCGCTACATGGAGATGCGCCACGAACTCGGCCGCGACGCCAAGCCCGTCTGCCTCATGGACATGGGCACCATCGGCGCTAAGTACCTTAAGAAGACCGGCGTAATGACCGATGTCGATGAGTCCGAGGAGATCAACGCCTGCACCGTCAAGGTGAAGGTCGATGTCGATGGCGAGGACCAGGACTGGCTGTTCCTCTTTAAGAACGAGACCCACAACCACCCGACCGAGATCGAGCCCTTCGGCGGTGCCGCCACCTGCGTGGGCGGCGCTATCCGTGACCCGCTCTCGGGCCGCAGCTATGTGTATCAGGCCATGCGCGTCACCGGCGCCGGCGACCCCACCGTCCCCGTGTCCGAGACGCTCGAGGGCAAGCTGCCGCAGCGTAAGCTCGTGACCACTGCTGCCGCCGGCTACTCCAGCTACGGCAACCAGATCGGCCTTGCCACCGGTCAGGTCAACGAACTCTATCACCCCGGCTACGTCGCCAAGCGCATGGAGGTCGGCGCCGTCGTGGGCGCTACCCCGGCAAACCACGTGCGTCGCGAGTGCCCCGCCCCCACCGACAAGATCATCCTGTTGGGCGGCCGCACCGGCCGTGACGGCATCGGCGGTGCCACCGGCTCCTCCAAGACCCAGAACACCGAGTCCATCGAGACATCGGGCGCCGAGGTCCAGAAGGGCAACGCCCCGGTCGAGCGCAAGCTGCAGCGCCTGTTCCGCCGCGGCGATGCCTGCCGTCTGATCAAGCGCTGCAACGACTTTGGCGCCGGCGGTGTCTCGGTCGCCGTAGGCGAGCTTGCCGACGGCCTGTATGTCGACCTTGATACCGTGACCAAGAAGTACGACGGCCTGGACGGCACCGAGCTCGCTATCTCCGAGTCCCAGGAGCGCATGGCCTGCGCCGTCGCCGATGGTGACGTCGAAGAGTTCATGGGCTACGCTGCCGAGGAGAACCTGGAGGCGACCGTTATCGCCGAGGTTACCGCCGAGCCGCGCATGCGCATGGCCTGGAACGGCGTCGCCATCGTCGACCTATCCCGCGAGTTCCTCAACTCCAACGGTGCACCCAAGCACCAGGTCGCCCACGTGTGCGCCCGTAGCGTGTGGCAGCCCAGCTGGGCCGGCACCACGCTTGCCGAGCGTATGACCTCGCTGGTCACCGACCTCAACGTCGCCTCCAACAAGGGCCTTTCCGAGCGCTTCGACTCCACCATCGGTGCCGCGACCGTACTCATGCCCTTTGGCGGCAAGACCCAGCTCACCCCGAGCTCTGCCATGGTCGCCAAGTTCCCCGTGGACGGCGAGACCACCACGGCGAGCGCCATGGCATGGGGCTTCAACCCCTACCTGATGGAGGCCGACCAGTTTGCGGGCGCCTACCTGTCCGTGGTCGAGTCCATCGCCAAGCTCGTGGCTGCCGGCTTTGAGCACAAGCGCGCCTATCTCTCCTTCCAGGAATACTTCGAGCGTCTGCGCACCGAGGCCGAGCGCTGGGGCAAGCCCACGGCAGCCGTCCTGGGCGCTCTCATGGCCCAGGTCGACCTGGGTGCCGGCGCCATCGGTGGCAAGGATTCCATGAGCGGCTCGTTTGAGGACGAGGCCGGCGAGCTCAACGTTCCGCCGACTCTGATCAGCTTCGCTGTGGCCGTGGGCCGCGCGGCGCGCGCCGTCTCCCCTGAGTTCAAGGGTCTGACGCACCGCGTCGTCCGCATCGCCCCCGCCACCTACGGCGAGGATTACCGCCCCGACGCCCAGCAGCTGCTCGCCGCGTTTGACGCCGTCGAGGCGCTCACCGCCAACGGCAACGCCCTGGCCATCTCCACGCCCGGCTACGGCTGCGGCGCCGAGAGCCTCTTTAAAATGTGCGTCGGCAACCAGATCGGTATCGAGCTTGCCGAGGATGTGGACGTGGAGAGCCTCTTCACCCCGCTCTACGGTAGCTTTATCGTCGAGCTCGCCGATGACGCCGAGCTGCCCGAGGTCGCCGACGGCGTTGTCGTCGAGCCCCTGGGCACCACCGTCGAGGGTTATGTCATCGACACCGGCTCCGAGGTCATCGAGCTCGCCGAGCTCCAGGAGGCCTGGGAGAGCGGCATCGAGGGCGTCTTCGCCTACCGCAGCGCCGGCGAGACCCCCGAGGTCGAGACCATCGACTTCCGCGCCAAGGATATCCACGTGTACGGCGGCGCCAAGATCGCCCGCCCGCGCGTGATCATCCCCGTGTTCCCCGGCAACAACTGCGAGTACGACAGCGCCCGCGCCTTCCGTGCCGCCGGTGCCGAGGCCGACACCTTCGTGATCAACAACCTCACGCCCGAGGCCGTCGCCGAGAGCACCCACGAGCTCGCCCGCCGTATTCGCCAGAGCCAGATCGTCATGATCCCCGGCGGCTTCTCGGGCGGCGACGAGCCCGATGGCTCCGCCAAGTTCATCACGGCGTTCTTCCGCGCTCCCGAGGTCACCGAGGCAGTCCGCGACCTGCTCAAGGCCCGCGATGGCCTGATGCTGGGCATCTGCAACGGCTTCCAGGCCCTGATCAAGCTCGGCCTGGTGCCCTACGGCGACATCGTCGATGCCACGCCCGATGCGCCCACGTTGACGTTCAACACCATCGGTCGCCATCAGAGCCGCCTGGTGCGCACCCGCATCTCGTCCAACCTGTCCCCGTGGCTGTCGCAGTGCAGCCTGGACGACCCCTACACCGTCGCCATCAGCCACGGCGAGGGCCGCTTTGTCGCCAATGACGAAGTGCTCGCCCAGCTGATCGCCAACGGCCAGGTCGCCACGCAGTACGTGGGCGAGAACGGCAAGCCCAGCATGGATCTCTCCGTCAACCCCAACGGCTCCGCACTCGCCATCGAGGGCATCACGAGCCCCGACGGCCGCGTCCTGGGCAAGATGGGCCATGCCGAGCGTCGCGGCGACAACCTGTACCGTAACGTGCCCGAGCATGTCCCCGGCGATAAGTTCATGCCGATCTTTGAGAGCGGCGTGGCCTACTTCGCTTAAACCTTTCCCATCAGGTACAATCCCTTCGGGTAACAACACCCGCCACCGACACATCCGGTGGCGGGTTCTTTTTTACTTCGCGCATGTAGGAAGGACATCATGGAAAGCCGCAAGCCGTATCTCGCCACCCTGCCCGGACTCGTCCTGGGCTGCCTCGTCTGCTGTGCGCTCTGGGGGTCGGCTTTCCCCTGCATCAAGATCGGTTACGAGCTCTTTGGCATCCCCGCGCACGATAGCGCCTCGCAACTGCTCTTTGCAGGTTTGCGCTTCACGCTTGCCGGTATCCTGGTTATCGCCGGTATGAGTGCGGCCCAGCGCCGCCCGCTCGTCCCACAGGTACGCGATATCAAGCCCATCTTTATCTTGTCGCTCTTTCAGACCATCGGTCAGTACTTCTTTTTCTATCTGGGCCTCTCGCGCGCCAGCGCCATGTCGAGCTCCATCATCGAGGCCAGCGCCAACTTCCTAGCCATCCTCTTTGCCGCCCTGGCGTTTCGCACCGAAAAGCTCGATGCGGCCAAAGTGCTCGGCTGCGTACTGGGCTTTGCCGGTGTCGCGCTCGTCAACCTTTCGGGCGCGGATGGCACCTTTGGCTTTACGCTCGACGGCGAGGGATTTATCTTGGCCTCCACTGTTGCGGGCGCCCTGTCGACCTGCCTCATTGGCATCTTCTCGCGCGAGCATGACGGCGTCTTGCTCGCCGGCTGGCAGTTTTTAGTCGGTGGCGTGGTCCTTACCGCCATCGGGTTTTTGATGGGCGGCACGTTGTCCCCCACCGAAATCGCCCCCGCCATCGCGCTCATCATCTACATGGCGCTTATCTCCGCGGTCGCCTACTCGCTGTGGTCCCGCCTGCTCGCCGTCAACCCCGTCAGCCGCGTGTCGGTCTTTGGCTTTATGAACCCGGTCTTTGGCGTGCTGTTGAGCGCACTGCTGCTCGGCGAGGGCGCTGGCACGAGCCCCGTTACCGTCATCGTTGCCCTGTTGTTGGTCTGCGGCGGCATCATCATCGTCAACAAACCCAAAAAAGCCTAGCAAGCTCGCCTTTTTAGGGAGGGCGTTCGCACACTTTAGCTTAATGGAATACATCGATGAGCTGAGGGCCGCCACGCACGCAAGCGTGCGACCCTTTTCCTAGCGTATCTGGACGCCGGCCTTCTTTTTCTCGGCCTTGACGCGGTAGAGCTCCGCGTCGGCAGCGCGAAGCAAGTCTTGCCAGGTATCGACGCCGTCACCGACCCGTGCGTAGCCGATGGACATCCGCAACAGATACGGCACCTCGGCGCGCGCGAGCTCGTCGTTGATTGCCGCGCACAGACGTATGATGTCCTGTTCCGCCGCTGCCTTTTGGAGCACCACGAACTCATCGCCACCATAACGCGCGATAAAGCCACCAGACGCCGAGCAGACCTCTTTGAGCGCAGCGGATATTACCTGAAGAGCATGGTCACCCTCCACATGTCCATAGCGATCGTTAATCTGCTTAAAGCCGTCAGCGTCCATCATAAGCAGATATACATCTTCGGCCTGATCCACATTTGAGAAGAGCGACAGCATATAGGTCTCAAAACGGTTGCGATTGTTGAGGCCAGTCAACGGGTCGGTCGAGATGAGCTGCTCCTGGCAGATGATATAGAGCAGCAACATGCTAATCATTATGCCGACACAAAGGCCAGGCACCGAGTATACGATCTGAAAGGTACCGCCCACCAGAGCGGGAACCGCAAAAAAGGCGAGGGTGCGATAAATGGCCTTCTTTTGCAGGCTTTCGACTTTTCGAGCCTGAATAAAGGCATGCAAGGACGTATATATGACGTAGCAGTAGCTAACGATAGGCTGAATCATATAAAGCGCTCCGCGACGATACACGCCCCGCGCATCGATATAGAACATAGCGTGCGTCCAGTAGCTGGTAAATGCCAGCACGACCACCAGAGCCGTAGGCAACGTTACAAGCACCACCCTATAGCGCGAGGTCACAAGGCGAGAGCCCTGCATCGTCTCGGAATAGATAAACCAAATGAGACACGCGATGGCAAAGAGCGAAAACGAAACCGCGTTGGAAATCCAGTTGGCCGTGATGCCTACAGAAGTGCTCACGCCGTCCGAGAGCATCCAGATCATATCGAAGAAAATGTAGGCAGCAGACGTGTAGCCCAGCATGCTAAACAAAAGCTGCTGGGTGCTCGAGAACAGGGAGCGACGGCTTCGTACGGCAAGTCCGATAAGAATAATCATGCATAGCAGGAATATCTCAATCTTGAGTGCCTTAACCACTAGACGCCATCCCTTCAATATCCGAATGGTCAGAATCGCCCAATTCGAATCAGGGCAATAAACACCCCTTTACTCCGCAGGGGTAAAGGGAATCATAGCAAAGCGCCCGAACATCACTGCAAAACAGTTTCTGTTCGGGCGCTCGGACGGCGCGAATTGCACGCCGGAATCAATTATCGGTAACGGCCGTTACTCGCCATCGATGTCGGTCGCGACGGCCTCCTCGATGGCCTCGACACCGGCAGGCGACAGGTCCTCCTTGCCCTGGCAGAACTTCTTGTCGACCCAGCCGGTCAGAATCGGAGCCATGATTGCCGTGATGATAACGGCAGTGGCGATCTGGGCGTACGCGGTGGACGCAAGCTCGGCGTAGCGCGGCGCGACCTCGGCGAGAGCAACCGGCGTGGTCATAGCCGTGCCGGCGATGGTGGAACAAGCCACGGCAGCCTTGCCGTTACCACCGCACAGGCGCTCGAACGCAAAGGTGATGGGACCGACGACAAACAGCGTGACAAGGCCCAGCAAGATGCCGGAAATACCACCGGCGATGAAGCTCGACAGGCTCATGGACGCACCGAGCTGAAAACCAATTACAGCGATCGCGGGATTGGCGCCGGGAACCAGCAGGTTCTTGATAAACGGGAACAGGTTGCCCAGAACCATGCCGATAACGAGCGGCAAAATGGAGCCGATGATAGTACCGACAGGGATGTTGGCAAGACCCGAAACACCAAGGATGATCATCGTGACGGCGGGGCCGGCCGTAAAGAACAGGATACCGACGGCGCCCTGCTCGGACTCATCGCCGAACTCGCCCATGATGCCCGTATAGAGCGCCATGTTGCAAAACGTAATGCCGCCGATGATAGACACGGAGCTCAGACCCAGGAAGTTGTCGTTAAAGAAATATGCCACGCCTAGGCCGAGAGCCGCTGCGACGACCAGCTTGGGAATCAGCACGACGATGCCGGTCTTGATGGCGCCCGGCGTGGACTTAAAGCTGATGCCGGCGCCCACGAACAGCAAGATCGCGGCAACGATGGTGTTGGAGCCGCCGCGGCAGGCAGCCGTAAAGAAGCCGCCGACCTCAAAGACCTGCGGGCAGAAGGTATTGAGCAAAAGGCCGACGATCATCGGATAGATCATGATGTCGCCCGGGATACGCGGGACCTTGAATTTCTTTTGCTCGTTGGCGGTCGCTTCCTGTGCCATGAAACCCCCATTTCCGCTGACGCAGAACAAAAGCCCACGTCACGCTTTGCTACAGTAAAGTTTGACCATGGTACCAGAAGAAGCAGACCGCCTCGGTGAGAAATTCGATTCGTTAAGCTGGGACGATAACGCGTCCTGCTCCTATACGAGGCTCAAAACGATATAGAACACGATGCCCGAAACGCAGCACCACAACATCGACTTTGTCTTGATTGCCACCGCCACGACGCCGGTGGCCGCAATCCAGGGAACCAAGGCAGGCCAGAGTCCCGCGTCGAACGCGCCGGGGCTCACCAAGTCGTTGGCGACCAGCGCGGCAAAGGCAGCGGGCGGGATATAGCCCAGGGCCTCGGTAATGCGGGGCGACAGGGTCCGCCCGCGCAAGGCGAACGCCGGCGCGATGCGAAAGAACGCGATAGCAGCCCACGACGACAGCCACAGAACCAAGAACTCGTTAGCGGGCATCGCGGGCACCTCTTCCGTCAAATACAGCATCGCACGCCAGCGCAATGGCAATGCCGACCACGACGCTTGCCGGCACGGCAATATTCGCGAGGCCCAAGAACTTGCATACGGCGACGGACACCGCGCCCGAAACCGCCGCGACAACGTTGCCGCGCGACAGCCGCTGCGAAAAGAGCAGGCAGATAAAGAGCGAGGTGCAGACAAAGGCTGCAATGGCGGTGGGAACATCGACAACGGCGCCGACGATGGCGCCCATCGTACACGAAACGCCCCATGTTGCGATGAGGATCACGTTGAGCACAAAGGACTCGCGCGGGCCCCAATCCTCCCCTTCAACCAACTTGGCAAGCGAGATGCCATACGCCTCCTCGGTAAGTGTCGCGGCAACAGCCAGCGTCTGACGCTTCGAGGCACCCCTCAGATGCGGTGCGATCGATGCCGAGTAAAGCGCAAAACGCGAGGAGATGGCGGCAACGCTCGCGACGATCGATGCTGCAGGCACACCCGCCAGCCACAGGTTGCAGATCATAAACTGGCCGCTGCCCGTCACAAACGTACTGCTTAGAGCAAAGACCATCCAGGGCTCCATTCCCGTCTGCCCCATGATCATTCCGCACGGCGCGCCTATTGCAACATAGGTAAGCATCACTGGCCAGACGGTTCTAACGATTTTGAGCACCATACGTTTCTCATCCTGACAAGGTCTCCGAGCCGCATGTAGCGACACGGCAGAATCATCATCCGGCAGCAACCGAGTTCACCTACAATTGCCACCGGATCGAAAGACACAACTTTTTAGGAAGTCATTATGACAGCTATCGATCGAGACCGGGCGCGCGCGGCCTTCAAAAGCTACACCGATGCCTACGACGCCACCAACCCACGCATCGCGCTCAAAATCGAGCATACGTACCACGTGGCCGAGGCATGCGATGCCGTAGCGCGCGAGCAGGGCTGGTCGTCAGAAGATATTGACCTGGCATGGCTTTGCGGCCTGCTACACGATATGGGCCGCTTTGAGCAGCTGCGACGCTGGGACACCTTTAAGGACGCCGAGAGCATGAGCCATGCGGCGCTGGGCATCGAGGTCCTCTTTGGCGAGAATCCCGCCGATGCACCCGCCGTAACGAGCATTCGCGACTTTATCGATGACCCGGCAGAAGATGAGCTCATCCGAGCGAGCATTGCCTATCACAGCGATTTCCGTCTACCCGCGCAGCTCGACGAGCGCACGCGGAGCTTCTGCGATATCGTGCGCGATGGTGACAAGATCGACATTATGCGCACCATCGCCGACAGCACCGTCGACACCATCCTTAAAGTGGATGAGGACGCGTTTCTAGCAAGTCGCTTTTCGGTACCGACGCTTGCCGCCTTTGACGAGCATCGGTGCGTCGCGCGCGACGAGCGCAACGAGCCGGCGGACTACCTGGTGGGGCTTATCTGCTTTATGTTTGAGCTCGTCTATCCGGCAAGCCGCGCGCTGGCGCGCGAGCAGGGCGATATCTACCGCCTGCTCGACGCACCCTTTGGCATTGTGCGCCCCTTTACCGATCCCGCCACGCAGGCAACCTGGAGCCGTCTAAAGGACGAGATGCGCGACTGGCTGGCGCGCGCCTAGCGCTCAAGCTGGGCCAGCAGCTCCTCGACAACCTCGACGGCGTCCCCAACAACCTTGTACTGGGCAGCACCAAAAATGGGGGCATCTGGGTCCTCGTTGATGGCGACAACGCACTCCGCCCCACCGATGCCGGCGAGATGCTGGATGGCACCCGAGACACCGATGCTCACGAGGAGCTTGGGCGAGACCGATACACCCGTCTGGCCAATCTGATGGCGATACTCCAACCAGCCGGCCTCCACGACAGGTCGCGTGCAGCCGAGCTCGGCTCCCAGGGCCTCGGCGAGCCTTCGCATCAGCGGCAGGTTTTTCTTGGAACCAATGCCGCGACCCACCACGACCAGGCGCTCGGCATTGGCGATCGAGGGCTGCTGTCCCCACTCCTCGGCGGGAATCGAGATCTCGACACGAGCCTTAGCATCATCCGCAAGCGATATCTGGGTGATCGTGCCAGAGCGGCCGTAGTCGAAGTCGGGAGCCTTAAAGATACCGGGGCGCACCGTTGCCATCTGCGGACGGTGGTTGGGGCAAATGATGGTGGCCATCAGGTTGCCGCCAAACGCCGGACGCGTCTGTTGCAGCAGTCCCGTCTCTGTATCCATCGAAAGTACGGTGCAGTCAGCCGTAAGGCCCGTCTGCAAACGCACGGCAACGCCGGGTGCCAGTTCGCGACCAAAAGCGGTCGCACCGTATAGGATGGCCTCGGGTTTGCGTTCGGCTACCAAATCGCAGATCAAGCGGGCGTAGACCTCCGCATCGTTTTGGCGCAGGCGCTCGTCGCGACAGGCCAGGACTTCGTCGGCGCCCGCGCAAACCAGATGCTCCAGGTCCCCGAGCGAGCCCTCGGGGCTCATGCCGACCAGTGCCACCAGACGGCAGCCGCGAGCATCGGCAAGCTCGCGCCCCTTGCCCATAAGCTCATAGGCAACGGGAGTCACCGTATCGCGCTCGTCGGTCTGCGCGAATACCCAAATGTCTCGATATGCATCAAGGTCCACCGCACCAGCAGCCTCGTCACGCTCGATCGAGATAGCGTTGACAGGGCAGGCGTCGACACACCCACCGCATAGGATGCAGCCGTCGGTTACATGGGCGCATCGGTTGGGTCGCTCGCCTTCCACTACGATGCCGCCCGAGGCACAGGCACGAACGCAGCGACCGCAGCCGATACAGGTTTCGCTATCGATAATCAGTCAGCTCATCTATGCCATCCCCTCGATAATCTTGGCAAGTTTTACCGCCTGCTCGGACGCCGTTCCCTCAACGGCCTCGCACGTTTGGTCACGGTCGGGCACAAACGAGCGCACGACCTGTGTCGGCGACCCGGCAAGACCGCAACGCGCGGGGTCGGCGTTCACGTCGGCGGCACTGACCACGCGCACGTCCGCCTCCTCCGCCGCGCGAATACCGGCAATACTCGGCATACGCAACTGGCCAATCTCCTTGGCAGTCGTCATCGCGCACGGCATCTCAAGATACACCGTCTCCTCGCCGGCATCGCATCCGTGAATGAGCGCCAGCGAGCCACAGGTCGTAAAGCCCGCGCTCTGCACGCAACTCACGTCGGTCACGCAGGGAATCTCAAAGGCACCGGCAAGCTCGGGACCAATCTGGGCCGTATCGCCATCCACCGCCATCTTGCCGCAGATGAGCAGGTCGAAGTCCTCGTCGAGCGCCTCGATGCCGCACTTGAGGGCATAGGTGGTCGCCAGGGTATCGGCACCTGCAAAGGCGCGATCGGTCAGCAGCAGCGCGTCGTCGGCACCGCGGGCGATGCAGTCGCGCAGCAGCGACTCGGTCGCGGGGATGCCCATCGACACCACCGTTACGCGCACGTCCATGCCAAAGCCGATAAAGTCGTCTTTCAGCGCCAGCGCGCATTCCAAAGCGCTCGCATCAAAGGGATTAATGACCGCCTGCTTGCCATCGCGCACGATGGTATTGGTCTTGGGGTCCATCTTGACCTCGGTGCTGCCCGGCACGGCCTTGACGCACACCACCATATGGAAATCGCTCATCTTCACGCGCCCCCTTTCTGGACAAGCTCATCCAAGAGCTTCTCCGAAAACAGGTTGCCGCGACCCAGCTGCCCGTCGGGATCGAGCTGGAGCTTGAGCCGCGCCGACTCGACCATGGCCTCGTGACCGTACATCGTCTCTAAGAAGCCCGCCTTGATCTTGCCGACGCCGTGCTCGGCAGAAACGGCACCGCCCATAGCCGTTACCTCCGCAGCCCACTGGGCAAACAGCTCGCCACCGCGACGGTAGTCCTGCGCATCGCGCGGCAGGATGTTCACATGCAGATGGTTGTTACCGATGTGCCCCCAGGCAGCAGATTCAAGCCCGCTTTCGGCCAGTGTGCGGCGATAGAGGGCCACGACATCGGCAAGGCGTGCATTGGGCACCGACATGTCCGAACCCAGTTTGGTGATGGTGGGATCCGTGCGGCGACGCTCGTCGATAAGCATGTTGACGCTCTCGGGGACCGCATGGCGGAAGAACCGCTGGCACTCGCGATCAACCTCGGTGCGCGCGACCCATGTCGCATCGTCGCGGCCACCCGCAAACTCGAGCACCCATCCCAGGTGGTACAGTTCCTCGGTCGCCTGGGCCTCGTCATCGCAGTCGAGCTCCACGTAGACACAGACCTTGGCCTCTTTGTCGAGCGCCGGCAGCGAGGCAAACGCCGTCGACTGCTCGCGCTGGCGACGTAGAATATCCAGGGCGCCAGCGTCGAAGTACTCGATGGCAGCCGCATGGGACAGGACGGGACGCATGGAATCGGTAAAGGACACGGCCTTGTCTTCGCTATTGAAAAAGCAGCTCACACCCCAAACGACCGCAGGCGCCGCCTGCAGGGCAATCTCGAGCTCGGTGATAACGCCGAGCGTGCCGCAAGCACCGATAAAGAGGTCGATGGCGTCCATTTCGTCCGCAACGAAATAGCCTGAGGCATTTTTTGTCTTGGGCATGGTATAGCCGGGAAGATCGAGCTCGAGCGTACGGCCCACTGCCGTCACGAGCGACAGGTGGCGGCCCTGGGCAAAAGCCTCGCCGCGCTGAAGCTCAAGCAAATCGCCATCAGCCAGCGCGACGTGGAGTCCCGTGATATGTGGGCGCATGGGACCGTAGGCGTAGCTGCGGGCACCAGAGGCGTTACATGCCGCCATGCCGCCCAGACAGGCAGATGCCTCGGTGGGATCGGTGGGAAAGAACTGCTCGGGGGCCTCTTGGAACTCCTCGTAGGCCTCAAGCGATGCCTGGTCCCAACCAGCAGTCGGCAGCACCTTCTTGCTCAGCTGCTTGCGCAGCTCCGAGAGCACAACGCCCGGCTCCACGCGCAGCAGAAATTGGCCTTGTTCATCGCGGCGAAGGCCTAAGTAGCGATTCATACGGGAAGTATTGAGGATATGCCCGCCGTGGGGCACGGCACCGGCGGCAAGGCCGGTTCGGGCGCCCTGAACCGTTACCGGGACACGCTCGGCATGGAGCTTTTCCAAAATGGCACGGACCTCGTCTTCCGTTGTCGGAAACGAGATGCTCGAGGCCTCGCCCGATGCGCGAGACTCATCGCGACCATACTCTTCGAACTCGTCGGTGAAGGGTTTGATGGTTGCAGACACGCGAACTCCCCCTTTAGCTAACTACAGTGTTTGCAGGGAGATGTTACCGCATCGTTTCGTCGACGTGTTCGAGACCGTCTCCATAATTGGCGATTTTTACGTTCGTGCAATTCGGCGAGCGGCTTGATTTCCTCGGCAGACGATGCTTTTGACACATATGGCCCCGCCGTCGCCGACCGCGCGATTGTCGCTTGAAAAAAGTTGGAGTATTTTTTGCCGCCTTTTACCTGCGGAGACACCAATCCGTCAAGCATTTGGTCAGCAATTGGTCAAGTAGTGGCTGATACCGTCGGCATCAACAGCCAAAACCGACAGAAGTTTTGGCCCCAGAAGCAGGGAGGTTCCCATGGCATATTACTGGCCCCAGTACGGCATCGCCATCGAAGTCGACGACGATCCCCATCTCCTGCCTTTCGACGAAGAGGCATTCCCCGATACGACGGTCTACCACGTTACCACCGATGTGATCTGCGACCCCGAGTCGTTCTCGGCGCTCGCCCACCGCATCGCGCATATCCACGACATCGAGCTCCCTCCCGACTTCGACGAGCTTGTCTACTCACGCCGCCTGATGCTTCACATGCTCTTTGGAGCGAACCCGTCCACCTTTGCGCGCATCTATACCGCCAAGGATGCCGCATGAGCGCGAAGAAGCCACCCAACTTTGCAGGCCTGGGTCGTCGCAAGAAGCTCATCGTTGCCTGCTTGGCCATCGTCTGTGCCCTTGTCGCCGTAGGACTATACGCTTGGCAGTCGCAGCCCGTACCCGAGGCGGGCGCTTCGGTTACGACGGCCGAGGGCAAAACGCGTCAGGAAATCCAAGATGAGCTCGACGCCATCGTCCGCGACAACATGATGACGATCTCGGTCGCACCAGTCGCCCAGCTACAAAAAGGCGGCAAGCTGCGCGTCAACGTGCAAAACGTCCAGGACAACAAGTTTCCCCAGCGTTTCCGCGTGATCCAAAACGACGAGACCATCTATGAATCGGGCGTGGTCGAGACCGGCAAGACAATCGAAACGTGCCCCGCCGGCGACATCAAAGAAGGCGAGGCGTACATCGAGATCCAGGCACTCGATGCCAAGACCCTCGACAGCCACGGCAATCCGACACGTGTCAAGGTGCGGGTTGAGCAAGCCGAGAACTAGCTTTTCCGGCCGACGCGGCACCGCACGCAATTCACCAGCATTCGTCCAATCATCGCGGGGACGGCCCGCGGCGAATAGAAAGGAACGACCATGGACATCACCAGGAACATGAACGGAGCCAGAGCGCTCGTCGTGGGCGCAGGGCTCGCGCTCGCGCTCGCAATGGGCGCCGCCCCGACGCCAGCTATGGCAGCCGGGCGCGTTGGAACCACGAAGGTAATGGTCAGGACCGAGATCGACAACGTTGAGTTCAAAGTTCCGACGGTTATTCCCTTCGTCGCCAAGGCCGACGGCACGCTTCAGGGCCCCTCAGAAGACGCGACCACCATCGACAATCATTCGGCCTACGGCATCCATGTCACCAACATGAAGATCGACGCCATGAACACCTGGACCATTGCCGCCGACGCCAAGGACGGAACCGCGCAGAACTCCATCGACTTTAAGGTCGGCCCCGACGGCGCGCTCCAGAACGCCAGCGCCGCCGCGCAAGGGACGGGCCTCGATCTTTCCAAGAATGCAGCCTTCGACATGGGCTACCAGGGCATTGCCGGCGGCACGGACAAAATCAAGCTCAAGACAAGCGGAAACGTCGCCCGCGTCACGCGCGACATCTTCCGCGTAACCGGCGAAGGCGATCAGGTTGCGACGATCACCTGGACGGTCGAGCCCGGTGCGCACACGGCATAAGGCCGTCGCCCTGGCCGCCGCCGTCAGCATCCTAGCGTTTGGGCCAGCCATGGCCTTTGCCCAGCAAGAACAGGCGCAGGCCGCCACGCAAGTGACGGTCGACCTCTCGGAGCTCGACCGCGGCGACCGCGAGGAACCGTTGGCGCAGACAGGCGACAGACGATGGCTCTTGGCAGCAGGCGCCACAGCAGCAGGCGCGGGAACCGCCGGCCTCGGTCTGCACATCAAACGCAGCCAGAAACAAAACACGGACAGGCCGCACTAAATTAGCTAAGGAGACCCCATGGCATCGAAGAACCTTTTGCCCGTCGTCGCACTCTGCGGCGCGCTCGCAACCGGAACGCCTGTCGCCGCTTGGGCGACTCCCGTCATGGCAGACTCCTTACCAGTAGCCCTAAGTTCCGCACCAAATCCGTCGAGCGCCATTGCGTGCGAGCGTTTTTCGATCGCACAGGCCGTGATCTCAACCTCGGGATGCCTTCGTCGTAATACGGACGGCTCGATAGTCGTGGATATCAAGCGTTCGAACAAGGCAAACGGCTCCCAGGCGGGGTGCGCCGTCTGCACGTGGCGCTCGGTTGTGCTCGATGCGGATGGCGATCCATGCAATTTAGAGCTGCGCATCGACATCGCTTCGGTCGATGACTCGGCGAACGGAGCGAAGGTCGCCTTCGACGGTGCGTTTTTCGAGAAAGGAGGCGGTATATGTCTGGGCTGCGCCGCCGCGAATGCAGACGATGCGCAGCCCACCCTCTCATTCACGGCATCGTTGCGGCTGACCAAAGCCGGTACCGATGTTATCGCGGCGGGAGAAGCGTCCCTGCTGTTCTACGCCGTCAGCACCAAAGACACAGACGCTCATTTCGAGAAGCCAGCCGGATCACTCAGCCTTACACGAGGGATAGAGGCAGGCCCTATTGAAATCGATGCCCACGCGCAAAGCAGGCAACGCATTCTTGCCGACCCGGCGCTTCTCGAAATGGAGTGGAACGGATCCGGAGCCATCGGAATTCTCCCCTCCGCGTTTGACGCCAAGACGCTCCCCCCAAACGACGAACCCATCAACGCAACCATACAAGAAGAGAGCGCGGACAAAGAAGCAGGTGCGGGCGACACGCCGTCGCCGACAAACAACGTCCCAGCTTCTCTCGAAGCGCCGAATGAGCCCGCTGCCGATCCAAACGATCCCGAGCTCGCGGACAGTCTGGGGCTTGCTGATCCTCAAGAGATCGATGAAGGTAACTGCTGCGTGCTTGCCGCGCTCGACCACACAGAGGTCATCGACGCTGCGAACATCGAAGTTGCCGCCGCCAATCAGCCCGTCCGCAAGTCGACTATCATCGCATTTCCTGAATCCATCGAAGTCGTCTTTTTGCCATCGGGCGAGGTCGTGGCCCCAACACTGCTCACCTTGTTGGGCGCCAAGAATACTCGAAACGAAATTAAAAAGGTCACAGTTGTCGACCCTGCAACCACCGCCAAGCTGCGTCTATACGCCGTTGCTCCAGACGGAGGCAAGACCTTGGAATTCGATGGCGACACACTCCTGGCCTGGCGACGTCTGGACATTATGCAAGACGTCTCGTATCAGATCGAACTCGAAGGGTTTGATCGTGCCCGCGATGCCAATATCATCGCCGCGGCTATTGAATCCCCACAGCGGCTTATGACACTGCGCTTTGAATACTATCCCTATGTCCCGACAACCACCTGAGGCTTAAATGCCGCGCATCATTCCTAATACCACTTATATAACGTATTAGATGAGTCGCGATGTACCTCGCATTTCGTTCTGCTACGATTGCCACGTTGGCATCAATACAGGAGGGCTCATGCCGGGCTTGGGAACAATCATCAACGTTGTGCTTTTAGTTGCGGGCGGTCTTTTGGGATTAGCGGGCGGCCGCTTCATTACACCGCGCATCCAAGACACGCTCATGAAAGCATCGGGGCTGTGCGTCCTGTTTATCGGCCTTGGCGGCACCATGCAAAAGATGCTCCTTATCGATGGGAAGGCGCTAGCGACCACCGGCACCACCATGCTCATCGTCTCGTTCGCCCTCGGCTCGCTCATCGGCGAGGCCATCAACTTGGAGGCCGCCATCGAGAACCTTGGCGAATGGCTCAAGCGCAAAACCGGCAGCGAGGGCGATAACGAGTTCACCAACGCTTTTGTCTCGACTTCACTCACCGTGTGTATCGGCGCCATGGCCATTGTGGGATCGATCCAGGACGGTCTGCTCGGTGACTGGTCAACGCTTGCCCTGAAAGGCGCATTGGACTGCATCATCGTCTGCACCATGACGGCGTCGCTTGGCCGCGGCTGCATTTTCTCCGCCCTGCCCGTCGCCGTGTTCCAGGGGACGATCACGCTGTTTGCCGGCGCACTCTCCCCCATCATGACTACGGCAGCCCTCGACAGCCTTTCGCTCGTAGGCTCCATGCTCATCTTCTGCGTCGGCGTCAACCTCATCCGTCCTCAGACCTTCCGCACAGCCAATATGCTCCCCTCCGTCGTCATCGCCGTCATCTACGCCCTCCTGTTCTAAATCTATCTACGCAGCAGTATCTCGAACACCTGTTTGATGCTGTGCTATGATATGAGGTCACCGAAGCTGCGTTAGGAGAGGAGAAGCGGTGGCCGACCAGGACATCAAGATGCTCATCGAGCGCATTATGGCCGAGGCCCGGACCCATCAGTCCGCCCGCTTCTCAAACGAAATCTACGCCGACGAGCCGATTCTCAAAACCGGCCGACAGATGCAGAATTTCCTCCCCGACCAATACCGCAAGATGCGCGAGATATCGCGCTGGCAGGATGACCCCAAGGGCGGCGCGGGCCGCTGGCTATCGGAGGCCGAGCTTTTCTACCGCCAGGGCTTGCTGATGGCCGACTTTGAGGACGACTGTCCCTACAACGGCACCTTTAAGTCGTACTTTCCCACCTACAATGCCATGAGCGACCGGCAGTTGCGCGGCTACTTTACCTGGCGTGCCCAAGTGCGCCGCGGAACCGTCGAAGAAACGTCTACATCCTTTGCCTTTCTGTATCTCTATGAGCTGATTTGCGGCATTGGCGTAGATGATCCGCTCGAAGGTTTTAACAGGATCAAGGCCTTTTGGGATGCCTACCGCGCCTTTGAGCCCGGCATCGACCGGTTTGCGCGCGTGTGGCTTCAGGATTACGCCGTGTTCCACGCGCTCGACCCCAAGCTGCTTCGTGACTCTAAAACCGTCATGTTCGATAACGCCCTTATCGAGCTGCGGCGCGCGGCACGAGACCTTGTACCAGCACCGGCACCGTCCGGCCAGACCCCTAAGCGTCGCAAAACCTCCGAGCCCACGCTCCCCCTTCCGCCCGATGAGGTGCGCGAGGAGCGACTCATGGCCGCCATCAACGCCCTCTCCACGTACAACCTAAGTAACTCGCGGCTCGACCGCAGCCACCACCGCGATCTGCGCCACGTGGCGTGCGCCGTGTATGTCCGTATGGCGCGCTACTATGACACGCACCGAAAGACCGACATCGTGGCGAGCTTATTTGGGGAGGAGACGGCCATGCCCTACACCATGTTTGCCTCGGCCGTATTCTTTGCGCCCGAGCGCCACGAGGACTGCGAATATCGCCTGGACCCCATTCACATCTACCGCTGCCAAAACGGCTTTTGGGAATGCATGCGAATTCACGGCAGCAGGCAAAAAAGCAGCAAGCTTGGTGAGATGATGCGCGCCTGCGACCAACGCCTACGCCTGGCCCTAGACCCCACCCACCCCCTGAAGGAGGAGAAGGTCCCCAAATATCTGGCCAAGATCATCGATGACGAGATCATGGCATGGCTTTCGTGGGACGCCGCACACCAGCCCATCAAGATCGATATCGATTTGAGCCAGCTGGGGCACATTCGGAGCGCCGCCGCGCAAACGCGCGAAGCGCTTTTGATCGATGAGGAACGCGAGGACGACGCATCCGCAGAAGCCGAGGCAGCGGACTCAGGGCAACCGGAAGCCGAGCCCGTAACCGACGCGATTGTCGAACCGGTCGTGGCACTCATTCGGCAGGACTTGACCGACGAGCCGACCATATCCACCGAACAGTTTGGTGTCGTGGCACCGCTTCTCGCGCCGACGCCCGCGTTCGCAGCTGCTGCGCCCGCTGACGCTACAAACGAACTCGCGCCCGCCGCAGATGCCTTCCTTCGCGCACTGCTCGAGCAAAACGCAGCGCAAGCGACATCGGCAGTGGCGCACTCGGGACAGAGCGAGGACATGCTCGTCGATACCATCAACGAGGCGCTCTTTGACCTGGTGGGCGACACCGTAATTGAATTTAGCGCGGCAGGGCCGCAGATTATTGAGGACTACGAAGCAGACGCGAGAGGATACCTAGACCATGAGTGATACCGCATCCGCAGCACCCCGCGTGCCCAAGCGCGTCGCTGCCGTCATTCTCAACTCGCTCAAGGGCGGCGTGGTCCCGCGCATCGGCCTTCCCTACATTACCGTAGGGCGCGAGGTCGAGATCCGCGCCCTGCTCACCGATCTGAGTCTCATCGCCGACGGTGGTGCGAGCTTCCGCTTTCTGGTCGGTCGTTACGGCGCCGGCAAGAGCTTTTTGCTCCAGACCATCCGCACGCACGCCATGGGTGAGGGATTCGTCGTCGCCGATGCAGACTTATCCCCCGAGCGCCGTCTGCAGGGCGGGCAGGGGCAGGGCCTTGCCACCTACCGCGAGCTCATACGCAATATATCGACCAAGACGCGCCCCGAGGGCGGTGCGCTCAACCTTATTCTTGATCGCTGGGTCGCCTCGTACGCCGACGTCGACGAGTCGGTCGTCAATGCCCAACTGGCCCCGCTCGAGGAAATGGTCCACGGCTTCGACTTCACCCGCATGCTCCGCCGCTATCGCACGGCCGTATCCGAGGGCGACGAAGAAGCCATGAGCCGCGTGACCAAATGGATCCGCGGCGAATACCGTACCAAGAGCGAGGCTCGCGCCGAGCTGGGCTCCTCGACCATCATCAGCGATGACGACTGGTACGACTACGTTAAGCTCATCGCGCGTTTTTTGGTCTGCAGCGGCTACAAGGGTATGTTGGTGCTCATCGACGAGCTCGTGAATCTGTATAAGATTCCCAACGCGATCACGCGCCAGTACAACTACGAGAAGATCCTGACCATGTACAACGACACACTCCAGGGCAAGGCGCAGTACCTGGGCATGATCATGGGCGGCACGCCAACCTCCATCGAAGACCGCCGCCGCGGCGTGTTCTCCTACGAGGCCCTGCGCAGCCGACTCGCTCAAGGCCGCTTTGCACGCGAGGACCTTAAGGACATGCTCGCGCCCATCATCCGTCTGCAGCCACTCACCTACGAGGAGCTGCTGGTGCTGATCGAAAAACTCATGCAAATTCACGCCGGCTACTTTGGCTGGACGCCCACGCTTACCGAGAACGACTTGGTGGACTTCCTCAAGATCGAGTTCGGTCGTGTGGGAGCCGACACACATCTGACGCCGCGTGAAGTCATTCGCGACTTTATCGAGCTGCTCGACATCCTATGCCAAAACCCCGACGCCAACGTAGCCGAGCTGCTGCAAAGCGTCGGCGGCGACGCGCTGGTGCCGGCAGCAGCAACAGGCGACACCGGCACCGCAGGCGGCGACCGTAACTTCGCCGAATTCACCATCTAACCTGCCAAAAAGGGACAGGTTTATTTTGGCAGGTTTTATCTGGGCGAACGTTGAGACTGTAATGCAGCAAGCCGTTGCCAGCCGCGTTGAGAGATTCGTTTTTGAGAGGAGGCCCCGTGAACGCCTTTGACCGCTACGCCCCGTTTATCCAAGACTTCATCTACTCCCACGATTGGGAGAGCCTGCGCTCTATCCAGGTTGAGGCGGCAGACGCCATCTTTAACACACAAGACAATGTGCTCCTAACGGCATCCACAGCTTCCGGCAAAACCGAAGCGGCCTTCTTTCCCATCCTGACCGAGTTTTGGGAGAACCCGCCCGCAAGCGTTGGTGCCCTCTACATTGGCCCCCTCAAGGCACTCATCAATGATCAGTTCGTCCGTCTCAATGACCTGTGCGAAGAGGCCGATATCCCTGTCTGGCACTGGCATGGCGATGTCTCGCAGTCGCACAAGGCTAAGCTCATCAAAAAACCGAACGGCATCTTGCAGATTACGCCCGAGTCACTCGAGGCGCTCTTAATCCATAAGCACATGGCGATCCCGCGCATGTTTTGCGACCTGCGCTATGTGGTCATCGATGAGGTCCACTCGCTCATGCGCGGCGACCGTGGCGGGCAGACGCTCTGCCTTATCGAGCGACTCTCGCGCATGGCCGGCGTGCAACCTCGACGCATTGGCCTTTCGGCCACCATCGGCGACCCCGAGCGCACGGGTGCCTTTCTCTCACAGGGAACGGGGCGCGACTGCGTTATCCCACGCTTTGAAGAGCCGCGCCGCGTGTGGCGCATCTCCATGGAGCACTTCTACAACTCGGGCCCCCAGGCACAGCAACGGGGATTCATGGGCACAGGTCCTCAAGAGGCCGAAGTGCTTGCGTGCGAGCGCATCGAGGCGGCGGCATCCGCGGCACTGCCCGCCGGCGCCCAAGACATGCGTCACAGCGGACAGCTCACACAAGAGGAGCGCCGTCAACATCGCGAACGGGCACGGGGCAAAGCCGCTCCCAAAGACCGTCGCACTTCCTCGGCCCCCGAGGGCGAAGTCGACATCCCACGAGCGACCGAGCAGGCGCTTCTCAACCCCACCGACACGGCGCCCGACAACGCCGACCCCGGTATGGGCTATATCTTTGAGCATACGCGCGGCCGCAAGTGCCTGGTCTTTGCCAACTCGCGCGAGGAGGCAGAGGCCGTGTGCTCCATGCTGCGTAGCTACTGCGAGAACCGGCACGAGCCCGACCGTTTCCTCATTCATCACGGCAATCTTTCGGCATCGTTGCGCGAGACGGCCGAGGAACTCATGCGCGATGAGGAGCAGGCACAGACAACCGTCACCACCTCTACGCTGGAGCTCGGTATCGATATCGGCCGTCTGGAGCGTGCGTTCCAGATCGATGCGCCGTTTACCGTCAGCTCCTTTTTGCAGCGAATGGGCCGCACGGGACGCCGCGATCTTCCGCCCGAGATGTGGTTTGTTATGCGCGAGGAAGAGCCCGAGCCGCGCACGATGATGCCCGAGACCATCCCGTGGAAGCTCCTGCAGGGCATCGCGCTCGTACAACTCTATCGCGAGGAAAAGTGGGTCGAGCCGCCCGAGCTCGATCGACTCCCCTACAGCCTGCTCTACCACCAGACCATGTCGACGCTCGCCAGCACCGGCGAGCTCACGCCGGCCGAGCTTGCTCAGCGTGTACTCACGCTCAGCTATTTCCACCGCGTCTCGGCCGATGACTATCGCGTACTGCTGCGCCACCTCATCAAGATCGACCACATCCAGGTCACCGAGGGCGGTGGGCTCATCGTGGGTCTCGCGGGAGAGCGCATCATCAACAACTTTAAGTTCTACGCCGTGTTCCAGGAAAACGAGGAGTTCACCGTTCGCAGCGAGTCGGCCGAATTGGGCACGATCGTCAACCCGCCACCGCCCGGTGAGCGCATCGCCATCGCCGGACACTGCTGGATTGTCGAGGAAGTGGACTGGAAGCGCCACACCGTCTTTGCCACGCAGGTCAAGGGCCGTGTGCCGGCCTACTTTGGCGACTGCCCCGGTGACATCAATACACACGTACTCGAACGCATGCGCAAGGCGCTCAACGAGCATGCAACATATCCGTACCTCATGGCTAACGCACGGGCTCGCTTGGCGCAGGCTCGTCATACCGCCGAGATTTCGGGCGCGGGAACTAAGCCGCTCATCAACCTGGGTGGCGACACCTGGGTGCTCTTCCCCTGGTTGGGCAGCTACGCCTTCCTAGCACTCGAGCGCATGCTTAAAATCAAATGTGCCGCTGAGTTGGGCCTTCGCGGGCTCGATCCGTCGCGTCCATACTTTATGCAGTTCAAGATGAAGGCCGACGAGGAGACATTCTTTGAGGTGCTCGCCGCCGAGGCCGAGAAGGACTTCGATCCCATCGAGCTCGTCTATCCCGGCGAGGTGCCTTATTTTGATCGCTACGACGAGTACGTTCCCGAGGAGCTCGTGCGCAAAGGCTTTGCCGAAGGCGTGCTCGAAATCGAGGGTATGAAGCAGCGCGTTCTCGGCTGGCGCGACCACGCCTAAGACCAATCTTTTTGGGACGGGGAGACTTACTTGTCGTGAAGGACGGTGCCGAGAAAGTCGGTGTCGAAGGGCACGGCTTCGGCAAAGGCATAGTCGACGTCGCTGGCGATGAGCAGGTAGTTTTCCTCGCCGCCGAACTCCGTATCGCCACATGGGACCACCCAGGCGTGGGCGAACACCTCGAGTGCCGTGGCGGCGCAGTCGCGCAGGAACGTCACATCGCTCCCCTCGTTTGCGCTCACGATATTGGCAACGTAGACACCACCGGCATTTAGGCTGCCTCGCACTAAACGCAACGCCTCAACCGTCGCCAGCTCGCGTACGGGCTCGGCACCGCCAAAGCAATCGCTCACGACCACGTCGTAGCGACGATGACCCACGCTCGTCACGCCCAGATACGAGCGAGCCTCAGCGGTAATCACTCGCAGGCGATCGCCCACCGTGCGCTCCAGCTCGTCCAGGTAGAACCAACGGCGCGCCAGGCGCGTAATCTCGGCATCGTACTCAACGACGTCCATGCGCAAGCTCTCGTGCGACATCAGTGCAAACTTGGGATAGGCAAACCCGCCGCCGCCCAGCATGAGCATACGGTCGATACCATGCCCGTAAGCATCACGCATTGCGTCCTCAGCCTCAAACACGTCGTCAAACGCGCGATAGTACGCAAAGACGGGCTCCGCCCAACGCTCGCCAACGTAGCTTGCGCTTTGGTAAACGCCGCCCTGCACCAATACACGGACTTCGTCGCCGCCCTCATCGTGCACGCGTTTCACACGCGCCAACCCATTGCGGGTTCGCGCAACCTGCAGACAGGCAGCACGGACAGCGACAGCGGCCGCGCCAAGCGCCGCGGCCCCCAGAGCAACGCCGGCAACGACGCCGGCAGAAACACTCGGCTTGTTCATCTAGAGCTCCTTTTGCAGATAAAGGCCATGGTCATAAAATCCAAGATGACGATAGTACTCACGTGTGCCAATCGCGCTAATCACGTTGATACGCGCATAACCCGCATCCCGGGCAATCTCGCACGCACGCTCTACGAGCAAACGCCCCAACCCGTGATGCTGCGCCGCCTGGCCTTGATCGCCCACGCGCGCCGCCATGCCATACACGTGAACCTCGCGAATCATCGCCTCGTCCGACACCGTCGGCAACTCGTCCGCATGCGCGGCAACAAACGCGCGGTCGGGCAGCGACAGGCGCAAAAAGCCCGCGATTTTGCCCTGCGGTGTCACCCACTGCAAAAAGCGCTCGTGCGTCACCGGCGTCTCGTACGCCACTTCCTCGTCAAGGGTCAACTCGTCCAGGTCGGCGCCCGCCGTGCTGATCTCGCGATAGCGAATCTCACGCACCGTCGCACCGTCACCCCGAGCAGCCAGGCGGTTCTCAACGAGCTGGCGCAGGTTGGGTTTCTTGTTGCCCACCATGATGTCATCGGAGCTAAAGTCGCGGATCATGCGGCTGATGCGGCAGAACGCCGGCGTCACCACGATGTCGTCGGCCAACACATCGAGCAGCTCGTCCTCGGTATAGGGGCGCCACTCGCCACGCTCGTAACAGCCCACCAGACGCGAGCCCTCGATGAGCGCGCACGGGTAGACCTTGACCTCGTCGGGCATAAAGGCGCCCTCGGTCATAAAGCGCTCGTAGTCGCGCTTGTCCCCATCAGGCGTGGCGCCCAGCAAGTTGAGCATAAAGTGCGCGTGGATCTTAAAGCCAAACAGGCGCGCGAGCGAAAACGCCCGCTCGATCTGCGCCACCGAAATGCGGCGCTCGTTGATATCGAGTAGATGCTGGTCAAGACTCTGAATACCCATCTGAATCTTGGTGCAGCCCAAGCGACGGATAAGTGTGAGGGCCTGCGGCGTTACGGCATCGGGGCGTGTCTCGATAACGAGCCCCACTACGCGATGCTTCGCCGTCTCGTTGATGCGCTGCTGATGCTCAAGTTCCTCCATCGTTGCCGCCTGCCACTCGGCAACCTCGCCCCACGGCGTGCCAGGGCCGTACAGACGACGCACCGCACGGTTGTAGCCGCCCACAGCAACATCCACGCGCTCCTGCTCTCCTGCAACACCGCTCGCGAGCTCGGCCTCGTCTGTCGCAATGCCGGCAGCCCGGTAGCGCTCGCGACGCCCCGCCACCACCGGCGGCAGGGCATCGGCGGGCGCATCGTCGAGCAGGCGCCCCGCCTCGGCACGACTGATGCCCGGACGCGCCAACATGGGATTTGCCGCCACGCCCGCCACCGCATCATCATTGAGTGCACGGAAGAGCTCCGACATAAACCATGCCTGGTACCCTTGCGGATAGTCGCTCCAGGTACCGCCAAGAACGATAAGCTCGATCTTGTCGGTTGCATGCCCCATCTGCGAAAGCGCGGTCAGGCGAGCGCTCACCTGCAGATACGGGTCGAAGCAGTTTTGCTCCGCACGGGCGCATGCCGGCTCGGCGTGCAGATAGCTTTTAGGCATGCGCAGGTCGTTGGGGCAAAACAGGCAATCGCCCGAGCACGGCCAGGGCTTGGTGATGACGGTAATGGTCGCCACGCCCGAAGCCGTTCGGCGCGGCTTCATGCGTAGCACCTGCAGCAGTTGACGCTCCAGCTCCGCATCGACATTCCATCCAGCCCAACGAGCCGGCTCCTCACGTTTAACCCGCTGGTAGAACGGCAGCAGACGGCGCTTGGCCAAATCGCGTTTGTCGGCACCCTCGCGGCGCGCCTCGGCATGTATCAGTTTGACGAGCGCTTTGTCATCCACGGTCTCGCCGCGACGCAGAGCCTCGAGTATGTTCAAGATAATCTGTTCCATGCCCCCATTGTAAAGGCAAAGGCGCCGGAGCCCGTCACGGCTCCGGCGCCTCCATCAAAGAGCATGCCTATATGTACCGATCTCCGAAAACCGCATGTCACTCCGGATCAAACGACATGTCGCCCGAACCGACCTCAAAACGATACGTAGCAGACTTATCGCCGTTATCGAATTCAAGATTCAAAATGGTCTCGCCGTCGTAGCCAAGCGGAAGGAAATCGCTCTCAAAGTCGCCGCTGCCCAAGGTGAGGCTCGCCTTAAAGCCCGTCGAGTTCGGAACCGTCATCTCCACATCGCCCGAGCCCACACTCACGTCCATCGACTTCGCGGGGGCCTGGTAGAGCTCGAACGTCACATCGCCCGAACCGACCTCGGCATTCAGGGTATCGGTCACGGTGCCCGTAAACTCAACGTCTCCAGAGTCCAAAGTCAGGTTAAGGTCATGACACGCAATACCCGCGACCGTCAGGTCACCCGATCCTACATTCGCTGTAATGCCCACCATGTTATCGGCAACTTCGCGCGGCAGTTCGACGGTAACCGTGCGGTCAATGGCGCGCTCGTCATCGCAATCGAACTGGCGAATCTTGAGCGTAGAGCCCTTGATTTCGGCCAGGTTCTGGGTTGCCGCATCGAAGGCAACGGTCCCCGTTGCCACGCGACCGCTTTCAATTACGCGCACTGGCCCGCTGGAGACGTGTTTGACCTCGACCGTGCCCGACGTCACGTCCAAGTCAAGCGATGTGAACGCGTCGGCATCAAAGGTTTCGCTCGAAAGCTGCTGAGGCTGAGCGGAATAGTTACCGCCATCCAAAAGATCGTCCTCGTCAACCGCATCGTCCATACCAGAGAAGCCGGATACAACATCGTCGAGATCCCACGGGCCATCAAAATGAATCAAAGTCCGCGAAATGCCAAAGACAAGCCCGATGATGAGCGCAAACGCTCCGATGCCAACGCCCAAGCGCCTCTTAGACTCATGCGAGAGCTTCATCATTCATCACCTTCTTTGGCACTCGACTCAGCGGTGGTCGCGGCAGCCATGTCAGCGTCAACCGCTGTGAAAACGTCCTCCCCCTTAGTCCTAGCGACCGCCGGCGCCGGACCAACCTGGATATCCCCGCGCGCCCAATCGCCATCGAGCGCACGCGCCACCCAGTGATAGATGGGGATCGTAAAGAAGATCAGCGCGGCAAAGGGACCGGCACCAAACAGGAACATCAGCAAAAAGAACAGTAGCCAACACACGGCCCAATACGGGAACGACTGGAACGGGCCCTTCACCGGAGTCGAGCCAACCGCGGTGCCACTCGTCGCCTGCGCCGTAGCGGCATTGGCGGCCTGCGCACTCCAGCTTGCCGCTTGTGCCGCCTTGGCCGCAGCATCACTCGCCTGCGTTGCCGCCTCGGTAGCGCGCGCCGCCGCCTCATGGGTGCGAGCACGCTCTGCCGCCTCGGCCTCGCGCTGACGGGCGCGGTCCTCGTTCTCAAACTCGATATCGTCCTCGATCTCGTCGCTCGGATTGAGCAGCTCGTCCAGGCTCACGCCATAGAGTTTGGCGAGCGAGATTAGGTTCTCGGTATCGGGCGAGCTCTCCGCGCGCTCCCATTTACTGACTGCCTGGCGCGACAGCCCCAGCTTTCGCGCCAGCCCTTCTTGGCTAAAACCCTTGCTGCGACGAAGGTCGGCGAGCCGCTGCGCAGTTTCTACATTCATGGTTCCTCCTATGTGATGCCAGCCGTGCCGCCGGACCGTTTTTTGTTCTTAAGGCGCCTTGCACAGTTAAAAATCTATCCGCCACCGCCAAAAGCATGCCACCTATTCTAGTGAGATTTTTGACAACCGGCGGTTGCGGGCACATATGAGCTGCGGAAATGTGTCCAAACAAAGCAATGACCCACGGCTCGGTTGTCCCCGTTGCGGCGTTAACGGTAGTATGGTCGTACTGTTTATTCCGCACCGCCAACGGAGGGAGTCCCGCGCCGTGAACCGCGATTTCGCCTCATCGCTCATCCAGCTCAACAATACGTTCTATCGCGAGCACTCCGCCTCCTTTTCCGATACGCGCCAGGCCCCGTGGCCCGGCTGGGTGCGCACCATGGACATTGCGCTCGAACAGCTCGACGTCGCCACGATCGAGCATCCCGTCCGCGTCTTCGATCTTGCCTGCGGCAATATGCGATTCGAGAACTTTGCCGCCGGCGGCGCACTCGCCGCCAAGGGCGTCGACGGCGCAAACCCCTCGGCAGATGCCAGTTGCCCGTTTGAGTTCTATGGTGTCGACTCGTGTCAAGATTTGGCTATCGATGCACATGGCCACGCCCTGCGCATTCCCAACCTGCACTTCCAGGAACTCGATGTGCTCGACGCCCTCATGAGGCTCAACCCCGCCGAGACGCCCGACGTGCTTTTCGATGCCCCGCTCGCCGACATCTCGGTCTGCTTTGGCTTTATGCACCACGTGCCATCGTGCGAGTACCGCGTACGCGTGCTCGACGCCCTGGTGCGCCAGACGCGCCCAGGCGGCATCATCGCCATCAGCTTTTGGGAGTTTATGAACGACGAGCGCATGGCGCGCAAGGCCGTTCGCGCCGAGGCCCGCGCCGAGCTCACCCCGCCGTTTGAGGGTTACGATTCCGCGCAGTTTGAAGCCGGCGACCACCTCATCGGCTGGCAAAACGACCGCCATGCTTACCGCTATTGCCACCACTTTGACGATCAGCAGATCACCGACCTGGTGCGCGGCGTCCGTACGTTCTACAAGAGCGGCGAGGTCCCCGTGCGCGAGCTTGAGCGCTTCCATGCCGACGGTCGCAGCGGCGAGCTCAACCGTTATGTGATCCTCAAGCGCCTGTAGGCATCGACGACTCGCCGCCGAGCCGCATCGCATCTTTCGGGCAAGCTATACCCACCCTTTTTCAACCCATTGACGGAACGCGCAGCTATGCGTTCCATACTTATGACCAAGGAGCCTTATGGGAGCCGTCCACGTTCGCACGCCTAAGAACTTTGTGCTCGAGGAGCGCCTGGAGCGCTACGCCGATGCGATTGAGACGAACCCCGAGGCCTATGCCGGAGATTGGCGAAAGGCCTGTGCTCCCGCAGGCAGCAAGCCTTTCGAACGCCTTCACTTGGATCTTGGCTGTGGCAAGGGAACCTATCTGGTCGAGCGCGCCCACCGCGAGCCCGACACCCTCTTTATCGGCATGGACCAGGAGCCCATCTGCATCGCCTATGCCGCGCAGAAAATCTGCGAACAGGAACTGACCAACGCACTCGTCCTGCCCCGAGGCGCTGCATCGCTGCCGCAGGCGTTTGCCACAGGCGAGCTCGATGCCATCACCATCAACTTTCCCACGCCGCATCCCAAGGCTAAGTACGCCAAAAAACGACTCGTCCATGTCGACCATCTGATGCTCTACCGCCCGCTCTTTTCAGCCGGCGCTACCGTCACGCTGCGCACTGACAGCAAGCCGTTGCGCGATTACGCCCTGGGACAGTTTGCCGCGGCAGGCTACGACACGCTTTGGGTAAGTGACGACGTCCGCCGCGACCATCCCGAGCACCCCGAGACCGAGTACGAGTGCCGCACGCGCGAGATGGGCGCCACCGTCTATGGCATTTGCGCCACACCCGGCGCGCAGCCCAGCGATGAACAGCTCGCGGCGGGCCGCGTGCAGGAGCAAAGCCTTGCCCGCTACCTGCCCGACAACCTCGATGAGCTCACCTATGTACCTCTGGGCATGGAAGAGGCCGTCGAGAACTTTAGAAACCGCGCCCGCAAAGGCAAGAAGCGCCTGCCGCAAGTGAACTGCACCCCAAAACTTGGACGGCTTAAATAAAAGCTACGCCGCAAGGGACTGGCTCCGGAACTCCTCCGGGGTCAGTCCCTTCAGTTTAACCTGGCGCCTCCTCGTGTTCCAA
>NZ_JADPCH010000015.1 GCF_015670745.1 Collinsella aerofaciens | reverse complement strand
CGTATCGCTTTCTTCTTTGGGCCATCTTGAACACCTTTCGCTCTTAACTAGGTGTCCAATTCATCATACCCACTCCAAAAGCCTCCCATTTCTCATGTCCAAGAAATGGGAGGCAGTTCAAATTGGTAACGGGCTTCACATTTCAAATGGTGCCCCCAGCGGGATGTCCGCGTGCGGCTGGCGCCGCCCGCTTCCGCTGCGTCGCTCCGCTCCTTGCGTGCTGCGCTGGAAAACGCTTGCGCGTTTCCTCAGCTTCGCACCCTGTCGGGTTCGAATCCCGGCATATCGGTAGCAAAAAGCCCGCTACCGCGAGGGTAACGGGCTCTTCAATTCAAATGGTGCCCCCAGCGGGATTCGAACCCGCGATATCCACCTTGAAAGGGTGGCGTCCTTGGCCGCTAGACGATGGGGACAGCGGGAAAGAGTATAGCAGACTTTTTTAGCCGTTCACATATCGTTGGCAAACTGAAAAACCACCACAAAGGTGCCTGTCCCCTTTGTGGTGGTGAGGTGCTAGGGGAGGAGCTTCATGGCGGCGTCGTGGGCGGCGTGCTCGTAGGTGTCGTCGAGGGGCTTGAGCGGCAGCAGGGCGGCAGCCTGTGCATCGCCACGGCGCTCGAGGGCATGGGCGATCAACCAGTCGGCGAGCTCGGGGTTCTTGGGCAGCGCCGGGCCATGCAGGTACGTGCCGATGACGCCCTTGTAGATCAGGCCCTCAAAGCCATCGTCGCCGTTGTTGCCGGTGCCCGTGACGACGGACGTTCCGAGCGGCGTGGCATCGGCGTCCAAAAGCGTGCGGCCGCCATGGTTCTCGAATCCCACAAAGGGCTCAGGTGCCAGGTCGGTTTTGACGGCTACGTTGCCGATCAGGCGGTCGGAGCCGCGTACGGTTTCGGCAGCAATGACCCCCAGACCCTCAATGCGATCCTCGCCCATATAGTACGAACGGCCGAGCAGCTGATAGCTGCCACAGATGGCGAGCAGCGAGCCGCCATCCTCAACATAGGATGCGACCTCGTCTTTTTGGGCGAGCAGCTCGTGTGCCACGGCTAGCTGGTCGCGGTCGGAGCCGCCACCCATCATGACGATATCGGCATCGGTGAGATCGAGTGACTCGCCCATACGGACCTCGTCCACGCGAACGGGGATGCCGCGCCAGGCGCAGCGACGCTCGAGGGCGATAACGTTGCCGCCGTCGCCGTAGAGGTTGAGGGCATCGGGGTACAGGTAGACGATGCGCAGCGGGCGCGAAAGCTCGACTGGCGCGATGCCGACGGGGACGGCACTGCCATCGGCACACGTTGCAGCGCGGGCAGCAACCGTGGCTGCATCGGCACCCTTCAGCCCATCGAGTTCTTTGACCAGCGGCGGGAAGGCCGTGTAGTTGGCGACGGCATAGAAAGTGTCGCCTGCGGCTTCATCCGCAACGGCGCCAATTGCCTGCGCGACGTCCGAGATAATCGCGGCATCGATGCCGGCGTACTTGAGGCGTACCTGCATGTCGTGCGCACGCGTGCCTCCGGCAAAGGCGACAAGACCCGGTGTGTCGGCGATGCGCTCGAAGTCGA
The DNA here is from genome assembly GCF_015670745.1 of Collinsella aerofaciens. Classification (GTDB taxonomy): domain Bacteria; phylum Actinomycetota; class Coriobacteriia; order Coriobacteriales; family Coriobacteriaceae; genus Collinsella; species Collinsella aerofaciens_T. Next base: position 55,546 of record NZ_JADPCH010000015.1, on the reverse strand, counting down.
CGTCGTAGATCCACGAGACATCGTGGCCGTCGGCGTCGTTGTCGTTCAGGAAGAAGGCGCAGAGCCTGCCGCCTGCCGTTTTAATGGACTGGATCTGGCGATCGAAGCCCACGGGATTTTTGGCCAGGTTTGCCTCGACGGTACGGCCGGCGATCTCCCAGCGGCCCATACGTCCGCCGGCGGGGACGTAGGCATCGAGCGTAGGCTGTAGAAACGCCGTGTCCACGCCCAACTCGCGTGCGGCAAAGAAGGCGGCGGCAACGTTATAGACCATGTACAGACCGTTGTAGCGTGTGGCGATGTGTACGGCAGCCGCGTCGGGCGCAGATCCAAAGACCAGGTCGAAGCCGTAGCCGTCGCAGCCGAGCTTCACGCCCGTCACACGGCGGACCAGTGCGGGGCGTGCCCAACCGCACGAGGGGCAATGGTATGCGCCAAGCTGGCCGTATTGCACGTAGTCGTACTCCAACGGGGCGTTGCACTGCGAGCAAAAGCGCGAGTCGCTAATGCGGTCGGACTCGGTGTCGGTGGCGCCGTCGATGCCAAAGGCAATACTCGCATTGGGAACGCGCGCGGCAATCGAGGCGCACAGCGGGTCGTCGGCGTTGTAGATGAGCGTCGTTGCCGGCGAAAGCTCCAACGCGTGGGCGATGACCTCCTGGGTGTGATCGATCTCGCCATAGCGATCTAGCTGGTCGCGGAACAGGTTGAGCAGCACAAAGTACGTCGGCTTGAGCTTGGGCAGAACGCGTACGGTGTAAAGCTCATCGCACTCAAAAACGCCCACGCGCTTGCCGCTGCTGGTGTGTTTAAGGCCGCCGCGGGCCTCGAGCAGAGCACCTACCACACCAGGCTCCATATTGTTGCCGGCACGGTTGCACACCACGGCAGCACCGCTGGCAGCAACGGCGTCGGCGATGAGGTTGGAGGTGGTGGTCTTGCCATTAGTACCCGTAATCACCACGCTGCGGTCGACAAGGCCAGCGAGGTCGCTCAGCAACTCGGGATCGATCTTCATGGCGATGCGGCCGGGGAGTACGCCGCCCTGGCGTTTGAGGACAGAGCGCAGTCCCCAGCGAGCGATATCGCTCGAGGTGCAGGCAAGAGATGAGCGGAGATTCATGAAACCGTTCCTAACGTAAACGACATGGTCGGGTCGAGTGCGTCACTAAAATCCGTAGCGGCGCGCAAATTCCTGGGCAAGCTGCGATACATCTTCGCAGGCGTTGGCCCAGGGGGCAAAGTCGGGGGTGTCCGAGATAATGCCGTCGGCTTCCCAAACCGCCTGGTGCGAGAGGTCCCAGGGGTCGCGCGGCTCGGGTCGGCAGGGAAGGTACGGTGTCTGGTACATGGGATTCAGCAAGAAGAATGCGCCGCCCTCGCAGCGGTTAGCGAACTCACGCAGCGCACGCACCGCCGGACGCATCTTGTTCGTTTTGAACAAGAGGATTGTGCGGGCGAGCAGATACCAAGGAGAGTTCTCGAGCGCGTCAGCCCCGATCTCTTCCTCGAGCTGGTGGGCCAGGGCAAAAAAGCCGTCCTCGTCTTCCAAGCGAGCGAGGGCGAGTAGCACGGTGCCTGCAGCTCGGGTGGGATAGCCTTCTGCCTTAAGAACACGGCGGGCGTAGTTGGCGGCAGCACGGTAACGAGCGCTCGCCATGCACAGCTGCGAGATGGCCTCGAGTGTGTGAAGCCACCCGATTAGAGCCGGCTCGCTCACGGTAAGGTCTGCTGCGGTGACACCGTCGGCCAAAACATTGTTGGCCCAGTAGTGTGGGGCCTCCATATCGAACCCGGGCACACTTTGCTGCAGGTAATCGGCCGTGGTCGCCTCGAGCTTCATCAGGTCGCCCAGGCAGGCGTCAACGGGCGTGTCCGCCAAAATGATGGCGAGCAGCTGGGCATCGACGGCCAGCGCATCGACGCGGACAATCTTGAGCAGCTCATCTCGCATGTCGTCGAACAGACGATTGCGCGTCTGCTCGAACTCCTCGTCGCTGCCCATGTCCTCGATGCGATGAAGCTCGTCGAGCAGGTGGCGATGAACACCGGCGTAGGACAGCAGCGCCTGGGCATGCTCGGACTGCGCATACTTTTGGGGATTCGCGCTAATGTCGTTATGGACAAGCTCGCGTGCTGCATCGGTGAGCTCGGGGTGCGACGCCAGATAGGTGCGCTCCAGGTAGGCGGGGATGTAGACGCTCGGATCCATTAGAGGTCTCCTCCCTTAAACGGCAAACCCTGCTCGGCCGCCTGCAGGATGCGCTCATCGATTTGGGAACGCACGATATCGTTGGTGGCGACCCAGGCGGCAAAGCTGGCGTTGTCGGGGGCGCCCAGGCCCTCCTGCAGCACCGGCGTCGCCTCGGACAGCGCGAGGACAAGCTCGTCGGTGGAGCCTACGCCTACGTTGACGCGGGCATAGACGCCATCGGGAAACTCGGTTTGGAAGTAGAGTGCCTCGGCTGCGTGCGGACACGAGCGTGCAAGGATGCGCAAGTAGTGCTCGGCACCCTCGTAGTCCAGCTCGCGCCAGGCAGCGCTCATCAGCGCGATGAGCGTCCACGGGTCCAAGTCGCGCTCCGCATCCTTGGGACGACGGCGCAGCGGCGTGTTGGCGAGATAGGGGACGGAGTGGGCAGAGCGAAAGCGCTTGAGCTCCTCGGCGGGGTATTCGAGCTTTGCCATGGCGAGCATCGCGGTGTGGCGGACGCCGGCAGGATCGTTGGGGGCAAAGTCGAGGCTGCGGTTTGCGGCTTCGAGCGACATGCGATAGCGGCCGCTAATGAGCGCGCGCGATGCCAAGGCGGCAAGCCAGCGCAGGTAGGGGCGGCGCATAAGGTCGCCAGCGGCCTCGCGCTCGTAGGGGTCCTGCGCCGAGGCGATCTTAAGCGCCAGATCGTGCTCCACCTCGTCGCACTTGGACACCAGATACTGCACGTATTCCTCGTTGGATTCGGCGGCGAGGGCGGTCAGCATGCGCTGAGCGTCCCAGTTGGTGGGGTCGAGCGCGGCTGCCTCGCGGAGCATGTTCTCGGCAGCTGCCTCTTCCTGCTCTGCCTGGGTATCGTCAGGGATAAAGGGAATGCGGTAGTCGACAGCCTCGACCACCTTGGCAATGAGGTGCCCGGCGCGGTCGCGGTCGTGCACGATGAGCGGTGCGGGGTTGCGGGTGAATTGTTCCATCAGATGTTCTACGGCGGCAGCGTCGGTGAGCGGGATATTGTCGCGGCGCAAGGCCTCAAGAACGAGGCGATGGCAATCCTCTTGAATGGGATCGAATGCCATGGGGCCTCCTTTGCTGCGGTTAGGGTTCAAATGTTTCTATATAAAGTTCTAGTTTACCCGCATGTGGCACAACGGGGGTGCCGCACTTGGACTTGCACCTTTGCACCACGAAGACGGATGTCGCACAAATGTCGGCACCTTGGACGACCGAGTGGTATCACGGTGCCGCAAACGGTCGATTTTTGGCGGCGAACGGTGCATATTTTGGAGGGGCACGGTCCTGCCCGGGATATGTAGTCAACCTTGATAAAACGTTTGCCCAGCTTGGGAGTATGAATGCCGCACAAGGGTCTTCAGGGATAGAAAAAACGTTTCATCATTGGCGGCTTTAGGTGAATAACTGACCAACCAGAACGGTAAAATAGTGTTTGTCTGAGTGTTGAGACGTTTAGACATCGCGCATTGTCATCGCCGGCAACGCGCAAACCGGTCCTAACGGAGCCAATTGGGTGCTCCGTTATATACGCAAGTCTAAGAGGGGCTTGTTTAGGAGGCACAGTATGGGACGTTTTACCAATCCTCGCGATCTGTACTTTGGTGAGGGCGCTCGCCACGAGGTGAAGAACCTCAAGGGCAAGAAGGCCATCATCGTTTCTGGCGGCAGCTCTATGCGCCGCGGCGGGTTCCTGCAGGACGTTGAGGCCGACCTCAAAGAGGCCGGCATGGAGGTCAAGCTGTTCGAGGGCGTCGAGTCCGATCCCTCCATCGAGACCGTCATGAAGGGCGCAGCCGCTATGCGCGACTTCGAGCCCGACTGGATCGTTGCTATCGGCGGCGGTTCGCCCATCGATGCTGCTAAGGCCATGTGGGTCTTCTACGAGTATCCCGAGGAGTCCTTCGACAACATTATCCAGCCGTTCAGCTTCCCCGAGCTGCGTCAGAAGGCTCACTTCTGCGCCATTTCCTCTACCTCCGGCACCGCTACCGAGGTCACCGCATTCTCCGTCATCACGGATTACGAAAAGGGCATCAAGTACCCGCTGGCCGACTTCAACATCACCCCTGATGTCGCCATCGTCGACCCCGAGCTCACCTACACCATGCCCGCCAAGCTGTGCGCTCACACCGGCATGGATGCTCTGACCCACTGCATGGAGGCCTACGTTTCCACCTGCGCCTCTATGTTCACCGATGCCAACGCTCTGCACGGCATCCGCGAGATCGTCGAGTGGCTGCCCAAGTCCTATGCTGGCGACCATGAGGCCCGTCAGCACATGCACGAGGCTCAGTGCATCGCCGGTATCGCCTTCTCCTCGGGCCTGCTCGGCATCGTTCACTCCATGGCTCACAAGACCGGTGCTGCCTTCGAGAACGGCCACATCATCCACGGTGCTGCTAACGCCATGTACCTGGGCAAGGTCATCCAGTGGAACTCCAAGGATCCCCGTGCTGCCGAGCGTTACGCTTACGTGGCCAAGGAGATCCTGCACCTTCCCGGCGAGACCAACGAGGAGCTCATCGCTGCACTCGTCCAGAAGATTCGCGACCTCAACGACCAGCTCAACATTCCGCAGTCCATCAAGGATTACGCGAATGGTGGCGTGAAGGTCGACGCCGAGAACCCGCAGATGGTTTCCGAGGAGGAGTTCCTCGCCAAGCTGCCCGAGATCGCCGCGAACGCCGAGCAGGACGCCTGCACGCCCGAGAACCCGCGTGAGACCAAGGCTGCCGACTTCGAGAAGATCCTCAAGGCCTGCTACTACGACACCGACATCGATTTCTAATCGACTCTTGTTATCGTAACGAGGGGCTCCGCACGTATCTGTACGGAGCCCCTTTCTTTTTTCTTTTAGAGAATGGGATAGTTATGGCTGCAATTTTCAATAGCCCCAGCAAGTACATCCAGGGTCCGGACGAGCTCGCCAAGCTCGGCTCTTACGTTGAGCCGCTCGGCGCTAAGGCCCTCGTCATCGTGACGCCTTCGGGCAAGAAGCGCGTCGGTGCCAAGATCGAGGGCGGTTTTACCGAGGCTAAGGCCGAGCTGCTGTTTGAGGACTTTAACGGCGAGTGCTCCAAGGGCGAGGTCGATCGCCTGGTTGCGCTCGCTCGCGACAACGGTTGCGACATCATCGTCGGCGTCGGTGGCGGCAAGATCCTCGACACCGCGAAGGCCGTCGCCTATTACCTGGAGTCCCCGGTTATCATTTGCCCCACCATTGCTTCGACCGATGCCCCGTGTTCGGCGCTTTCGGTGCTCTATACCGATGACGGCCAGTTCGACAAATACCTCTTCCTTAAGGCAAACCCCAATATCGTCCTTATGGATACGACGGTTATCGCGGCGAGCCCGGTGCGCCTGACGGTTTCCGGTATGGGCGATGCGCTCGCAACCTATTTCGAGGCTCAGGCGACGCACGATGCCGACGGCGGCACCTGCGCCGGCGGCAAGGGCGGAATGGCCGGTCTGGCGCTCGCCAAGCTCTGCTACGAGACGCTTATGGCCGATGGCGTCAAGGCCAAGGTCGCGCTGGAGAAGGGCGCGCTCACGCCTGCCGTCGAGCACATCATTGAGGCCAATACGCTGCTTTCGGGCATTGGCTTTGAGAGCTCGGGCCTTGCCGCTGCTCATGCCATCCACAATGGTCTGACGATGCTGCCCGAGTGCCACGGCATGTATCACGGCGAGAAGGTCGCCTTCGGCACTATCGTCCAGCTGGTACTCGAGGATGCCCCGACCGAGAAGCTCGAGGAAGTCTTGGGCTTCTGCATTGAGCTTGGCCTGCCGGTCACGATGAAGGAACTTGGCGTTGCCGAGCTTACGCGCGAGCAGGCCATGATTGTTGCCGAGGCCGCGTGCGCGCCCGAGGACACCATGTGCAATATGCCGTTTGAGGTGACGCCCGAGATGGTCGCAAACGCCATCCTGGGTGCCGACGCGCTGGGCCACTACTATCTCATGGATGAGTAAATCAAGCTAAGGAAGGGGCAAAGCCAGCAGATGACTTTGCCCCTTTTTGCTATGGTGCAAAGGGGTCGGGTTACTTTGCACCAATCGTTGTTTGATGAAGGGCGGATTCTCGTATGGCGCTTCCCATGGTTTATGGCGGTCCTGGCCGGTATGTTCAGGGGCCGGGTGAGCTCTCGCGTCAGGGCAGGTATTTGTCATGGTTGGGTTGCGCTGCCTATGTCCTGTTTGACCAGGGCACCGAGGATCGGCTGTGCAAGCAGATCGTCGATGGATTTCTGGATGAAGATCTAAGCGAGCCGTTCTTTAAGATTTACAACGGTCCGTGTACGGAAGATGCCGTTGTCGAAATGGCCAAGGAAGCCCGGGCCGAGTATTGCGACATGGTGGTGGGCATTGGCGGCGGCAAGATGCTCGATATCGCCAAGGCCGTTGCGTTTTATGCCGAGTTGCCGTTGTGCGTATGTCCCACGGCGGCGTCGATGGACGGTCCGTGCAGCGCGATTTCGGTGCTGTATCACGAGGATGGGTCGTTCGACCGCTACCTGATGCTCGAGAAGAATCCAGACTTGGTCGTGGTCGATACCAACGTGGTCGCGGCGGCCCCGCTGCGTATGACGGTCGCTGGTATGGGCGATGCGCTGGCAACGTATTTCGAGGCGCGTTCGTGCGCCGCGGCGCACGGCGCCAACGAGCACGGTGGCGCGCCGGGACACTTGGCCTTGGTTGCGGCTCGTGCCTGCTATGACACACTCATGGAGTGCGGCGTCGCTGCCAAGCGCGATCTCAAAAAGGGCCGTACATCGCCAGCGGTTGAGCGCCTGATCGAGTGCAATATTCTGCTCTCGGGTGTTGGCTTTGAGAGTGGTGGCTTAGCGCTTGCCCATGCCATAGCCAACGGCCTGACGATTCTGCCCGAGTGCAAGGCCATGCATGGTGAGGCCGTGGCATTTGGCCTGGTGGTGCAGCTGCGCCTGGAGCGTGCGCCCGAGCTTGATCAGGTGCTCGAGTTTTGCCAGCGCGTTGGTCTACCGACGACGCTCGCGGAGCTGGGACTTGGCGAGATTTCCGATACCGACCTGATGAGCGTTGCAAATGCGGTCTTTAGAAACGAGCGCAATATGGCCAACGAGCAGGCCAAGGTGACCAAACAAAAACTCGTGCAGCTCATGTGCGAGGCATAGCTTGGCACTTGATTGACCTTGTGCAATCGAGGCGGCGATAGGCCATGGGCTATTTGCCGCAAAGATGCTCCGCGTGTAATTTGCCCGAGGCGTGGGCCGATAGCGTATCATTATCTCTTGCTTGTTTGCACTGCTCAGGGAGGGGCCGCGCATGGCGCAGGAACACGATCTGTTTGATGACATTATCGAGATCAGCAAGGGTTTCGACTTTCTTAAAAACCCGCTTGGCGGCGTGACCGATGCACTCGATCCATCGGCGCCGCAGTGGAATCCTGCCGACTACAAGGAGCGCCCGCGCGGCAACACCATTCCGTGCTTGACCTGCAAAAACGAAAAGAGCGGCTGCACCGCGTGCATGGACGTGTGCCCGGTCAACGCTATCGAGGTCGAGGAAGACGCCATCGAGATCCTCGACTCCTGTCGCAAGTGCGGCCTGTGCGCCGCTGCCTGTCCGACCGAGGCAATCATCTCGCCGCGCCTGGCGCCCAAAAACCTGTATGACGATATCGTCTCTGCTGCTACGAGCCACGAGACCGCCTACGTTACCTGCACGCGCGCCCTTAAGCGCATGCCGCGCGAAAACGAGGTCGTCGTCGCCTGCGTGGGCGATATTACGGCCGAGACCTGGTTCTCGGTACTGGCCGACTATCCCAACGTGAGCGTCTACCTGCCGTTGGGCGTGTGCGATAAGTGCCGCAACACCGGCGGTGAGGACATTCTGGGCGAGGCGATTGCGAAGGCCGAGGAGTGGTCCGGCACGGGTATGGGCTTGGAGGTCGACTCCAAGAGCCTCAAATGCCATAAGCGCCGCGAGTACGAGCGCAAGGAGTACATGGAAAAGATTGCCCGCACCACGGGCCTGACGGTGACCAAGCTCAATCCGGCGACTGCGGCACTGGCCTCGGTGACGCAGAAGTTGAAGGCCCACCGTCACCAGATCACGCAGCTTGAGCGCACGCTCAACACCATGTGCGGTACCACGACGACCAAGCGCCGCCGTTCGCTCACGCACGGGCGCCAGCTGGTGCTCTCGACGCTGCAAAACCACCCCGAGCTTGCCCAGAACATGCAGGTGAGCACGCCGGAGTGCGATTTTGACAAGTGCACGTCGTGCGGCGAGTGCGTCAATGTATGCCCCACGTTCGCCTGCGATTTGGTGGGAAGCGGCCGCTTTGCGTTGGAGTCGACGTATTGCTTGGGCTGCGGTGCCTGCGTCAAGGTGTGCCCCGAGCATGCGCTCAAGTTGGTTGAGCATGACGCGTCCAATCTGGTCGTCGTCGACCCCGAGGCCGAGGAAAAGGCCGCCCAGAAGGCGAAGGCTCACGAAGAAGCTGAGAAGGTCAAGGCCGAAGCAAAGGCCAAGCTCGACAAGATGCTCGATCAGGTGGAGAAGCTCGCGGACTAGCCAGCGACCCCAATCTTTGCTTCATTTGCGCCGCCGCGGTGTCCGGATTCGCCCGGATGCTGCGGCGGCGCTATACTTATGCAGTTTGAAGTACCTGTACCAAAAGGAGCTGTCGTGTCCCTTTCCATCGGTATCGTGGGCCTGCCCAACGTGGGCAAGTCGACGTTGTTCACCGCGCTTACCAAAAAGACCGGCCTTGCCGCCAACTACCCGTTTGCCACGATCGACCCCAACGTGGGTATCGTCGATGTGCCCGATAGCCGCCTGCAAAAGCTCGCCGACATCGTCAGCCCGGGCCGCATTGTGCCGGCGACGGTCGAGTTTGTCGACATTGCAGGTCTGGTGAAGGGCGCTAACGAGGGCGAGGGCCTGGGCAACCAGTTCTTGGCAAACATCCGCGAGACCGATGCCATCTGCGAGGTCGTGCGCTACTTTAAGGACCCCAACGTCATGCGTGAGGTGGGCCGCACGGGCGAGTTCGTCGATCCCGCCGGCGATGCCGACACCATCATGACCGAGCTCATCCTGGCCGACATGGGCACGCTCGAGAAGCAGCTGCCCAAGCTCGAGAAGGAGGCCAAGCGCGACAAGGAGCTCATGCCCAAGTTCGAGGTGGCCAAGCGCCTGCTTGCCTGGCTCAACGAGGGCAAGCGCGCCGCATCCATGGAGATGACCGACGAGGAGCGTGCCGCCGCCAAGGGCCTGTTCCTGCTCACCATGAAGCCCATCCTGTATGTGGCCAACGTGGACGAGGATATGCTCAACGACGATCTGGCGCCCATCGATGGTGTCAAGCCGCTGCCCATCTGCGCCAAGATCGAGGCAGAGCTTTCCGAGCTCGATCCCGAGGACGCCGCCGACTACCTGGAGAGCCTGGGCCTGGAGCAGCCCGGCCTGGACGTGCTCGCTCAGGCTGCCTACAAGCTGCTCGGCCTGCAGTCGTTCTTTACGGCCGGCGAGATGGAGGTCAAGGCCTGGACGGTTCGTCAGGGCGCGACCGCCCCGCAGGCCGCCGGCGTCATCCACACCGATTTTGAGCGCGGCTTTATTAAGGCCGAGGTCATTGGCTATGACGACTACATCGAGCTCGGCGGTGAGCAAGGCGCCAAGGCCGCCGGCAAACTGCGTATTGAGGGCAAGGACTATGTTATGGCCGATGGCGACGTCGTGCACTTCCGCTTTAACGTGTAAGGACGACGCGCATGTTTAAATATGGCAAAAAAGCTGGCTACATGGGTATTGCGCTGCTCGTACTTGCGGTGATTCCGCTGGTGGTTGCAGCGTGTGTTATCCCCAACATTGGCCCCGAGGTGGCAACGAAGTTTAACGCAGCCGGCGAGGTGACGCGCTGGGGTAAGAGCTACGAGCTGCTGGCACTGCCGGTGCTCAACCTACTGCTGAGCGTGGCGACGTACTTTACGGCGGGACGCCAGGCTAAAAACAATGATGACTCCGCCGCCATGGCGCGCATCGTGTGCGAGCGCTACCTGCGCAACGGTTGTATCACGGGTGTGTTCCTCAACGTGATCAACGTTTACTTTATGTACTCGGCGATTACCGGAACGGGCTTTGGCTTTGGTTTCTAACTTGTCCTTTTAGGCAACGAGCCTGCAAGCATATTCGATGGCTGCTGCGAGGCCGCCGCTCGATCGTGGTTGAAAGACTGCATCGGCGGCGGCCTCGTTTTCGTATCCGGCGCCGCGAAGGGCGAGTGCTATGCCGGCTTCTAAAAGGAGCGGCAGGCCGCGTTGGCTGGTTGCGATTACGGCAGCCTGATTGAGCGAGCAGCCGTGCGTTTGGCATCGGATGGCAAGTTCACCTCGCGCCGGGCAAGGGACCAGAACGGCGGCGACGCGACTTGATAGCAATGCAAATGCTGTGCGCTCATCGGGCGAAAGGCATTCAGCTTCAACGACGACGAGCTTGGGCGGCGCGCTGTTTGTGCGAAGCGTGGCTCGGTACATGCGGACCGAAGAACCCGACATAGAAAACTCCTGTGTATTCGGGAAAACGTAAACTATAGTTTACGTTTATGTTCGGCTCCATTTCAAACTCGGCTGCATGGACGAACGTGCGAAACAGATTCTTGGCAGGCGGGTCGAAGAGACACGCAGGGACCTTGGTATCTCCAAGGTTGATTTTTGTGTGGCGACAGGAATCAGCCGACCCTACCTCGACCGAATCGAAGATGGGACGGCAAATTTCACGCTCAAGGTTCTATTTAAGATCGCGCCCGCACTCGGCATGACGGTGTCAGAGCTTCTCGAGGGTATCGAATAGGGGATACCCGTCGACAACTGAATTACTCCATCGGGATGCGGTCGTGGTTGACTTGGCTGTAGAACAGGCGCTGGATCTCGGCCGCATCGCGTGACTGGCCGAGTGCCCACATGGTCTTGGCCACGAGCGTCTCGGTGGTCATGTCGTCGCCGCGCAGAATGCCCGGATGATTGGCGTAAGCACGGCCGACCTCATAAATGCCCAGATCGAGGCCCTCTTCGGGGACCTGCGTGGTCATAACGACGGTGCGACCCGAATCGACCCAGCGGAAAATTGCCTCTTGGAACGACTCGCCCGACTCGCCAAACTCGGGAATACCGCCAATGCCAAAGGTCTCCAGAATCACGGCGTCGTAGCTATCGGCAAGGGCGTCGAGGATGCCCGGGTTTACGCCGGGCGTAAGCTTGAGTACAAATACGCGCGGGTCGATGCTGTCGTAGAAACGCACCGGGTTTTCGCCCTGATGAGTGCCGTGGAGCCCGTTGCGCACAATGCGGTCGTTGCGGATGTAGGCAATGGGCGGATAGTTGACGCTAATGAACGCGTTAAAGCTCATGGTGCGCTGCTTGCGGGCGCGCGTGCCGGCAATGGCGACGCCGCCAAACACGATCGACACATCGTGCGAATGCTCGTCGAGCGCATAGAGCAGGCTCTGGTACAGGTTGAGCTTGGCGTCGGTAAAGGGGTTGCCCATGGGCTTTTGCGAGCCGGTGAGCACGATGGGCTTGGGGCTGTCCTGAATCAGATAGGAAAGTGCTGCCGCGGTGTAGCTCATGGTGTCGGTGCCGTGTAGAATCACGAAGCCGTCGTGGTCGGCATAGCCCTTGACGATGACGTCGCGGATACGCATCCAGTCGCTCGGGCGCATATTGGTGCTGTCGATGTTCATGGGCTGCACGACGTCGAGCTCGCAGAGGCCCGAGATCTCGGGGACGCTCTGGGCGAGCTCCTCACCGGTCAGGGCGGGGGAGAGGCCGTTGCCGTCCTCGGTCGATGCGATGGTGCCGCCCGTGGCGATGAGAAGGATGCGCTTCATGCTGGTATTCCTATCGTATTTGCCGCCGCAAGGGCGGAGTCGTTCGGCAGTATTGTGGCACAGGGCGTCCAATGTTCAAACGTATTACATCATCTGTAACGTTTGGTAACACTTCAATTGCCGTCAAATAGGGGCCTAGGTCGTGCGTTTGCCGTGCGCTGATGGCTGCGAGGGGCGAGAAACCCCATATAACGTGTACACTATGAAGGCTATTTTCGTTCATTCACGCGGGTGGGCACCGGCTCCCCGCCAACAAGAGGGGGAACCATGGATCAAAAGGCTTCCGCAAAGGTCCTCGTACTCGACTTTGGTGCGCAGTACGGTCAGCTCATTGCCCGTCGCGTCCGCGACCTCAACGTGTATTCCGAGATTGTCCCCTGCGACATCTCGGCCGACGAGATTCGCGAGATGAACGCCTCTGCGCTCATCCTTTCCGGCGGCCCGGCTTCTGTGTATGCCGAGGACGCTCCGTCCATCGATCCTGCCATCTTTGACCTGGGCCTTCCCGTCCTGGGCTTTTGCTATGGCCATCAGATCACGGCCGTGACGCTTGGCGGCAAGGTCGGCCACTCCGAGGTGGGCGAGTACGGCCGCGCCACCATCACGCGCACGGCCGGCGCCAAGCTCTTTAACTCCACGCCCATGGAGCAGACTGTGTGGATGAGCCACCGCGACGCCGTGTCCGAGGTACCCGAGGGCTTTACCGTTACCGCCAGCACCGACGTGTGCCCGGTTGCCGCCATGGAGTGCGTCGAGCGCAAGATCTTCACCACGCAGTTTCACCCCGAGGTCAAGCATTCCGAGTACGGTCAGCAGCTGCTGAGCAACTTCCTGTTTGAGATCTGCGGCCTGGAGCCCAACTGGAGCATGGACAACCTGGTCGAGACCATGACGGCCGAGTTTCGCGAGAAGGTCGGCGACGACCGCGTGATTCTGGCTCTGTCCGGTGGCGTCGACTCCTCCGTCGTGGCTGCGCTGGGCGCCCGCGCCGTGGGCAAGCAGATGACCTGCGTGTTCATCAACCACGGCCTGCTGCGCAAGGGCGAGCCCGAGCAAGTGGAGGAGGTCTTCACCAAGCAGTTTGACGTCGACTTTATTCACGTCCACGCCGAGGACCGTTATGCCGAGCTTCTGGCCGGCGTGACCGAGCCCGAGGAGAAGCGCCGCATCATCGGTACGCAGTTCTGGAAAGAGTTCTTCGCCGTGGCGCAGCAGCTCGAGACCGATGGCAAGCCGGTCAAGTACCTGGCTCAGGGCACTATCTACCCCGACATCATCGAGTCCGGAGCTCGCAAGACGGGCGGCAAGACGGCCACCATCAAGAGCCACCACAACCTGATCCCGTTCCCCGAGGGCGTGCACTTTGACCTCATTGAGCCGCTCGACCACTTCTTTAAGGACGAGGTCCGCGCGCTTGGTCTGGCGCTGGGCCTGCCGGGTCACATCGTGTTTCGCCAGCCTTTCCCGGGCCCGGGTCTTGCCATCCGCATCATCGGTGCGGTCGACAAGGAGAAGCTCGAGATCCTCAAGAACGCCGACGCTATCGTGCGCGAGGAGCTCGACGCTTACAACCAGCGTCTGTTTGAGCAGACCGGCGAGCGCAACTCCGAGCACAGCTGCTGGCAGTACTTTGCGGTTTTGCCCGACATTAAGTCCGTCGGCGTTATGGGCGACGAGCGCACCTATCAGCGCCCGATCATCCTGCGTGCCGTCGAGTCCAGCGATGCCATGACCGCCGACTGGGCCAAACTGCCCTACGACGTGCTGGCCCGCATCTCCGGCCGCATCGTTGCCGAGGTTCCCGGCGCCAACCGCGTGTGCTACGACATCACGTCCAAGCCGCCCGCGACCATCGAGTGGGAATAAACGATATTCGTTGATTTCAAGCCTCTGACCTGCGAAAACAGGTCGGGGGCTTCTTATTTTGCAACCTCTGTGCAACCTTTGCGGTTTCGCGCCCCGTGATCAGGGGATGTAGCACTGTTCACGTCTGGGCCCATGTCGGCACCGATCAATGCCCGCGCTGCTTCTGCTTGCGCTTCAGCTTCCGCTGCTCGAAGCACGTCGCCCGGGGTTCCTCGCCAGAGGAGAACTGACCGTTCCTTGCGAAACCGCGAGACCAGCTATATCCGCTTGCTGCGGGCTTGCTTGAGCCAGTTCCTCTTGAAAGAGCCTATACCTCCGAAGAACTTGTTGTACGTCTCACCGTTCTCCTTGGCCTCGCACTTGACCAAGGCAAGTTCGATAGTGCAGAGGTAATCCGCCGCTTGCTCGAGGCGGTAGTCGGTCATCGAGGTCTTGCGGCGTCGGACGACCCCTTTTGAGAGGACCTTGCCCACCGAGTCGTCTCGCCCGCGGAACAGAAGGAGCGCATCCTCGCGACCTTCGGCGACCTGTGCTGCGAGATGGAGGGCTGCACCATCGCGCAGGGCCCTTTCCAAAGCGAAGTGTCGAGCCGAAGTGTTGAGCGTCGGCCCTGAATGTTCAATGACCGTTGTTTTCTGTCCCTCAAGTGGTGGACTTTTCCTCGGAGCTGTTGATTCCCCCACGCGCCCCCTTCCGTTCTCTGTTCTCCCCTTATACTCCTTGTACGAGGAGGTAAGAAGTCATGGACAAGACCACACAGGACAGCTTGGCAAAGAAACCCGTCGACATGAGGGACAGGATTCTCGAGCATCTCGAGGCCCTCACCTCTGCCGTCTCGCTCGATGACCTTGTCCGTCTGTCCACCTCCGACATCGCCGAGACGCTCATCATCTCCAGGAGCCTGGCGAGCCAGTACCTCAACGACCTTGTTCGCGCCGGCCTTGTGGTTAAGGTGGCGGGCAGGCCTGTCCGTTATTTTCATCGCCGCGCGTTCCAGAAGCGTTTTCAGGTAAAGCTCTCTGCAAGCGAGTACGCCTCGCTCGCCGACCTCATCCAGGCGACGGGAATCGCCGATCACCGCGACTTCGCGCGTGCCGTGGGCTTCGACCTGAGCCTCAGCTCCGTTGTCGAGCAGTGCAAGGCTGCGGTTCAGTACCCTCCGTTCGGCCTGCCCATCCTCTTGAGCGGCGGCGTGGGTGTCGGCAAGTCTTTCCTTTCTCGTCTTGTGTACGAGTACGGCAAGAACCAGGGCTTGCTGTCCCGCGACTCCTCCTATGTGCGCATCGACTGCGCCGGGGTCCCGGACGCCGCCTCGTTCAACGGGCTTCTTGACGAGTCGATCGCGAAATCGCGCGGGGGTGTGGTTTTTGTCAACGGCATCGAGGCACTCTCTCCCTCTGCGATGGAGCACTGCCTTGCGACGGCCCTCGGGCTCGATGCCTCCCAGGATGCGCCGCGCGCTCGCCTCGTTCTTTCGACGACGCTTTCCGCCGATGACCTGAAGGTTTCCTCGGCCTACAGCAAAATGCCCATCTGTGCCCGCGTCCCCTCACTCAAGGAGCGGACCCCCGAGGAGCGCGAGGATCTCATCTTGAGCTTCCTGCGCAGCGAGGGGTGCCGAATCGGTTCTGATGTGAAGATTAGCCGCGGCGCATACCGTTGCCTCGTGAACGCGGACTTTTCCGATAACATCGCCGGCTTGCGCGCCTGCGTGACGAACTGCTGCGCCAAAGCGTTCCTCAATCGCGAGGTCGACTACGTCGTCGTTCGCCCGTATCTTCTTCCCAGCGGGCTCCTCTCCTCCGCGCAGATCGATCAACAGCCCGATGATGGCGTTCTGATCGACGCGTCCCTGGATGCCGCCGGGAGCACAGGGCCGGTCGAGCAGGCGCTCGATGCCTTGTGCTCTCTCGATGAGCGATTCTGCGCCGGGGAGCTCTCTGTCTCCGAGCTCGTCTCGCAAGCTGTCTCCGCTGTGCGCGGCGTTGAGGATCACTTGATCTTCGGCCGCGGCGTTACCTCCTCGAGGTCGCGCGCCTTCGAGCGCATCGTGGGCGCGGTCCTTGCCGACGCAGGCTCTTCTTATGGCATCGAGCTTTCGAGGAAGGTCGCTTTTCTACTGGCCCAGGAGATTTGCCTGCAGTTGTGGCCGGGCATCGGCCTGGCTAAGCGAAAGTCTGCCTGTGCGGAGCAAATCTCCCATCTCCTCGGTGCCGTGACCTCCGAATTACCGTTTGCCTCGAGCGTCTCCGATCAGGTCGCCGCAGACGTGGAAGGGGCGCTGGGAATCTCGCTCGATCACTTCACGAAGACGCTTCTGACGCTGTGCGTCGCATCGGAGTCTCGCGACGCGAAGGCCCTTCGAACGCTCTGCGTCATCTTGTCCCACGGCTACTCAACGGCGACGAGCATCGCCGACGCGGCGAACCGTATGCTCGGCATGCATGTGTACGAGGCGGTCGACATGCCCTACGACCAGCAGCTGAAGGACATCGTCGGTCCGCTCCAGCGCCTCGTCGACCGCCATTCCTACTGCACCGGGGTCGTGTTCCTCGTCGACATGGGCTCCTTGGAGGAGGCCTATAAGGCCCTCGAGAACGTTACCGACTCCACTATCGGCGTGGTGAACAACGTCTCTACCGGTCTTGCGCTCGAGATCGGGGTCGGGCTGCTCGGCGGCAAGTCCATCGCCGAGGTTCTTGGCGATGCGACCGCCGCGTGCGTGACGCACTGCAAGGTGATCGAGCGCGTCAACCGTGAGGACGCCATCGTCTTCTGCTCCGAGTCCGGGGTCGACGCCGCGGAGAGGATACGCCAGCTCGTCTCGCAGAGCCTCCCGCGCACCATAGGCGCGCGCCTGCTCACGAGGCCCTTCAAGCAGCTCGTCGCGAACGGGTCGAATGACGCCGTTTTCTCCGAGCACCGCGTCTGCGCCGTCATCGGCACGGGAGACCCCGGGGTCGCCTCCGTCCCCTTCGTCGCCCTCGAGGACATCATGTCGACGGCGTCCGCCTCTAAGGTCGATGCCGTGTTCGGCAGGTGGCTTGACGCTTCCGAGCTCTCTTCTTTCCACGAGAAGCTGCTCTCGAACATGACGCTGCAGAACGTCATCCGCTCCATCACCATCCTCGACCCGGAGCGGCTATTCCACGAGATCGAGAGCGCCGTGCACGAGCTTCAGCGCAGGACAGGCGAGAAGATCGGCAGCAACGCCATCATTGGGCTCTACGTCCACCTCTGCTGTCTCGTCGAGCGCCTTGTTACCAGAAACCCCATTGAGACCTACGTTGGTCAGGACCGCTTCGAGGAGGAGCGTGCCGATTTCATCGAGTCCTTCAGGCAGAGCTTCTCGAGCATCTCGACGCGTTATCGCGTAGAGGTTCCCGTAAGCGAGATCGCATATGTCTTCGACTACATAAGCGTGAGCGCCGCCCCGGCGCGAGAAGAGCGCCTCGGCTCCTCGGACCTCCTGCTCGACGAGTGACCTTCCCCGCGCCGCCGCAAGCTGACTGCGCGTCCTCAATAATCCGATAACCCCTTGCCCGGCGCGAATCCGGATAGCGCCGAGGCAGTACCGAACGTAAAACTTCATTTGATAGGAGCAAACATGAGTGTTGTTATGGCACGAATCGACAATCGCCTGCTTCACGGCATCATCGTGACGCAGTGGGCCCCGGTGTCGGGCGCGACCCGAGTCATGGTCATCGACGACAAGGTCGCCGGCGACGAGGTCCTGAAGTCCACTATGAGGATGGCGCGCCCCGCGGGCATGGCCGTCTCGATCATCTCCGAGCAGACCGCGCTCAAGAACTTCGCGGCGGGCAAGTACGACCGCGAGAAGGTCTTTGTCATCGCCAAGGAGCCCGAGACGATCCTTCACCTGGTCGAGTCGGGCATCGAGCTCCCGTCGCTGATCGTCGGCGGCTCGCTCGTCAAGGAGGGCGGCGTCCAGCTCACCCAGCGCGCCTATGCCTCCGCCGAGAACGTCCAGAGCTACAAGGCGCTCATCGCCCGCGGCGTCAAGGTGACGGCACAGTTCGTGCCCGCCGACAAGCCCGTCTCCGTCGCCGACCTCATCTAAGGAGGGATCATGGTCAACTTCACTATCCTTCAGGTCGTCCTTTTGACCCTGCTGGCCTTCATCAAGCACGTGGACTACTACGGCATCCCGATGATCTTCGTCAACTATGCCGTCTTCTGGGGCCTTATCACCGGCGTCGTCATGGGCGACTGGCAGACCGGCCTCGTCATCGGCGGCACCATCCAGCTCATGCAGCTCGGCGTCGCGGGCTTCGGCGGCTCGTCGATTCCCGACTACGGCACGATGGCCATCATCGCCACCGCCTACGGCGTGACCCTGGGCGCGGACACGGGCCTCGCCATCGGCCTGCCGGTCGGCATGCTCGGCATCCAGCTCGACGTCATCGTCAAGATCCTCAACGGCTTCGTCGTCGAGAAGTCCCAGAAGTTCTGCAACGAGGGTAAGTTCAATCAGATGAACGCCATCCTGTGGGTCTGCCCCGCGCTCTTCGGCCTGTGCGCCGCCCTGCCCGTCTTTGTCTCCGTGACGCTCGGCCAGCCCGCCGTCAACTGGCTCCTCGAGGTCATGCCTCAGTGGTTCCTCTCCGGCCTCACCCTCGCCGGCAAGATGCTCCCGGCCATCGGTATCGCCATGCTGCTCCGCTACATGCCCACCGGCAAGTACTTCCAGTACCTGCTCGTCGGCTTCTTCCTCTCGGCCTTCCTGAACGTGCCCATCATCGGCGCCGCCATCGTCGGCGTTGCCCTCGCGATCGCGTTCTACCAGCGTGCCGAGAGGGACACCGAGCTCGCCGCCCACGCTTCCGCAGACGCCTTCATCGGAGAGGATGAGTAACCATGGAAAACGAGAACATCACCGCCGTCGCCGAGGGCAAGCCCTCCGGCTACAAGGTCACCAAGAAGGACCTGCGCAACGCGAACTGGCGCTGGCTCATGAGCGTGTGCACCTTCAACTACCAGACCCAGCAGGGCGCCTCAGTCGCCTACGCCCTCTCGCCGGTCCTGAGGAAGATCTACACGAACGACGAGGACTATAAGCAAGCGCTCAACAACCACTTCCGCTACTACAATACCCAGCCTTGGCTCGCCGCCATCATCCTCGGCGCCTGCGTGGCCATGGAGGAACGCGACGGCCTAGCGGCGGCGGACGCCGTCCAAGACCTGAAGATCGGCACCATGGGACCGCTCGCCGGCGTCGGCGACTCCCTGCTCATGACCATGATCCCGACCATCATGGGCTCCATCGCCGCCTACATGGCCATCGAGGGCAACCCCGTGGGAGCCGGCATCTGGTTCGCGCTCATCCTGGCCATCTTCTGGGTCCGCATGCACGCCCTCGAGTTCGGCTACAAGCAGGGCGTGAAGCTCGTCACCGACTTCAGCGAGAAGCTTCCCAACCTCACTGCCGCCGCCTCCGTGCTCGGCCTCACCGTGGTCGGCTGCCTCATCGCCTCGGTCATCGGCGTCACCTGCCCGATTAGCTTCAGCTTCGGCGACGTCTCGATGGAGATTCAGCCGCTGCTCGACAAGATCCTGCCTGCCATGATCCCCGCCGCCATCACGGGAAGCGCGTATTACCTTCTTACCAAGAAGAACGCGAGCATGACGGTCCTCATCCTCGTGGTGATCGTCCTCGCGATGGTCGCCTCCGCCGCTGGCATCCTCGCTTAGCTTCGACCCAAGAGATTGGTGAATCAATGAGAAAGATAGTTGTGGCGAGCCATTCCCTTCTCGCCCAGGGCTTCAAGGACACCCTCGAGTTCCTTACGGGTAAGAGCGACGCCGTCAACGCCGTGTGCGCCTACGTGAACGACAACGGCGAGGGGCTCGACGCGGCGGTCGAGGCGGCTCTTTCGGGCACTGACGAGGTCGTCGTCCTCACCGACGCGCTCGGCGGCAGCGTGAACCAGCGCTTCTCCCGCTTCGCCTCCGACCGGATCCACGTGATCGCGGGTGTCAACCTCCCGCTCGCCATGACGGTCGCGCTCGCGCGCCCCGACGAGAAACTCGACTTCGACGCCCTCGTCGACGAGGCGCGCCAGCAGATCGTCTACGTGAACGGTGCCAGTTCCGCCGAGTGCGAAGACGACGAATAGAGGAGGTCGACGATGAGAGAGTTCCTTAAGGACGTGTGGATGCACGGCGGTGAGGAAAGCCGCGCCATCACCCCCGAGAACATCACGGGCGAGAAGGGCCGTGCCGCCATGTCGGCCAGCCACCTCGGCGTCGGCCGCAAGGGCTCGTGCTGCGTGCCCCTTGAGTCCGGCGAGACCATCACGCTCGCGGACATCGAGGGCCCCGGCATCATCCGCCACATCTGGATGACCGTCCCCGACAAGACCGCCGCCGGCAGCTTCGTCATGCGCGACCTCGTGCTGCGCTTCTACTGGGACGACGAGGAGACCCCCTCGGTCGAGTGCCCTGTCGGCGACTTCTTCTGCAACGGCTTCGGTGAGCGCGCCATCGTCAACTCGATGCCCATCTGCGTGAACCCGACGGGCGGCATGAACTGCTACTTCGAGATGCCTTTCAGGAAGCACGCCAAGGTCACGCTTACGAGCGAGCACCCCGGGTTCATTAAGTACATCTTCTACACGTTCAACTACGCGCTCACCGACGTGCCGGACGACGCCATGTACTTCCACGCCCGTTTTAACCGCGAGCGCAGCACCCGCAGGGGCGTCGACTACACCGTGCTCGACGGCGTGCGCGGTAAGGGCTACTACGTCGGCACCTACATGGCCCTGTGCGCCCTGGAGCGCTATTGGTGGGGCGAGGGCGAGATGAAGTTCTTCCTCGACGGCGACGAGGAGTTCCCCACGGTCACCTCGACGGGAGCCGAGGACTACTTCGGCGGTGCCTGGGCCTTCCTCGACAGGCCGCCCCACGCGCTGCCCGAGGCGCAGTGCTTCAACACGCTGTTCGCCGGCTACCCGTACCGCTCGACGCGCGACGCCACGCGCGACCGCTTCAGCGCGGGCAAGCCGAACCCGAACCCGATGCTCGCGACCAACGACGACGCGCTGCCCAGGCATGGCCTCTACAGGTGGCACCTTCCCGACCCGATCTCGTTCAAGGAGGACCTGCGCGTGACGTTCCAGGACCTCGGCAACGACGACATCAAGCTCTACGAGCGCGAGGACGACATCTCCACCGTCGCCTACTGGTACCAAAGCGAGCCGCACGCCGTGCTCGCCCCGTTTGCCGCAAGGCAGGACCGCGTGCCCAGGTAGGGTCGCCTCGAAACAAGCCAACGTTATGGGCGCCCGCGGTTGACCATGACTGCGGGCGTCCCTTTGTAAGGAGGATCACATGAGCGAAAAGCAAATGAGGCTCGGCGCCCTCGAGGCCGGCGGGACCAAGATGGTCTGTGCCGTGGTGTCCGGCGACGGCGAGGTCCTCGACCGTATGGAGACCCCGACGCTTATGCCCGCCGAGACCGTCCCACAAATGGTCGAGTGGTTCACCGCCCGTGATGTGAACGCGTTGGGCATCGGCGCCTTCGGCCCGACCTGCGTCGACCCCAACGATGAGCGCTACGGTTCCATCCTTCAGACGCCCAAGCTCGCGTGGCGAGGCTATGGTCTTCGCGCCGCGTTCGCCGACGCCCTCGGGATTCCGGTGGCCTACGACACGGACGTGAACGTTGCCTGCCTCGGCGAAGTAGTCTTCGGCTGCTGCAAGGGGCTCGAGGACGCCGTCTACGTGACCATCGGCACCGGCGTGGGCGCGGGCGTCATGTGCGCGGGCAGGCTCCTTCACGGCATGCTGCACCCCGAGGCCGGCCACATGCTGGTAAGGACCCGTCCCACCGAGGAGGGACGCTGCGTCTGCCCGAGCCACGCGAGCTGTCTCGAGGGCCTCGCCTCCGGCCCCGCCATCGCCGCGCGCTGGGGAAAGCCCGCGGCCGAGCTCGCGGACAACGCTGAGGTGTGGGCGCTCGAGGGGGATTATCTGGGGCAGATGTGCGCGAACCTCGTGCTCATGTACTCGCCTCGCCGTATCGTCCTCGGCGGCGGCGTGATGCACCAGGAGCAGCTCTACGGCATCGTCCGCAAGAAGACCCTCGAATATCTGGGTGGCTACATCCAGACCGCCGAGCTTAAGGACATAGAGAGCTACATCTGCGCCCCGGGCTGCGGCGGCGACCAAGGAATCCTTGGCGCGGCCGAGCTGGCAAGAAGGGCGCTCGCGTAACTTGCGCTCTCTCCGCCATACAACGCGTTAAGAAAAGACGAGCGCTTCTTGCCAATTGGGCGGCAAGAAGTGCTCGTCTTTTGCATTTTTGCCTCTCAAAATCTTATTTTCACGATTTGCATTTTCATCCCGTTGTCACCGACCCTTGCGAGAAACCGGAAAAAGCCGCTGACGGAAGGGTCTCTCAAATCGTTGTAACCCAGCATATAGCCGCGACTTGTGACCTGCAGACGGCTGTCCCACGCGCCGATTTCCTTGGCGGCATCCGAAACCGCAAAATATGCCCCAACATCCTTGATTTTTGCAGTCTTAAGCCATGTTTTTGCGATCATCTTTACTGCCGTCCGATTGGCAGCATCAAAGATCAGCACACCGCCGGGGAAAGCGTCCGCCATCTCCCGCACCAGTTCCCGGACCTGCTGGGTCAGAAAGTAATAGAACACCCCGGAGGCAAAGAACACCGCCCCGCCGGAGGCATCGATTTTGCCAAACCATGCGGTGTCTTTCAGATCGCAGGGGATATTTTGTTCTCGATCCTCGGCGGGCAGCAGCTGCTGCCGCAAGGCAATCACATCCGGGAAGTCCAGATTGTAGATCTTGCATCTACCGTTGTCGCAGGTTCTGCCGGTGTTGTCCAGCCCGCAGCCCAGATTGACCACCGCCGCATTGGGGTGGCCTTTCAGGTAATCCCGCACCTCGAAAGCAAGATCACTCTGCCGTGTGGCCACCTCCAGCGCACCAAAGCGCTGCATCAGGCTGCGGGAATTTTTCTCTACCTCTGAAAAGTCGTAGTCGATTTGGTCGAGCAAGCGAACCGCTGTTTCATCCCTATAAAGGTTCGGGTACAGCTCCGTACACAGCTTCCGGGAATACAGCGGGAGGATCAGCGTCTCCTGAACGGTGTTTTTCTCAATTTTACATTTCATAGGTTTCTTCCTCAGTGAATAAAAACTGTCATAAGTGCCGCCAGCACAGCCGCTATGACCGTCATGCCTATCGCCATGTGCAGGATGGATGCAAAAATGCCCGTGCTTGATACCCTTACTTCCGCGCCGTGACGCAGAGCCACCTTATCTTTTTGCGTATCTGCACCTCGTGAAAACCCGCCTGCTCCAGACACGCCTTTAATTCAATGTCCTTGTAGATGGTCATGCCGCCGATGATTTGCGTCCACCTTTCGTCCTTGTCCGTATCGCCATTGCTCTCGTTGCAGATAAGAATTGTTCCGCCCGGCTTCAGCGTCCGCCGGACCTCACGGAAGCATCGGGGCAAATCGGGCCAAAAGTAGACGGTCTCAAAGGCCGTGACTGCATCGAAACAGCTATCCTCAAATGCCATATCCGCCACACTGCCTTGCAGAACGGCGCAACGCCCCTCCTGAATTGCAGTTCGGTTGAGCTTTCTAGTCTTCTCCACGCTGACGGGCGAATAGTCGATGCCCTTGACGACGCCATGCGGGCATTTTTTCAGCAGCCGTTTTATGTTCGCCCCGCCGCCGCAGCCGCAATCCAGCACCTTGGCATTTGGCGCAAGTCGTAGAAATCGAAGTCCCCACCGCGCCACAGGGCTGTGCCCCAGATTCATCATGGCAACCATAAGTTTTCCGCCGAGGCCCACGGGCTTGCGGGTGTTTTCAAAGAACGACATCTGGTCCCTCCGATTTCGTGCATTCCGCATAGGTCAACGGGAACGAAGCCTTCAGCACCGCGCTTTTCTGCACCGCCCAGCCGTTTTGACGCAGGAAACACAGGTATTCCTCGCTTGTCCACCTGCTGTGGAGGGGGAATCCTGCCATACTCATGAAAAAGGCTTTTACCTTGCCGGAAACCGAGTTTCCCGCGTGGGTGAAGGTTGGCGCGATGAGCACGCCGTCGTCCTTCAGCACCCGCCTGATTTCTTGCAGGGCCTTTTCTGGATGCGGCACTATGTGAAGCGCGTTGGACGCGATCACCACTTCGAAGGACTTCTGTGCATAGGGCAGGCGGAACATATCTTGTACGGAAAAGTGCAGCTTTGCGGATTGATTGTCCCGCTTTGCTTCAAGGATCATCTGTGCAGAAGCGTCTGTAGCCTCGATGTGTGCCGCCGCATTCACGATGCTCTTTGCGATAAGCCCCGTGCCGGTGGCAACCTCCAGTACGGTTTTTGCTTTCACTACCGGCCTGATCAGTCCATACATCTTCTCATACGCCGCCCGGTCGTTTCGCATGAAACGGTCGTATCGACCGGCATTCTTGTCCCAGAAGCCCTTGCGTTCGTGCATGGCTATCGCCCCCAAACAGTTAGAGCCATCTAACTATAACACACGAATCATACAGTAAAATAAGGCTAACCTTATTTCTTGGCTAAGATGCATCTCTTCGGTTTTCGCTTATAACGGCGCGAGTCAGATACTAGGCTGGAGCTGAAGAAGGAGCTTGGCGGACAGGTAGGTCGATACCGGTTCCCGGAACGGTGATCCAGCCAATTTCACCAGGGCTCTAGTCATTGAGTGGGAGTAGAACAGACGTTCGATTCTATGCTATAGTGTTTGCCAATGGGCGCGGCATCTTCCGAATCCGCGCCCATTGCTATACGGGCCTTACGATGACGAGCTGACGATCATAGGCGCCATGCGTGCATTTGCGGCGGAACGGGGATATGCGCCCGACTTCTCCGAATCCCGCCTCTGTCACGAGATTTACCTCTCCGACCCGCGCAAGTACGCGCCGGAGAAGCTCAAGACCGTGATTCGCCATCCCATCAAGCCGATTTAGCGAAACGAGCGCCGCCGTGCGGTCCGGCTTTTGGGGTTTATCAATTGG
Organism: Collinsella aerofaciens; assembly: GCF_015670745.1. Taxonomy (GTDB): domain Bacteria; phylum Actinomycetota; class Coriobacteriia; order Coriobacteriales; family Coriobacteriaceae; genus Collinsella; species Collinsella aerofaciens_T. The sequence continues at coordinate 30,540 of NZ_JADPCH010000015.1, read as the reverse complement.
TAGTCCGCGTCGATCGAGCAAGCTGCCCTGCCTCCCGGCAGGTGCGTAATCCCCTTGGTCGATCCGTCTCGAGGTGCGCTCTTTGCTCATCTTGTGGCGTGGAGTTACGATACTCCTAAAAGTGTAACCAGATTCGAGTTTTAGGAGCAGCTTTTGAAGGGTGGCAGACTCAGGAACCGCGATAGATACCTCGAGGAGGCGATGCTCTTCCGTGACACCGACCTCATCAAGGTGATCACGGGCGTGCGCAGGTGCGGCAAGTCGAGCCTTCTCGATCTAATTAGGATGGCCGTCGAGTCTGAAGGAGTCGCTGGCCGCGGCTTTGTGAGCGTCAACCTGGAAAGCAAGGGTACGGGCATCAAGACGGAGGACCAGCTTTATGATTACGTTCGCGGGCGCCTGTCGGACAAGGGTCGCACCTACGTTTTCATAGACGAGCCCCAGAGAATCGATGGCTGGCAGGATGCGGTCAACGCAATGAGGATCGACTTCGATTGCGACATCTACCTCACGGGCTCGAATGCGTATCTTCTCTCGAGCGAGCTGGCCACCTATCTCTCCGGGCGCTACGTAGAGGTAAAGATGCTGCCCCTGTCCTTCTCCGAGTTCGCCGACTTCTGCGGAATCGAGTTCGTATCGGGAACTTCGGTGGCTCTCACTCCCGAGGGGGATCCCGTTCTCTTCGACGACATGCTTACTCGTTACCTTGAGTACGGGGGCATGCCAGCCATCGCATCCCTCTCGACGACCCAGGCGCAGCACTCGGCGTACATGTCCGGCGTCTACGAAGCCATCGCCGTGCGTGATATTGTCAACCGTGAGCGCGGGAAGGGCAAAAGTGCGGTGACTGACTCTTCCCTGCTGCGCCATGTGGCCGAATTCCTGGCGGACAACATCGGCAACGAGTGCTCGTCGAGTCGAATCGCCGGCGCGTTAACTTCTGCGGGGCCGAAGACCACGAACAAGACCGTTTCCTCGTATGTGGGTGCGCTTGAGGAGGCCTTCCTGTTCTATCGTGCCACGCGTTACGATTTGCACGGCAAGGCGCTCCTCAAGACGAACCCAAAGGAGTACATCGTCGACACCGGCTTCAGGACCTGGATGGCCGGCTATAGGGTCACGGATACTGGCCGTCTGTTCGAGAACGCCGTGTATCTCCAGCTGCTCTACGAAGGATGGAGCGTGCATGTGGGCAAGCTCTATGGCAAGGAAGTCGACTTCGTTGCGACGAAGGACGGGCGCGTGCTCTACGTGCAGGCGACTGACGAGATGTTCGCAAGCGAGACCAGGGAGCGAGAGATCGCCCCTCTGAAGTCGATACGAGACAACCACGAGAAGATCGTGGTCGTGAGGCAGGGTTCCTACGACACGGATATCGACGGCATCCGCATCGTGAGCGCGAGAGACTTTTTCCTCTAGGGCCATGCGATTCATCGCGAGGCAGTTAGGTCAAGTGAGAAACATGCCTGACATCGGTTTGCTGACGATCTAGAACAGTAAGGAGAAGCTTGGACAATCGCAAAATCGAGCAGAACGCGGTCAATGCTGTCAAGCAGGCTTTCGGCGATGTCGCTTGCGTCTATGCGTATATAGATGAGAACGACAAGACCGAATGCACCGACGGGCACCTGCAAGTCTACTCGTCTTCTTCCTTCACGATTGAGACCGTTGAAGGCCAGTTGCCGCTTCAGGTCAAGGGGACCACTTCGAAAAGAAAATCGGACCGACCTAAGCGGCAAGTTCGAGTTTCAGACCTCAAGCACTATCTCAACATTGCTGGAGGCTGCATCTATTTTTACGTCTACTGTGGGAGCGAGGCTCGTTCAGCGGAGGTTTTCTACAGACTTTTGCTTCCCTATGACCTAAAGAAGATTCTGGCCGATATTCCGGAGCAACAAGAGCGCATCTCTTTGCGTTTCGACCGGCTTCCATCAGACGCGGCGGAATTGACGCGGCTTGTCAGAAGGGCGGTCAAGGACAGAGCAAAGCAGCGAGCAGTCGCTGGCATCGCCCCCAAGACAATCGAGGAATTTAAGGACGACGGCCTTTGCTTTGATGAGTGCGAGTTTGGAATCGAGCTGCTCGAGGGCGAGTCGCCCGCAAGCTTGGCTCCATACAGGAACGGGCTGTATATCTACGGGAAGAGCCCCTGGGGAGAGCTGTATCCCTTGAATAAGCTTGAAAACATAGTTGGCGTCGCGATTGGGTCTCGGCATGACGTCAGCTCTGGTGATGTTTCCCTAAATGCGGTGGTCATGGCCGGAGAAAATGAGAATGGCGAGCACGTTTTCTTCAGGGGTTTCGACATATGCCTCTCCACCAACACAATCACCCTCAGCGAGACCGGAACCCTTGTCGAGCGCATGGAAGAGTTGGCCCTCATGCGCGCATTGATGCAAACCGGTACGCTTTCCATAGACGGAAGCGGCTTTGCTCGCGGGTGCAAGTTGAGCGGAGGCGACCTCGACGCCCTTGAGAGTCGATTACAGTCGCTGGAGATTATCAAGCGGGTTGTCGACGCTCTTCATTACAAGCCAGAGCTCGATATCAGCGCGTTGACCACTCAGGATTTAAGAAACATCGAGACAATTTACAAGGGATTGGTTGAGAACGCACCCCTCCACTACAAGGATCGCCAAAACGGATTCGGATATATCAATCTGGGGAACCATCCGATTAAGCTCGTGTTTTACCAAGTATCTGAAGATATGTACCGAATGGTCGATGGGCTTCGACTGGATGACCTGACGGTCTCGGTGTTCTTCCGGGGCGAGGGGGATGCCCCCGTAGTCGTCGCGCCTCTGTTCGTCCAAACGATGCAGGACTATATGAGGCTTGCCAATATCGATGCCGAGGTGTTTGCCGCTACGTTGAAGCAGTATCCAGTCACCGAAGTTAGCTCTGCCTACGTCAACGACAAGATGCTTGAAATGCTATCAGCCTACGATCAAGATGCGTGCTGTAAGGAAGAGTTGCTGAAATGCTGCGAGATGACCGTAGACGCCCTGGAAGCTTTTGCGGATCGAGAGGCAACCCTGATAAATCGATATCAAATTGCCGCTCGAAAGCGAGATCTTACTAGCGAGGAGAAATCTGAGTTAATGGCAATCCAGCTGAATTCAGATAGTGCGCTGTCGAAAGCATGCGCAGCAGCCTTGCGCGGAGACTCGGACATGGCCTCTGCGCTCAGAGCGTCACTTGACGAAGAGGCACGAACGACGCTCGGCTCATGGCCGATCGGCCGTTTCTTCGCATAAGACCGCATAGACTTTTTGAGGCATCGAAATGAAGCTACTCGTCGAATCGATTAGAAATGCGGTTGAGAAAGACTGCCTTATCCCAGCCCTTATGTCTTCCCTTACCATTCCCGACGCCATGGGGCAGCTTCTTTATCCCAATCTCGTCCTTCATAACGGGAAAAGAGCGGCGGGGCGGCAGTATGTGAAGTGGTTTGATGACTGGGCGGCAAACGACTTCCTGTTTTCGGGAGACCCCTCGAACGAAGGTGAAACGATTCCAGGTCAAATCTTTAATGGGAAGATGTGCTGGAAGCTCCGGTGCTCCCTGTTGCATTCAGGCGACTACGATGTGTCGGTCGATGCTCCCGAGAAAGACGAGAGCTTCGACTACGACTACAAGTTCGAGCTTGTCCTCCACGGGTGTAACGCCCTCTGCTCTTCCTGGCCGTCGCCCAAGAGCGGGATGCGTGCGACTAAGAGCGTGACGTTCCGCGTTGATGCGGCGTCGCTCGCGAGCTCGATGTGCAACGCCGCGGAGGCCTGTCTTAAAGAAACGGGCGAAACGGTCAGTTACCCCAATCTGGAGTTATTCGACGTGGCTGCATGGGCGGATAGATTCAATACTCGCTGAGCCATCTCGTCAAACTCCTTGTGTGCTAAACGTTGGTGTTGGCGCCCCGGAAAAGGGGTGTGGCCAGCGCCTAGAATCTTCAGCTACCACGCTGAGACGATAGGAGATGACCACATGGACACTATGGCGCACGAGGCGCCCGCGACGCCGTTGCTTGCGTTTCGCTATCGCTGCTCGAAGCGTGTCGCTTGGGGCCCTAGCCGGAGGAGAGACGACCGCTCCCCGCGAGACTGCGGAACCACCTATATCCGCTTGCTGCGGGCTTGCTTGAACCAGTTCCTCTTGAAAGAACCTATACCTCCGAAGAACTTGTTGTACGTCTCACCGTTCTCCTTGGCCTCGTACTTGACCAAGGCAAGTTCGATGGTGCAGAGGTAATCCGCCACTTGCTCGAGGCGGTAATCGGTCATCGAGGTCTTGCGGCGTCGGACGACCCCTTTTGAGAGGACCTTGCCCACCGAGCGGTCAAGCGCCTGTTTGACAATGTCCTGACCGTTGTCGTAGTAAACCTTCACATCGTCGAAGGATTGAAAGAAGCCCAGGTGTTCAATCATGGCAGAGGAGATATCGCGCCCCATACGTTCCATTAGCCTTGCCGGGTCTTCGAACTGGCTGCGGTGGTAGACGAACGTGATGTAGGAAATGGGAAGTTTGCGGACGAACGAGGAGAAACGGGCGAGCATAACCTTGCGCTGCTCGATGTCAAGAAACTCATAGTCCTTGTGCCCGTTCATGAGAGGCTCGGAGTGAAACGGAATGTTAGGGAGATCGGCCCTGACAAGCTTGGCCTCATAGCCCGTGACCGCCTCGGCGATGCTGCCTGCATGGTCGTGAAAGGCGAGTACGAGCGGGTAGTAGCGAGCTTTGCCGCCGCGGTCGCCGCTCTCGTCGACGAAGATGCTGAGCTCCTTGGCCAATGGGGACTCCTAATGGAATGGATAAAAAAATAGCCGGGGGACTCCCCCGGCACTTGGAGGTAGCTTAATGAGCCACCAACAACCTTATAGCATGCTCTGACGGTAAGATCAAGGGGGGGGCGAGCCGGTACATGGCGTCGCGGCTGATGCGCGGCATCGCGCACGCCTCGTCGGCGCCGAATATCGCGTTGGTCGATGCGATGAGCCTCACCTGGCTCCTGTTAATGCTCTTGGTCATGGTCGTCCTCGAGCTCCTTTCGTCTCGAGGCTCCCTCGCGTGCCCGGCCGCGGGCGGCTCCCGGGGCGGTCGCGGCCGTCATTTGCGACGTGCTTGAGGCGGAGGCATCCGATCAGGCCGGCCTTGCGTCCTGGGTCGCCAACATCCGTGCAGCGGCGGACGAGATGGCGACTCGCATCGCCGACATGCTCATGCATATGGGCGGCGACTAGCCAGGGCGATCCCTGCAACGGGCATTATTATCCGGGAAGCGTTTGATTGCGAGCCACGCCGGTGTGCGGGGCCTGAGTCGTCATGCCCCGCACAGGGGGACCGCGATGGTGGCCACCGCGCCGCCCGAGGGACTGTTGGCGAGCGAGACGGAGCCCCCGTGGGCGCTCGCGGCCTCGGAGGCGGCATGGAGGCCGAGCCCGTAGTGGCGGCCTCCGTCGCGCGAGGAGCGGGAGGAGTCGTCTGTGAAGAGGCGCTCGCAGCCGCGTTCGAGGGCGGCGGGAGAGAAGCCCGGTCCGTCGTCGGCCACCTCGATGACGAGGTGGCCGCCCTCGACGTCGCAGGAGACCGCCACGCGCGAGCGCGCGTGCTCGGCGGCGTTGGCCACGAGGTTCGCGGCGGCTCGCGCCAGGGCGGTTCGGTCGAGCGGGGCCTCGGGCGCGCCCGCGACAGCAGGGCCCGTGGCCGCGTCGAGCGTCACGCCTCGCGCCCGGGCGATCTGGGCGGCCTCGGCGAGGACCTGCTCGCAGAGCTTGGCCGGCCGCATGGGGGCCCTCTCCGCCCCGCCGGACCCGCGCGAGGCCTCGATGAGCAGGCGCACGTAGCCGTCGAGCCTTTCGACACTGCCGGCTATGTCGCGCGCGGCGGCCGCGAGGTCGGCGTCTTTCTCGTCTTCCAGCTCCTCCGCCACGAAGTCGGCGTTGGCGCGCAGCACGGTGAGCGGCGTCTTGAGGTCGTGGGCGAGCGACGCCATCTGCTCGCGCTGCCCCCGCTCCGCGGCCCAGCGGGCCTCGAGCGACTCGGCGAGGGAGGCCCGCATGGCGTCCATCGCTGCGAGGACGTCGTTCACCTCGCGCACGTTGGTGCTGCCGACCGCGAAGTCGAGCTCCCCCGCGCCGACGCGCCCCGCCGCCTCCGCGAGCGGCGCCATCTTGCGCGAGATCACGCGGCTCGCACGGCGCGCCACGAGCGCGAGCGCGAGCGCGCTTCCCGCAGCGGCGCCGACGAGCATGAGGTTCTGCGGGTTGGGAAGCAGGCCGGCGAGGTCGCGCGAGACCCACTGCGGTAGGTACTCGCTGACGAGTGCGCAGGCCCCGCCGCCCTTGAGCGGGAACGCGGCGTAGGTGAGGCCCGAGCCCCCGCCCTCGATCTCCACTGTGCCCGGATCCGCGGCGAGTGCCGCACAGGCCATTTCCGTCGCGTCCTCGAGCCGCGTGCCCTCGAGGTCTGTCATCAGCACGTATCCGTCCTTATTCAGGATGAGGTAGCGGTACGCCGTCGGCACGTCCTGCTGTCCGCAGACGCCGTCGCGTGCCAGTCCCTCCGCGACCTCGCGCGCATTGGCCGGCCCCCAGCTTGCCTCGTAGACGAAGCCCGCGTTGATCGCCGCGGAGAGCGCCATGAACGAGGCGAGCCACGCCGTGGCGACCGCCGCGAACGCGTAGGCGAAATAGCGCGCGATGACGAAGGAGAGCGGCATGCCCCCGCGACCTCGCGCCCCGGTCCTCAGAGCTGCCACTTGTACCCCATCCCCCAGACGGTCGCGATCGGGTCGGCGCCGGCCTCGGAGAGTTTCCTCCGGGCGCGGCTGACCTGCATGGATATGGCCGCGTCGTCGGCGTCGCTCTCCCAGCCGAGCACCGCCTCGCGGATCTGCGCGCGGCTCATGACCTGCCCGGGGTGGCGGGCGAGGTACTCGCAGATGGCGTACTCGGTGGGCGTGAGCGGCACGGCCTCGCCACCCACGGCGAGGCCGTGCGCCCCGAGGTCGATCCGCACCTCCCCGAAGGAGAGGGCGTGCGAGCGCGGCCGGCGCTCACGGCGTAGATGGGCCGCGACCTTGGCACGCAGCTCCGCGGCTCCGAAGGGCTTGCGGACGTAGTCGTCGGCGCCCAGGCCGTAGCCGGCCACGGCGTCCTCCTCGGCCACGCGCGCGGTCAGGAAGACGATGGGCCCGTCGAAGTCTGGGCGGATCTGCCGCACGAGCTCGAAGCCGTCGAGCCCCGGCATCATGACGTCGCAGAGCACGAGGTCGAAGCGCGAGAGGTCCATCCCCGGGACCGCCGTCGGGTCCGCTGCCTTGACGACCTCATGGCCGTCGCGGCCGAGGACGCGCGCGATCGCGTCGAGGATCGCCCGCTCGTCATCCACTGCCAGTATTCTCGCCATGTTCGACCTCCTGAAACTTCCGTTGCATTGTACTTGCGCCGCACTCAGCGGTCCAGAGCCCCGCGCGCAGCCGCGGGCGCCCACATGGCGATCTCAGGGTTGGGCAGCACGCGGTCGGCGATTGAGCGCAGCGCCGACCCCCAGCCGGCGTCGAGCAGGGCATTCCCGCCCAGGACGAGCGCTGCGAAGAGGAGGGCGAGCACGGCGGCGAGCGGACTCCTACGCATCTGCCCTCCCGTCCTCGAAGCGGCAGAACCAGGCGATAAGGACGGCGGCGGTTGCCAGGGTGAGCACGAGGCCAGCGATCGCAGTCGTGAGGAGAGGGGCCGCCGCGCGTGCGGCGTCGATGAAGGCCTCCACCCCGAGCGACCCCAGGCGCGCGGGCCAGGCGAGCGGCACCCAGCTCAGGGGCGTCGCCAGGGCACCGGTGAGCTCGCCGGTCATGAGGCCGTGCGCAAGTCCGCCCACTGAGAAGAACGCGAGGAGCATCCCCGCCGCGCCGGCGCCGATGGCGGCGTTGCGGCCGAGGCGCAGGGCCACGCCGAGCCCCAGCGCGTAGAGGGGCAGGCTGCCCAGCACGATGCCCGCCCAGGCGGCCGCAAGCGGAGCGGGCCCGAGCGGCAGGCGCCCGGCGACGGCGAGCACGGCCCCGAACACGCCGAGCGCCACGGCCAGCGCGCCCGCGCCGAGCGCCGTAAGGGCGAGCAGCTTCGCCGCGACGGCGCGCCCGCGCGAGGGGACCGCCGTGAGGTTGGCGAGGCGCCCGGCAGCGCGCTCCTCGTCCACGGCGAGCCCGCAGACGATGGCGGACATGAGCGGCATGAGGGCGCCGAGGAACTGGGCGTAGGCGTCCGCGCCCAGCGCCGGGTCCCATCGGGTTATGGAGAAGTACTCGCCGCAGGCAAGACCGGCTGCCAGGCCGCAGACGAGGTGCACCACTGCGAGCGGGGAGCGCGCCAGGCGCAGGGCCTCGGAGAGCAGGGCCCGCGAGAGAGTCATGCGTGGCGTCGGGTCGGAGAGTCGTGTCACGGTCATCACCTCTCCTCGGAGCGCGCGAACCAGGCCGCGCCCGCCGCCGTGAGCGCGGCGAACGCGAGCGCGCAGACCGCAAGGCCTGCCAGTGTGAGCATGCCGTCCGCCGCGAGCGCCCCGCCGAGCGCCATGTCCGCCGCGAGTGGCTCGCCGCTCGGCAGCACGGGGATGAAGCTCGTGGGGATGACCATGCTCGCCGACGGCGGAAAGAGCTGCGGCAGCGGCATCAGCGACCAGGCGAACCCACCCATGAGCTGCACGGCGAGCGGGCAGAAGATGCCCGCGAGCATGCCGAGCCGCGCCGTGAGGAAGAGCCCTGCGGGGATCATCCACGCCGCGGTCACCGTGTTGGCGAGCGCGCAGAGGAGCATCGTGAGCGTGCCCGTGGCCGTGAGGCCCTGCGAGGAGAACGCCGAGCCCGCGAGGTAGATGCCGAAGACCACGAGGTTCGAGAGCGTGCAAAGCGCGAGGCACCAGAGCGCCTTGGCCCACCAGGCGCGCCCGAGCGGGAAGCCCAGGCCTAGAAGCCCCCGCATCCGCGTGCGCGCGTCCGCCCGCGCGACGCAAGCCGCCACGAGCGAGAGAGCCACGGGCAGGAAGAGCGCGTACCAGTAGTTCCACGCGCTGAAGATCTGCACGCCCCGGTAGGGCATCGCGCCGAGCAACGGCATCGGCAGCGCCATGAGCACGGCCAGGCGAACCGGTGCCGCGTGGCGCGACTTCAGGGCCTCGGCGCGCAGGCCCGCGAGCAGGCCGCCTTTCTCGCCCGTCATGCCGCCACCTCCCCGCGCGCTCGTCGCCCCTCCCGGCAGACGCTCATGAAGAGTTCCTCGAGGTCCTGCCCGGGTCGAAGCGCATCCTCGTAGGCGAGGCGCCCCCCGTAGATGATGCCGATGGTGTCCGCCATCTGCTGTACCTCGGAGAGGATGTGGCTCGAGACGATCACCGTCGTGCCCGCCGCCGCGAAGCCGCGGATCTGGTCGCGCAGCTCCTCGATGCCGATGGGGTCGAGGCCGTTGGTGGGCTCGTCGAGCACGAGCAGGCGTGGCCGGGCGATCAGCGCCAGCGCGAGCCCCAGGCGCTGCCGCATGCCCATTGAGAAGCGCCCGGCGCGCTTCTTCCCGGTGTCCGCGAGGTCCACGGCGGCGAGCACCTCATCTATGCGGCTCTCGGGAAGGCCCAGCAGCGTGGTGCGCACGCGCAGGTTCTCGCGCGCGGTGAGGTTGGGGTAGAGCGGCGCCTCCTCGATGAGGCTGCCGATTGCGTAGAGGTCCTCGCGGCGCCAGGCGTGCCCGGCAAAGAGGATCTCCCCGGCCGTCGGCCGCAGCATCCCGCAGATCATCTTGAGCGTTGTCGACTTGCCGGCGCCGTTGGGGCCGAGCAGCCCGTACACCTCGCCCTCGCGGATATGAAGGCTCACGTCGGCCACGGCGTCCTGCGCCTGGTCGCCGCGGCCGAAGCGCTTGGTGAGCCCACGCGTCTCGAGCATGTAACCCATGGGTTTATCCTTTCTCTTCCGGGCGCGCGGGCCGAGCCACCGTGCCCGCGCGCCTTACCTTTCGGGTTCACCATCCATGATGGGGCGCGTTTCTAACGAAGCCGTAACGGCCGTTGGGCTCTTTTGGCGCCAGCCCTTCATGACCTGTACGCCACTCATGGTATGTTTATCGTGATAATAAGGACGGAGGTGCCCGTGGCACGCAATAAGTACCCGGAGGAGACGGTCGAGAAGTTTTTCGACGTTGCCGAGCGGCGCTTCGTGGAGCGCGGCTACGAGCACACCACGATGATCCGACGAGCAATACGCTAAACCGAAAAAGATAATCGAAGCCGCGCCTGTGGACTTATCGAGGGTCGAGATTCCCGCCCCATCCATCGGCACCTAGCAGAAGGTCGTCGACATCTTCGACCGCTTCGACACCCTAACGAAATCGCTCACCGACGGTAGGATAAACCCCATGAATATATGAATTGACCTGCTGACTCCAATGAAGATTGGAGGGTAACTGCCAGGGGTGACGGCCCAGCGAGTGTTATTTTGCGAGCTAGGCGCATCGAAAGCGACCTTTCGTGGTATAAACTACTTGCCGGAAGCCGCGGCTTTCAGAGTACGGCTTACGTGTACGTTTAACCTCCGTGGGCGACGGGGTGCCGCAAGGCGTAGAATATCGCCCACCTGTAGGGGCCTGCAGCGATGCGGGCCCCGCTTCGTATGAAGGGGGCGCAACCGATGAAGATCGTATCCATCTCCCAGGACTTCTTCGACCTCGTCGATGGCGACCGTGAGCTCATGCTTAAGCACAATCGCCCCTGCATCGTGGTGGTGAGGCTGCGTTTCCGCGGAAAGCGCAGGGACTTCGCCGTGCCGCTGCGTTCCAACATCGCCCCTAACGTGCCCAAAGACCAGTACTTTGCGTTGCCACCCCGCCCCACGACGCGCCCCGGCTGCCGCCACGGCATCCACTACATCAAGATGTTCCCCATAACCAAGGCCTACCAGCGCCGCTTCAGGACCGAGGGCTCGGCCTACTACGAGACGCTCCAGCGCATCATCGATGGCAACACCAAACGCATTGTCTCCGAGTGCCAGGCGTACCTTGACCTCTATGAGCGCGAGGGAAGGCCCCGCTTTGCCGTCGACATCGATCGCATCGTGGGCCTGCTGGAAGGCGAGAAGTAGGGCACCTCGGCTCAGTCTCGAGCCATGCGGAGTCGCTTCGCATTTTTGAACGCCGCGTGTGCGTCCCAAATACTTGAGAAACAAGCTGTGAAGTGCGGTGGCGCGCCCGTGCCCGTGCATAGCCGTCACCATCAGCGTCTACGCGGCGTCGGCTTCAAGTGGAACTGGCGCCGCTGCTGTATATGGTTTGCCTTGCTGCAAATGGCGATCAATGCCCACGATGCTTCTGCTTGCGCTTCAGCTTTCGCTGCTCGAAGCGCACCTCCGTCTCGTCCGCGCGACGCTGGCTTCTTGCTTGAGCCGACTCCCGCTTCATTGCTTCCCGCTGTGCCGCGAGCGCCTGTTGTGCTTTGGTGCTCACTGCCGGCCGCTTAAGGGCTTTCGCCGCCTCACGGGCGCGCCGCTTGGGGTTCTTCGCGGGCTTGTTTGTTTCAATGGCCTTGTCGCCGAAGAACGAGAGCTTCTCCCATTCGCTTGTAACGAATCGCAGGATCTCCTCATCGGACGGCTCCGCGCCGAAGACGATGCGGGCGACGCCGTACTTTCCGCCCTCGACGTGCTCCGCCAGCCCGACCCAGAATTGACCGTCGTGATATACGGTCAGGGTGGACGACACGCTGATCTGCATGGCTGGTTCCTCCTTTATGTAGATGACCATGCAGAGAAGGGACAACCAAGGAGGCAGGTTACTGATGCGGACTCCCGCACGCCCACGACTACCCGACGGGGACTGTGTTTTCATCTCTGATGCCCGCATTGTAGCACGCGCGGATGCGCCCTTCATCGCTGCCGACATGACGTGGCTGGGATTCGTTCCTCGACACATCCTTTTGTATATTGCCTTCCCGGTTTCGAAACTTTAAATCAATTCGAGTTTCGAAACCGGGAAGGAGAGCGTATGTGAGAGGCGATATGAGCATCAACTTGATGCTTGAGGGGGAGCTCGCGTCGCTTCTGCCCATCGGGGACGTGTTCCCGAAGGTCCTCATCTCCCGCATAGGGCATGAGACCTGTACCCGGGAAGGCGTACTCGTGCTGGACCTCGCGCGGTGCTGCTCGGTGAGCAGGGGTTCTGAACACTGCGTAGGGATATAGCGCGACAGGGGGGTGCAGCACCGTTTGCGCCTTGTCTAGAGAACACGAACAAGTGATGTGGCCTGCAGACGACTGAATAGCTCCATCCGTTTTGGTTACAACAAAATGTGTGCCGCGCGCCTGCGGCATGAGGGAGGGAGATTTCTATGAATATCGTTGTATTGAGTGGTAGCCCGCGCAGGGGCGCCAATACCGACACCATGGTCGAGGCGTTTGCCGAGACCGCGCGTGAGGGCGGCAATACGGTCGAGGTCGTCCGTGTTGCCAGCAAGAAAATCGGTGGTTGCCTGGGGTGTCAGTATTGCTTCGCCCACGAGGGCACTTGCGTGCAGAAGGATGACATGGTCGACGTGATCGAGTCGCTGAAAGGCGCCGATATGGTTGTCTTCGCTTCGCCTATCTACTGGTTTGATATCACTGCGCAGGAGAAGGCCGCCATCGACCGCCTGTACGCCTTCGGTGCTACAGGCTTCCCGTTCACCAAGACGGCCCTTTTGCTCGATAGCCACAGCGAGGGCGTCTATGATGCGGCGATTGCTATGTACAGGGCCACATGCGCGTACTGCAAGTGGGAGGACCAGGGCATTGTCACCATCAGCGGCATGACCGAGCGCGACAGCATGGCATCGTCGCCCAAGTTGGAAGGGGTGCGAGAGCTCGCCCGCAAGCTCGCCTAAGGACAAGAGGGGCGCATGGCAATCAGCACTAGCGGAAATGCTTGCTGCCCTTACCAGGAGGAATGCTGATTGCCATGCAACGATGCTCCCGCGGACAATTCCGGTGTGCTAAAACGCCTTCTCGTTCAAGAATTCTCTGAACGCGGGGATGTCGAAGCCGACGAGGCCACGCCCACGTTCCCCGATAACGCCGTCCTCGAGGAGGCGGCGTTTGTATTGGCTTGCGTAGTTGCTGGCGACGCCCATGCGTTTGGCTATCTCCGAGATCCTGCTGGGGCCAGAATCGGGCAGCATCGCGAGCAAAAACTCAATGTCTTTATCGGAAAGCTCTCGATAGGTCGTTTCGAGAGAAGCCCGATGCCATGCTTCTCGAGTTGCCTGAAGATGCCATTCATGCACGTGCGCCAGTTGCCCTGGGCTTCTTGAACATATGTCCAATCGATGCCCACTGGACCAATTTGAACGCCGTTCATGCGCGCGTGAGACTGTGAAAGGTAGCTATCTGCCGCTTCTTTGGTTCGCTCGATAATATCTTCGAGCATGCCTGGCATGGCGGAGCCATTTGCTGTACTCCATGGTGGCTCCTTTGCAAGTTTTGCTAATTTTTGCAACTTTTGCTAACTTTTGCGAGTTTTGCTAACGGCTTAGGACGGTGCGGGAAGCCCCCGTATCGTCGACATTTCCGAGGATGACCTCCGCAACGAGCGGGGCCCGGGGCGCGATATTGCTGCGCTCCGGGCCCCGCTGCTTTGTAAAACCATGGCGGTTCTGCCGTCGTCCTAATCAAACAAACTCGGCATGTCGTTTTCTTTCATGAGGGCACCGGCTGAGGGGAGGCTCTGCGCGGTGAACTTCTCGGCCGAGACGCCGGCGCCAAGGATCTCTTCGGTTGTGCCGACGGTGGTGACCGAGCGGCCCTTCTTGGCGGTAAAGGCCTGGACGCCCTGCGTGTTGGTAGTCGTCTTGGTCTTGAGCAACGACGTGTTGAAGTTCATCAAACGATAGTCGCTCGAGACCAGTGCGATGTCGCGGTCTTCCTTGAGCACCTGGGCATACAGCAGCTTGCTGCCGCCGTAGATAGCGTTCTTGAGGCGCTTGCGGTTGGTCTTGGTGACGTATCCAGAAAGTGCGACACGCACCACGCGGCCGTTCTCAAAGACAAACAGCACGTCGGCCTTATAGTCCTCGGGGTCGATGACCCAGATGACGCTCTCGTCGGGTTCCATCTCAAGATCGGTCGGCAGGTACGAGCCCAGCTGGGCCGACTTGGTATCCTCAAACGCCGCGACTTTGCATTTGTACACCTGGCTCTTGTTGGTAAAGACCAGCAGCTCGTGGGTGTTGGAGGACGGGAACTCGATAAAGGGTTTGTCGCCATCCTTGTACTTGAGCGTGGTGGCCTTCTTGAGCACGCGGTCCGTCATCTTTTTAAGGTAACCCTCGCGCGAGAGCATGATGGTAACCGGGTACTCCTCGACCTCGGGCTCCAGGCTTACCTCGATGACCTCGTGGGGCTCGATCCTGCCCGTGCGGCGCGGCATCACGTACTTCTTGTTGACTGCGGCCAGCTCGTCGCTGATGACCTTCTTGATGTTCTCCTCGCTGGAGAGGGTCTCCTCAAGCTCGGCAATCTCGCCCTCAAGCTTGGCAATGTCCTTGGTGCGGTTGAGGATGTATTCCTCGTTGATATTGCGGAGCTTAAGCTCGGCAACAAACTCGGCCTGGGTCTCGTCGATGTCGAAACCCTTCATAAGGTTGGGCACGACCTCGGCTTCGAGCTTGGTGCCACGGATGATGGCGATAGCCTTGTCGATGTCGAGCAAGATCGCCTCGAGGCCGTGCAGCAGGTGCAGGCGCTCGGACTTTTTGCCCAGGTCAAAGTTAATGCGGCGACGCGTGGACTCAATACGCCACTTGACCCACTCGTGCAAGATCTGGCGCACGCCCATAACGCGAGGATAACCATCGACGAGCACGTTGAAGTTGCATGAGAACGAATCCTGCAGCGTGGTCGAGCGATAGAGCTTGGCCATGAGCTTGTCGGGGTCGACGCCGCGCTTAAGGTCGATGGCGATGCGCAGGCCCGAGAGGTCGGTCTCGTCGCGGATGTCAGCGATCTCCTTGACCTTGCCCTCTTTGGAGAGCTTGACGATGCGCTCGATGATGACATCGGTCTTGGTGGTGTAGGGGATCTCGTAGACCTCGATGATGCGCTCTTCGGGAATCCAGCGCCAGCGGGAGCGGATCTGGAAGCTGCCAAGGCCGGTCTCGATAATCTTTTCCATCTCCTCGCGGCGGTAGATGATCTCGCCGCCGGTCGAGAAGTCGGGCGTGGGCATATACTCAAGCAGGTCGCAGTCGGGATCCTTGAGGTAGTGCATCGTGGCGGTGCAGACCTCGTTGAGGTTGAAGCCACAGATGTCAGAAGCCATGGCGACGCCGATGCCCTTATTGGCCGAGACGAGGATGTTGGGGAACGTGGTGGGCAGCAGGCGCGGTTCCTTCATGGCGCCGTCGTAGCTGTCGACGAAGTCGACCGGGTCCTTGTCGATGTCCTTGAAGATCTCGGCGCTGATGGGGGAGAGCTTGGCCTCGGTATAACGCGAGGCGGCGTAGCTCAGATCGCTCGAATAGTACTTGCCAAAGTTGCCCTTCGACTCAACGAACGGCGCGAGCAACGCCTCGTTGCCGGTGGCCAGACGTACCATCGTCTCGTAGATCGCGGCGTCGCCGTGTGGGTTGAGCTTCATGGTCTGGCCCACGATGTTGGCGCTCTTCTGGCGCTCGCCCTTGAGCAGACCCATCTTGTACATGGTGTAGAGCAGCTTGCGGTGCGAGGGCTTAAAGCCGTCAATCTCGGGGAACGCACGCGAGACATTGACGCTCATGGCGTAGGGCATGTAGTTGACCTCGAGCGTCTGCGTGATCGGCTGGTCGGTGACCTCGGAGTGCAGGCCGATGACGTTCTCGGCGTTGACCTGCTTTTTCTTTGGCTGGTTCTTCGTCTTTTTCTTTGCCACGATTTCCTCTTGAACTTCTTATGGGCCGTCGTTATCGATTTGCTGCTACTGCAGGTCCAGCTGGTCCAGGTATTCCCTGCCGTGCTCGGAGATGTGGCGCTTACGGCCCGCCTCGTCGTTGCCCAGCAACAGGTTGAACATGGTTTCCATTTTGGTGACGTCCTCGGGCTCCACCTTGATTAGGCGACGCGTCTCGGGGTTCATGGTGGTGAGCCACATCATGTCCGGATCGTTCTCACCAAGACCCTTGGAGCGGTTGATGGAGCACTTCTGGTCGCCAATCTCCTTGAGAATGCCGTTCTTCTCGAGCTCGGTGTAGGCAAAGTAGGTCTTTTCTTTGCAGTTGATCTCGTAGAGCGGCGACTCGGCGATATACACGTAGCCCTCGTCGATAAGTGTGGGCACCAGGCGGTAGAGCATGGTGAGCACGAGCGTGCGGATGTGGTAACCGTCGACGTCGGCGTCCGTACAGATGATGACCTTGTTCCAGTTGAGGTTGTCCAGGTCGAAGGCGCCAAGGTTCTTGATGCGCTTGTCCTTGATCTCCACGCCGCAGCCCAGTACGCGCATGAGGTCCATGATGATGTCGGACTTAAAGATGCGCGGATAATCCTCCTTCAGGCAGTTGAGGATCTTGCCGCGGACGGGCATGACGCCCTGGAACTCGGCATCGCGCGAGGTGCGAATGGCACCTGCTGCCGAGTCACCCTCTACGATGTAGATCTCGCGGCGGCTCTTGTCCTTGGAGCGGCAGTCGATGAACTTCTGCACGCGGTTGGCCATGTCGGTCTTCTGCTGCAGGTTGGTTTTGATACTCTGGCGCGTTTTCTCGGCGTTCTCGCGCGAACGCTTGTTGATGAGCACCTGCTCCATGATCTTGTTGGCGGCGTCTTTGTTCTCGATCAGGTAAGTCGAGAGGCGCTCCTTAAAGAAGGCCGTCATAGCCTGCTGGATAAAGCGGTTGTTGATGGCCTTCTTAGTCTGGTTTTCGTAGGACGTCTGGGTGGAGAAGCAGTTGGTCACCAGCACCAGACAGTCCTGGACGTCCTGCCACTTAATGCCGCTCTCGTTTTTGTTGTACTTGCCCTGTTGCTTAATGTAAGCATCGATGGCACTGGTCAGAGCGCTGCGGGCGGCCTTCTCGGGCGAGCCGCCATTCTCGAGCCACGATGAGTTGTGGTAGTACTCCTGCATCATGAAGGTGCGCGAGAAGCACATGCACGCGGTGATCTTTACATTGTAGTCGGGCAGGTCCTCGCGATCGCGACCGCGACGGTCGGCCTCGATAAAGAAGGGCTCGGTGAGGTAGTCGGTACCGACCTTCTCGAGCACGTAGTCTTCGATGCCCTTGGGATAGCAAAAGTCTTCTTCGGAAAACTCGCCATCGTCGCCCTCAATGCGCAGGCGGAAGGTCACGTTGGCGTTGACCACGGCCTGGCGGCGCATGGTCTCGCGATACCAATCGTGGGGGATGCTGATGGAGGTAAAGACCTCAAGATCGGGGCGCCATTTGATGGTGGTGCCGGTACGGTCCTCGTCGCTGGGCTCAATCTCGAGTGCCTTCTTTTTGGCGCCAACGACCTTGCCCTTTTTAAAGTGCAGGGAGTACTTGTTGCCGTCGCGCCAAACCGTGACGTCCATGTATTCGGAGGCGTACTGGGTCGCGCACGAGCCCAGGCCGTTGGTACCGAGCGAGAAGTCGTAGTCGCCGCCCTGGTTGTTGTTGTATTTGCCACCTGCGTAGAGCTCGCAAAAGACGAGCTCCCAGTTAAAGCGCTTCTCGGAGGGGTTCCAGTCGAGCGGGCAGCCGCGGCCGTTGTCCTCTACCTGAATGGAACCATCGCGAAAGGCGGTAAGGGTGATGAGCTTGCCGTAGCCCTGGCGCGCCTCGTCAACGGCGTTGGACAGGATCTCGAAGGCGGCATGCGCGCAGCCGTCGAGTCCGTCCGAGCCAAAGATGACGGCGGGGCGCAGGCGTACGCGCTCCTCGTCCTTGAGCTGGCGGATACTGTCGTTACCATAGTTTGCGGTGTTTTTTGCCATACTCGCTCTCTCGGTGCTCCTTTGCTGCGTTTAAGTCATATAGATAGTCAAGGTAGCATAGCCCAGCCCACAGACGATTCCAACCAACACGAAATCCATCGAACAACCGTTCGATTAGATAATGAATGCTTGGAATGCGGGAGGGACCTGTCCTGTCCTATCCAAACATCTGCGGCAGGTCGATGAAGACGGTTCGATCGCTTTCGCCAGCTTCGAAGCCCGAACGGGAGAAGAATCCATAGCGATGGCACTTGAGTCCCGTTGCCTCGACTTGGGCGATTTCCTCGTCGACCATTTTTTGCGTGATGGGGGATTTGCGGAACTTTGCTTCGTAGAATGCGTAGCCCTCGGGGTCTTGCGTTACCACATCGAATTCGCCGCTCGTTTTGTTTGCGGGGTCGTCGTACCAGTACTTGCCTATGGCGTCGAAAGCCGGTTCGATCTTGCCGGTCCTGTTCTGCCGCACGAGGTATTGACGGCAGATCTCCTCGAACATATGAGGAACGTAGTTTTCCTCGAAGTCTTGGAAGACGTGACGATCATAGAAGACTTCCGGGTCGAGCAGCTGACGCGCTGAGGCATTGCGGAAAACATAGCGATAGTAAAAGAGCGAAAGCGGATCCACTACAAAGTAGCCAGACTTGCGCTTGTTCGTAGGGTCGTTGATGGGTGCACGCTTTTGGACGATTTCGAGTGACATGAGCTTGTCGAGCACGTCTGCCATGGCCGGACCGCTCGAGACGTGCGACTGTGCCAGCACGTCCCCCCAACGGGAGTAGCCTTGTGCGAGAGCCCCGAAAACTTCGTTGGCGTTGGTCATCTTCGAGATCTCGGCGTTGAGATAGGACGGCACCTCGCTTTCTAAGCGGGCGCCAGGTTCCGTGACGAGCTCGATGATGTTGTCGCGTACGCTTTGGGATTGATCGATGAGGCGATTGTAAAAGGGGATACCGCCAAAAACGCTATAGAGCCGCACCTTGTCCTCGGGCGAGAACGCGGGATAGAACTTCGCAGCGTCAAAGTAATCCATGGGCTTAAGCTCAAGCGCGAGATCAATTCGCCCGTAGAGGGGGCTTTCATGCTCGATGAGGGATTTCATAATCTCAACGTAGGAGCCGCACAGGACAATGTTTAAACGTGAGTCTTCCCTGTGGGCGTCGATTGAGGTCTGAAGAATGCTGTCTAAGCCTTTAACCGCATCTCTCAAGTAGGGGTATTCGTCGAGAACGAGGGTAATGTTCTTGTCTTTAGCTTGGGCAAACAGAAATTCGATGAGCTCGCGGATGCCTGTGAAGGCGAGCGGAGGAAAGCTCAGCGCTTCAGCAACAAGGACGGACAGACTCTCGAGGTTGTCTGCCTCGGAGGTTTGGCGGCACTCGTAATAGACCGTTGCGACGTCCGACAAATCGGTTAGCGCCTGCTTGATGAGCTCACTTTTTCCGACGCGACGCCTGCCGTAAATGAGAACATTGCGCTGCTCGGGTGCTTTGAGCGTTTTCTTAATACGGGCGAGCTCACGCTCCCTGCCAATAAATTCCACTTACTCGGTTCCTTCCGACTCGGTTTTGTCCGAGTTAATTGTATCGCATGGATCAGTTTATGCTCGAGTTTACTCGGACAAAACCGAGTCGGTTCTGCCCGAGTAAATTTGAAGGCGGCCGAATGCGTCTTGCTGCGTTTGCGGTTGGATACGTTGTCGAAAACGTGTCGTGCGGATTGTTGGATCGAATCGAACATTGGGACAGACGTCTCGTTTTATGGGCCGGGGGCGTGCATGTGCGAGTTCTTTTGGCCCATAAGGAACGCTGGTGGGTCGTTATTTGGGCCACGGGTCACTTCGCCGGCGCCGTGTTTCGTCATACGCTCATAGTGGAAGCCGATGCCACGGGGTCGACTTGGGACTCGGGCAATGGATGAGCTGCAAGCCGAAAGGAGCGGTGAGAATGATGAGGCCCATGACAAAGAAACTGCTGTTAGGAATTCCCACCGTGACGCTTTCGGCCGTGCTGGCGTGTACAGTGGCCGGCTGTGGCGGTAGTGCTCCGAGCGGCTCGCCTGGCGGTTCGGGCGGCAGCGCGCCTGTGCAGGAAAAGCCCAGGGCCTATGATTCGCAGACGGTCGAGGTGGCAGGCATTACCTATGAGTCGGTGGCTCACGGCACGTTCTATCGCGGCGATGCCAAGCTGCAGGACGGCTTTTACCTGCACATCAAGATCACCAACAACAACACAAAGAACAGGACGTTCAGTTCCTTTAACGTGCATGCTGCCCAGGGCGATCTTGAGGCAGGCGACCCGTTGTTTACTTCCGGCAAGGCGGCCGTGCTCGACTACGTTGCAAGCGAGGCTCCCGATGAGCTGCACGAGGGCATCGACCTTTCCGAGAGGCCAGATATCGGCCCGGGCGAGACCGTTGAGTACGTGTATTTCTGGGCGCCCAAGACGGCGTACTACGGGCCCATCACTGTCGAGTTCGTAGACGCTTATGCCCCCGCCAAGAATCATGAGGCCATGCACTTTGACACCACGGGATGCGAGACCAAGGAGTTCAAGGCGGCCGGCGGCGTGGCCGATTCTGGCGAGAAGGCAGATTTAACGGGCATCGACTGCGCATCGTACAGCATCGAGGCCGCCGATGGTTACACGCTGGATTCGTCCGACGAAGAGCGCGAAAAGGCAAACTTCTTCCACGACGAGACTGGAGGACGCCTGAACATCAGCATCTTCCCGCGCTCGCCGGAGGAAGAGGTTGCAAGCCTAGAGCAGGTCTACGAAGGCAAGGAGACAACAACCGACCAGGTCGAGTACAACGGCATAACGTGGCTGCGCTTTACCGGTCCCGACAACGGCCATACGCTGTTTGCGACGGCTCCCGCGACGGGCGAGACCGTCCGCGTGTCGATTGGCTGGAAGATCGATTGGGACGCCGCCGCGCCCATGATGGAGGCATTGAAGCTCAAGTAGCGGGTTGCGATTCCCATGTCAGGCGACTCAGGGCTGGCTCCGAGTTATCGGGGCCAGCCCCTTTTGGTGTTCGATGAGCCGAGTCGGCGTCTCTCACAAAAGTAACTAGGAGCTAGCGAGACCTATCCGAATTGACCTCATTGGCGGTGTCTTTTTCGAGCGCCGTGCGGCGGGCGCTGTAGGCGATGAGGCCGGCGCCTGCCGCGGCGAGTGCTGTAGCGGCTGCCGTAAGGGGAGCATTGACATCGCCCGTGCCAGCGAGCGCGCCCGCTTTTCCGGAGCGCTTGTTATTGCTGTGGTCCTTGCCACTGCCGGAGCTCCTTCCGCCGGAGCCGCCGCCCTCGTCGGTACCGCCGCCACTCGAGCCGCCATCGTCGTCTACTGTCATCGGGGCGTCGTGAAGTTCTGTCGTATCCGCGCTGTCGCATACGCCGACCTGAACTTCTGAGCGTTCGCATGCCGCGTCGGGCACATGAAGCTCGTGCAGTACGGCACCCAGCGCCGAGTTTGCGCCCGGTCGAATTTCCTCGAGCGTTACGGGATCGAGCGCCACCAGATTACGCGCCTTCGCATACAGCGTTACGCGTTTGCCCACTTCGTCGCTCCAACTCTCGGGGATAGCGAAGCTCATGCGGAACTGTGCCGTGCAACCCGGTGCCAGCACGGCGTTGCCACTGTCGGCTACCAGCGGGTGCGTTGCAAAAGGTGTGCCCAGCGTTTCGAGCGCGTGCTTCACGTGTGCCATGTCGTTGACCGAAGCGTCCTCGGCAAGCTCTGGATCGTAGATCGATGCCATGCGTGTGTTCGCTCCGAACCCGATGGATGCGCTGGAGAACGGCTGGCTGGAGCCCTCTCGGTACAGATCGATTGTGCCGGCGGTCAGCAAGGTGTTGCCGTCGTTTCGCACCGTGACCATGAAGGATTCGCCTGCTGCTCCGGGCACCACCGCGCCCGAGGTAGCGACTGCGCCCGTCGGAGTGGCACACGCCACCAAGGGCACTTCGATGCCGTGTAGTTCTGCCTCGCTCTTCTCCGCGCTCACAATGTGCGTGGCGAGCGCGGAGAGCATGCTCCCCGACGTCAAAAATGTCGTTATCTGATCGACGGGATGGTCCAGCTCGCACATCACGAACGGCTCCGTAAACAGATCGCCTGCCAAGGTGCTGGCGAAGATGCGGAAGTGCTTGCCCATTACTGCTACCGGGTTGCCTTCTTCGTCGTAGGTTTGTCCCACCTTGCCATCGGTATTCTCTACATAGAGCACGCACCTGCCGTTGTTGCTTACGCTAAACGATGCCGGGCCACAGCCTGCGGCGCCCACGGGCTGCGTTGCAAATGCCGATGCGCTTTGCGTCCAAGTAATATGCTGCAGCTGTTCGTTGACGGTTGCCAAAAAGCCCGAATGTTGTGGCCACGGCACCGCACGGGGTACCGTGGCGTCTGGTGGCATAACGCCCCAGCCCGCAATGGACTGGCCGATCACGGCGTACGATGCGCAGCCGCAACCGTCTGCAGTCTCGTACGCAACGGGCACCACCATTTTGCCGTTGATATCCTCGGGCTCGCCCAGCTCGATACTCGACGGCGCTTGTGGAAAGCGGAGAACTTGGCGGAACGTCAGGCTGTCGCCCGAAACGTCCGACCACAGGGTAAAGCACTCCAGCGCAACCTCGGCCTCGCTGCCGAGCGCCTTTTCTGCGGTGGTTCCGCGGCGGTGGAGGTAGGCACCCGACAGACGTCCGTCGACCAGCGTCTTGCCCACCGTGATGCGCGGGCACTGCAGGCAATGGTAGCCATCCTCTTGCAGGCGGCCGCGCGAAATGCTGCGCCATGACGTGTGCGATACCACGCGGGTCTCGTCATTACTTATGCGCAGACGCACAACGGACAGTATGCCGGCTGTGCTTGCCGTATCGAAAAGGGTGTCGTCGCCGTCACGCCGCTCGCCCGAGACCAGCAACACGTAGGCGTCCTGGTTTCCTCTTCCGTCCGTATATTCCACCACGTCGAAGTCGTAATCGTATATGCCGTCGCGTTCCACGTCGCCCTCACCAAACCCAAGGGGAAAGTCCACGGGCATGGGGGCGGACCATGTGCCGTTTGCCTTTGTGTGCACCACCAGACGCGAGCGGCCATTGTCGCCGTAGCGCACCGAGGCGATGCGGAACAGGCATTCTACGCCGGCGATAATCGTCAGCTTCATGTGGGCTTCGCTGAGCACGCCAGTAAACAGCACGTTGTCGCTCGAGGGCTTGATGCCGCCACGCTCGTCCTCCGATACACCAGCAGAATTGGCGTTGGGGTCCGCAACGGCGTCCTTCGTCTGCCCGATATGGGTGTACGCATACATCGGCGCGGCGTTTTCGCCGTTCTCTATCAGTGCATGGACGAAATGCTCGATTTGTCCCGTGTTGTCGCTTTCTGCATCTGCCTCGAGTTCAATGCGCGTGACCGCTTGATCCCAATCGCGCACGACAGGCGCGACGTTTATCGCGGTGGCTGCAACCTCGGCGCGTGCGAGTAGCTCGGCGTTGGTGACGATGGTGGCCGATGCGATAAATTGCGGCACGCCGCCCGCCTCGATGTTGCCGGGCGTGCCGAAGCAGGCATCCAGCGTGTAAGGCGTATCTCCACCCAATGCGAGCTCAGAGCGCTGGAGCACATACTGGTTGCCATTGTTCACCGACATATTCCACGAATCGAGGAGTGTGGGCCACGACCCCGACCAAGCCTTGGTGGTCCACTTGAACATTACGAACTGGAGTATCACATCGACATCGACATCTGCACCTACGCGCAGTCGCGGAAGCTGGTGTCCATCTGCCTTCTCGTACCCAATGAACAGCGTGAGGGATGCGGCGCCGCGCACGGCAGACGAGGCGACGCCTGCAACGCCGGCGCCAAAGGTGACGGCAAGCCCGATCTGGATGGTGAACGAGCCCGACGTGTTTGAATAGTCGAGCGAAATGTTTTTAAAAACGCCGCGCCGCTGCCGTGCGTGTGGGCACCCACGGCGAGCGCCAGCTTCGCCAGCACCCAGGGGTTGACGTTTAAGAAAAACGGCACCGGTCCTAGGGTAAACTGCTCGGTCCAATTGAGGTCGGTTCTTACTTGGAAGAGTGCCTTAATATTGCCGTATGCGGGGTCGTTGTTGTTGCCCCAGGTTTTGCCCACCCAATCGTAGGCGAGCGAGCCGTACAGCTGTGTGGCGATATCCATCGTGAACAGCAGCGTGCAATGATGGCGAAGGAGCTTGGTGTTTCTTGGATCGGTGCCCGAACCGGCACTCATGCTTTTGTACTGATTCCACTTCCCCTCCATCTCGTCGAGGTAGCGGTTTGCTTGCTTGGCACCCGACTCGCGCGGTGACTTCTTCCAGTACTCCGGATCCGGACTGCCTGAATCGTTCATGTAGCCGACCGGTTTGTATCCTCCGCCAAACAGCACGTATCCGGCAAACGAGAAATCGAACAAAATGGGGAACGAGGGCATCCAGCAGGTGAACTTATTGCCGCCGATGCCGGGAAACGCCGCCGGGAAATCAAACGGAGTGATCTCTTGGTCCATGGTAGTGGGGACGATGGTGGTCGAGCCCGATTCCGCCTTTGCGGCCGGAGCGGTGACAACGGCCATAGGGGATGAGAGCGTGTAGGTTTTGCCCTGATAGTCGAGGACAAAGCGCAGCTTGCACCCTTCTTCCAGAAGGCCCGTTGCCGCGTCGAGAAACTTGTCTTCGAGCGTGAACGTCGCCAGATTATCCGCGCCCGATGCGCTGGCCTTGACTTGGCCAATCTGCGTGAAGGTTTCGGGTGAGCTGCCCGCGGCAGGCGTCACTTTGTTGATGCGCAGCGTTGCCTGTCCACCCTGTGGCAGATGTGCCTGCACGGTAAAGGCGTGCGTATCGGGCTGCTCGTTTGCCGTGTCGTCCTTCGGCAATGTCATGAACGTGGCTTCAGCGTACTGGATGTCCCATTCGTCGAATGTGAGCTGGCGAAAGTACGGCTCGCCGTCGGAAAGCGGACGCGTGGGCGCGGTTATGGCGGTACCGCCCTGGATACGCGCAAGGGGAATCTCGACATCACGGTAGCCCGCCATGCCAATGGAGATGCCGCCGTTAAAGTCGTACGCGTCGAGAAGCGTTGCCTCGTCCACGTAGCCTTCCGAAAGAGGCGCGACCTCAAAGATGGCCGTGCCTTCGTCATCGGTCGTGGCGGTGAGCTGCTTGCCTGCGGCATAGCGCGATGTGAGCGTGACTTGGGCACCCGTGATGGGCGTATTCTTGTTGGCGACGTCGACTACGACCACACCAAACATGGTGCGCGAGAGAACGAGCACCCTGAAGGGGTCTTTTTCGTCGGCATAGGCCGCGGTGGGCGCGAACGGCAGTATGAAGGCGTTTGCGCTTCCCGGCACGCGCGGCAACATAATGCTCGCCAGCGAGGACGCTCCAGCAACAAGTAACGAACGGCGATCAAGCATCTTTGGCTCCCATCCCGCAGGTATCGGTGGAAATAATCCAATTTTGCGAGAAGGCACCACGTGGCGGTAGTGTCATTCAAGGGTCAAAATGTCCAAATTGATCGAGCGAAGCGCCGGGTTCCGGAACGCGTTCGATGCGCTTGGTAGTCCGGTCGCTAACGTAACATATGCGCGACCAGCTCGGCGCGAGTTCCGATACCAAGCTTGGCATACACTCCTGATAGGCGGTTTTTGACGGTGCCCGGCGATACTCCCATATGGCGTGCGATTTCGGCGTTGGTCCACCCACGACAGGCGAGCATGGCCATGGTGAATTCCGTGGTCGTTAGATCGTCGGCCACGTCCTCGCCCGAATCGGGGTTGTGGATGCGCCGCCAACCGTAGCTGAATCGATACGTGATCTCGATGATGCGTGCGAAATCGTCAGGGTATTGCGATTTTAGGCATGCCTCGATGAGCCCCTGCAAAAGGCCGTGGTGCTCGCCAATGAGCTCGATAAGGCCGTCGGGACGCGCGGTGTCCCAAGCGGCTCCGAAGTGCGATTTTGCGGCGTCGATGTCCTTGAGGCTCATGCATGCCATAGAAGCCGACAAGTGCAGGAATAGCTCCGAGATGGGATAGCTTCCCTGTTTCATGATCAGGGCATTTTCCACCATGCCCAGGCTGCGGCCGTATTCGCCGCGCAGATACAGGGCATGCGCCATCACGTAGCTGGCGAACAGGCGCAGGCCTTCGGGCAGATGCGCCGCAAGCGGATAAAACTCTTCGGCGGAATGCGGGGAAGGCAAGTGCAGCAGGACGCTCGCGGCGGAGGCGAATAGGATATGCGTGGCGTGGACGGCGGGCGATTCCTCGTCAGTTGGCGTATCGAGGATGCCCGCAAGGCAACGGCGGGCATCGGCGATACGATTGAGCGACAGACTGGCATATCCGCAGATAAGGCATGCGGAATAGCGCAGTGCGGGGTCGGTGGCGTCAAGATAGGGGCGTGCTGCCTCGGCGGCGAGCGTGGCCTGTCCGCGAAAGTACAGCGCTTCTGCCGTGGCAATGGCACGCGAATTGGGGTCGGAAATGCCTGCAACCGCAGCGTCAATCTGCCCCGGCACAAAGGCGGTGCACATCAACGGCATGGGAACGCATGGGTAGCCATCGCAGTCCATCTTCCATCTCCCAACAGCTGGCAACACTGGCAGCAATTGTACTCCTGTTACTCGGGACTGGAATTTTTGGGTATTGCCTACGATTATGCCGAACGCATAAAGGAAGAGTCTATTGGCGATGCTCTCAAGGTGGCTACCGAAGCCAAGCTGACCTCGATATTAGGAAAAATTGCCACCCCTGCAAAAAGCTCTGTCGCAGTGATGGGAAACGCATCTTCTGGGCATTCCGGCGTCTCCAGCTAGCGCTGGACTGCTGCTGTCGCCTGCGCGTTGGCGAGCGGGGCGTGGGGACCGTCCGGCGACCAGCGGTGACGGGCGAGCCCTGCCGCGTGCGTGGGCCTCCATCGGCGTAGACCCATGACCCCTATGGCATCGGAGAAGTCCACCATCGCGTCCAGGACCTTACCGTCCGGCACGCCCAGCCTAGCGGCTCCCTTGAACCCAAGGTTGAAGGGGGGTGTTGTACAAGGCATATGGGGCCGAGTGGAAGTGGATCAAAAGAGCGTTACTTGACGTTTCATGCATAATGCCAACCGCCCCGCGATATCACGTTCGCAGCGCGCAGGGGCCGGAGAATCTTCGCGATGAGAGTTGACGTCTAATACCTTGCATCGTATAGTGTATAGCATAGTATATGACGAGAGGAGGTGTGCGGATGGAGGCACAGATGAAGCGCGGCTTCCTGGAGGCCTGCGTGCTCGCGGCCGTCTCCGGCGAGGAGTCCTACGGCTACCAGATCGTGAAGGACGTACCGGCGAGCATGGGGCTCACGGAGTCGACGCTCTACCCGCTGCTCAAGCGCCTGGAGAAGGCCGGGTGCATCACGGCGCGCTCCGCCGAGCACAACGGGCGGCTGCGCCGGTACTACCGCATCACGGACGACGGGCGAGCGCGCATCGAGGAGTTCCTGGCCGAGTGGCCGTCCGTACGGGAGATTTACGCATACGTTGAGGAGGCGCACCATGACGCGCGATGAGTTTCTGGGCCGGTTGGGCGAGCTGCTCGCCTGCCTGCCGGCCGAGCAGGTGGAGGAGACCAAGGCGTTCTATGCGGAGGCCATCGCCGACCGCATGGAGGACGGTATGAGCGAGGAGGAGGCCGTGGCCGCCATGGGCACGCCCGGCGAGGTGGCGGAGGCCACGCTCGACGACCTGCCCGCCGTGCCGCGCGCGATCGCGAGGACGCGCCGGCGCAGCACCGCGCTGCTGTGGGTGCTGGCCATCGTGGGCTCCCCGGTGTGGGTGCCGCTGCTCGCCGCCTTCGCCGCCGTGGCCGTCACGGTCTATATCTGCATCTGGGTGCTGGCGCTCTGCGTGTGGATCGTCGCGGTGGCACTCGGGGGCGTGGGCGTAGTTGGGCTCCTGCTTGCCGTAAGCGGCGTCATCATCGGCCACTTCCCGTACGCCCTCGCCTCGGCGGGCGTGGGGCTCGGCCTCGTCGGCGTGGCGCTCTTCGCTGGTGCTGGCGCTTGGGCAGCCTCAAAACAAATTGCGCGCCTCTCGGCGCTCTGGGCGAGGAAGGCCGCCTCGCCCTTCTGGAAGGGTAAGGGCGAGAAGGGCGGCGCTGCCGCGCATCTCGCGGCGTAGAAAGGAGTGAGTACCATGACCAGTGCGAAGAAGATCTACCTCGCCGTGGCGGGCGGGCTCGTTGCCGCGGGTGTTGTCCTCGCGGGCATTGGCTTTATCGCTTCGGGTTTCGACCCGGCCGTGTTCACAACCCATATAGACACACGCGACAGCACCATCGTGCTCGGCGGCGTCGAGGTGGACGACCCGATGGGCCTCCCCCTCATCGAGCAGCTCGCCAATCTGGGCGAGATCGACACCTCCGGCGTCGCGGATCCCGCCGCGCCCTAGGCGCAGCGAGCCCGGGCGCTCTGCCCGCCAAGCTGCGTAAGCCGGCGAAACCCGAACCTCAACCTCTACGCAACTGGCCCCAAGCCTGCGCCGATTCGCTCTCAGCGCCGCGCGGGGGCCCGTGACGCATGCCCAAAAAGGTACGAGGAGAAAGGAACGCGATGACGACAACCACGCCCTTCCGCCTTCACGGGGCCACGCAGGACCGGAAGCGACTGGGCCGTGCGGTGGGGCTGTGCTTGGATTGGCTACACTGATATGGACAGTTCCGTGAGGGGCGCGAGAGGCGGGACTCTGGGGAGATCTTCGAGGAGGAGTGTCTCGACTGGAAGCGTGGGTTCAGTGGAGCAGGAACCTAATCTCTGTCTCTCTTGCTTTTTTGATTTGTTGAGAAGCCGGCATTTGGGGGCATTTTGGATAGCGAACAGTTCAAACAAGAAGCTGAGAAAATAGAACAAAGCCTGAGTGCCTTGAGAGTCGCCGAGCGCAATGCAGTGATTCCCTTCATGAACGGCGACTTTACCCAATGGGATCTATATCTGGCATCCTCCTCTGAGTATGCGATGAGACTGATAGACGGATTCATCTCCATGCTCGAGTCGAGGAATCTTGTTTGCGTCGCCCAGCTTCTCCGCGCACAGGTTGGAGTCTGCCTGCGGACATTCGCATTATTCGCCGCCGAAGACCAGGATGACTTTCTCAAGCAGGTGTTTCAAGGTGTGCCTGTGAACAAGCTGAAAGATTTCTCGGGTGAGAAGATGTCCGATGGAAGACTTCAAGACTTACTCGAGAAGTTCGATCCAAAGGTAAAAGATGTATACAAGGTGACGTCTGGATTCGTCCACTTCTCCATTGATATTCTGCCGAGCATGGGTGTGCCTGGGGAGGGCTATGAGGTCGAGTTTAATTTTGGAGCCGAGCCCAACGAGAGAAACAATGCGCCTCTCGTGGAATGCGGCAAGGCGTTCTGCCACTATGTCGACCTGCATCTCCAGATGCTCCATAAGGTGATTGCTTCGGATGAATGGTATGCCGATCGATTCCGTATCGATTCCGATGGTCCTGCAGACGAGGCCTCGAAAAGCGAGAAGGTGTAGGTCGAACGCATTGACGCTGCCTTGACAGCATCCCGATATGATAACGAATGGGAGGTTCCCTGCGAAATGTGCGCCTCTGTATATTCTCGCTAGGACGCCCTCGACCGATAAGGCATCGTTGAGTTCAATTTGAGTTCAGCTCGGGTGCCTGAAAATCGCCCAACTCTGATAAAAGGGGAGACGACGGTACACCACGTAGACGAGAGGCTATGGAAGTGCACGATTTGATTATATTGGCGCGCTAAACCGCCCCGCTGCCCAACTTGAACTCCGCTCACGCGTGTATGGGGCTGCGAGAGGTAACGGCCTGCGGCCTCCTTTGTGTGCTCGATGATATCTTCGAGCATGCCGGGCATGGCGGAGACATTCGCTGCAATCCAGCCGTGTTCAAGCGCCGTTTCGGATAGGAGCGAGAGGGGGCTGTCTTGCCCGTTTCCCTTGCACCCGTAAAGATGGTTGACAGTTTGGGGTCTCCCGGGTCTTTAGCTTTTACCGTGCTAGATGCCTCATGGAAACTGTTGGACTTTAATCAGACAGACCCAGCATGTCGTTTTCCTCCATGAGGACATCGGCTAAAACCGCAACACCTATGCTTGTTTAAGCAAACTTCCTGATAGTCGTGGAGCTGCTGTAGCCCGATATGCAGGACATCGCTCGGCTTAAACACCGGATGCCGCATCCGCGAAACGAGTTGCGGTGCACCCTGTTCCAAAAGGCTGCCAAGTACCATGGCGTGAGCGTTGGGGTAGCCATCATTCAGCGTGGATACATCCGGATGCGCATAGATCCAGACGATTCCAACGTTCTCGTATTTCCCGTGCAGGTAATCGAAGAGGGCAGGCGACACCATACAGTTGCCGCCGACGGTCACGACTCTGTCGGGGTTTTCTGCCGCAAGCTTCCTCTGCGCATCCTGAATCCCCGCCAGGACTTCGTCCTCGGCATAGATGCGAACTGTGGAGTGGGAAGGATAAACTGGACTTTCTTTTAAGGATCCTCAAGCGTATTGCCGCTCGTATTCCACTGGAGACATG
>NZ_JADPCH010000014.1 GCF_015670745.1 Collinsella aerofaciens | reverse complement strand
CATGTCTCCAGTGGAATACGAGCGGCAATACGCTTGAGGATCCTTAAAAGAAAGTCCAGTTTATCCTTCCCACTCCAGTTTTCCATGAGTATAGACCTCAGGGTGAAGCACGACCTGGAGTCCAGGAGGCGGGCCGTCGAGCTCTTCGACGCCGGCGTCGGCTGCAAGCCGGCGGCCGAGACCCTGTCCGTCCCCCGCGAGACCGTGAGAGAATGGCAGTGGGTATACCGGGCGTTCGGAAGCGAGGCGCTGCTGTCCATGGGCGGGAAACAATCCAGGTACACATTCGAGCAGAGGGTCGCCGCGGCGTCGGCCGTGGTCGACGGCGGGATGGCGAAGACCGACGCCATGGCCGAGTTCGGGATCAGGTCGAAGTCCCCGCTGGAGCGCTGGTGCAGGCTCTACCGCGAGGGCGGCGCCGAGGCGCTGCGGCCCGGCCCGAAGGGCAGGCCGAGGGGGTCGAGGTCGAAGCCCCGGGCCCGCACCCGCGAGCAGGAGCTCGAGGAGCGCTGCCGCAGGCTCGAGGCCGAGGTCGCCTACCTAAAAAAATTGCGCGCCCTGGTCGAGCGGGACTGGCTCTGACCAGGGCGGCGGCCGAGGCGGTGAGGGCGCTGCGCGCGGAGGGGCACTCCCTGCGCCACCTGCTGGAGTGCTCGGGGCTCAGGAGGTCGACCTACTACTACGCGCTGGCGCACCCGCGGAGGCCGACCAGGCCCGAGCTGCGCGACGCCGCGGCCGAGATATTCTCGCGCACCGCCAATGGCTGCGGGCACCGGCAGATAGCCATGTGCCTGCGCGCCGAGCTGGGCGCGGTCGTGGCCGACAAGACCGTGCTCAAGATGATGCGCGAGATGGGCATCCGGTGCGGGATACGCCGCCGGGGCTCCCGCCGCCGGTACAGCTCCTACAGGGGGCTCGTGGGGAGCACGTTCGAGAACGTCATCGCGAGGGACTTCGGCGCCGACGGGCCGTGGCAGAAGCTCGGCACCGACGTCACCGAGTTCAAGGTCGCCGGCGCCAAGGCCTACTGGGCCCCGGTGCTCGACTTCTGCACGAAGGAGATCGTGGCGAGCGACATATCGACCTCGCCGGACCTCGCCCAGCAGCACAGGATGCTCGACCGGCTCCTCGAGGCCCTGCCCGGCGGGGCGGCGCCGACCATGCACTCGGACATGGGCTGGCAGTACCAGCACGAGTCCTACACCTCCAGGCTGGAGGGGGCGGGCATCACCCAGAGCATGTCGCGCAAGGGGAACTGCATCGACAACGCCGCCACCGAGCAGCTCTTCGGCCACGTGAAGGACGAGTTCTACCGCGGCAGGGAGTGGGGCAGCTTCGAGGACTTCAAGCGCGACCTGGAGGAGTACATAGCCCATTGGAACACGCGGCGCAGGCAGGTAAAATTGAAGGGCCTGACGCCGGAGGAGTTCCGGAACCGGGCCCTTGCGGCGTAGTCGCTATTTATTCAGTCCAAGTTTCGGGGCGCAGTTCACAGGCACCTTTGTGGTGGTTTTGACGCGGGTGCGGGTTCCTCTCGAATCTGCAGCAGAACTTAAGCCTTCCTAAAAGATTGCGTTCTCATACACTTGTGCCCGCATATTGGGGTACAACTCAACGTGAACAATGATGGCCCGCCACATGTTTGGCGGGCCTTTGGTTATTAGACGAAAGGATCGCAGCTATGAGCGAGAACGATTCCCAGCGTCCCCAGGACGCGGGCAACGCCGGCGAGACCCAGCAGCAGCCACGTGTGCAGGTGGAGTCGACGCCTGCCGGTAGCAACATTCCCTACGTGCAGGCCTACGACACACAGACCGGCAAGCCGCTGGGCGGCCAACAGGTCGTGAACAAGCACACGGTGGTCAAGACCAAGACCAAAAAGCTGCCGATCTTTATTACGGCACTCGCCGGCTGTGCCTGCGGCGCCCTGCTGGTCATCGCGCTCATTATGAGCGGCACGCTCGATATCGGTGGCGGCAAGAATGCCGTGACGGCGGGCGCTTCGGGTTCATCGACGCAAAAGATCACGATCGACTCCGAGGACACCACGCTGGCCGAGGCCGTTTCTGCCAAGGCATTGCCCTCCGTGGTTTCCATCACCGCCACTTCGAGCGGCAGCCAGAATGGCTCGCTTTCGCAGTCTGCCGACGAGTCGGACAGCTCGGGCAGCGTCGGTTCGGGCGTAGTGCTCGATACCGAGGGCCACATCCTCACCAACAACCACGTGGTCGATGGCTATGACCAGTACGTGGTTACCATGGACGACGGAACCACGTACGAGGCCGAGTTCGTGGGCAACGATGCCTCGAGCGACCTGGCCGTCATCAAGCTCAAGGACGCCGACGCCTCCAAGCTCACGCCGATCGAGATCGGTGATTCCTCCAAGCTCAACGTGGGCGAGTGGGTCATGGCAATCGGTTCGCCGTTCGGCAACGAGCAGTCTGTCTCCACGGGTATTGTGTCGGCGCTCTACCGCTCCACGGCCATGAGCTCTACCAGCGGTAACACCATCTATGCCAACATGATCCAGACCGATGCCGCCATCAACCCGGGCAACTCGGGTGGCGCGCTCGTTAACGACAATGGTGAGCTGGTGGGCATCAACTCGCTCATCGAGAGCTATTCGGGCTCCAGCTCGGGCGTGGGCTTTGCTATTCCCGTTAACTACGCCAAGAACATTGCCGACCAGATTATCGACGGCAAGACGCCGGTGCATCCGTACATGGGCGCTACGCTTTCGAGCGTCAATGCGCTCAACGCCCGCACCAACAAGCTGAGCACCGATAGCGGCGCGTATGTGGCGAGCGTCGTCGAGGACGGTCCTGCTGCCAAGGCCGGCATTCAGGAGGGCGACGTCATCACCAAGCTGGGCGACGACGAAATCACGAGCGCCGATGGCCTGATCATCGCGCTGCGCAGCCACGAGGTGGGCGAGAAGGTCGAGATCACGCTTATGCGCGGCAAGGAAGAGAAGAAGGTCACCGTCGAGCTGGGCTCCGATGAAGAGCTGCAGAACCAGCAGCAGGACGACAGTTCGACCGACACCGGCAACGGTGGTATTACCGACGAGCAGCTGCGCCAGTACCTGGAGGAGCTGCTAGGCCAGCAGGGCCAGGGCCAGGGCTACGGCCAGGGTTTCTAACGAGCTGTATCGCACATACCGATGCCAGGGGGGCTGTCCCATCAACGCGGGACAGCCCCCCTCTTTTCTTATTGATCCGTTGGGGACGGAGGAAAACGGATCACTTGGGGCTGACAAGAGGCCTGGTTCGTAATGGTCTGGACAGTTAGTTCAGATACGTATAAATCTGGGACAGCTTGGAATGCGTTTTGAGCAATTTTTGATTGGGATGGGGCTCGAATGGGTGTTTGGAAGGGAGAGTGGGACGTTTACATGGTCTCGAGGAGCCCGAATTCGTCGAAACAGGGGTGTTCGTGCCTGATTTAGCTCTAGGATTTATACGTATCTGAACTAACTGTCCACCCCAGTCTGGCGGCTGCCGATTCGGTGCGGTTTGAGACCGCTATTCGGCCTCATTGCGACCGGTGGTACTCTTGTATCCGTTTGAAATCGAGCGAAGGAGTGCCGCTATGGAGCAATCGAGCCTGTTTGGTGACGGCGTGGACATCGATACCGAAACGCCCGCGACCGCGGAAGCCACCGCACCGACCGATGCCCGTGCCCAGGCGGCAGCGCGCGCGGCCGAACTGCGCCACGAGCTCGACTACCACGCCTATCGCTACTACATGCTCGATGCGCCCGAGATCACGGACGCCGCCTTCGACAAAATGCTCGTTGAACTGCAGGAAATCGAGGCCACCTACCCCGACCTGGTGACGCCCGATAGCTATACCCAGCGCGTGGGCGGCTACGTGAGCGAGCAGTTTACGCCGGTCACGCATATGGCGCGCATGTATTCCATGGACGATGCCATGGACCTGGACGAACTCGACGCGTGGCTCCAGCGCACTGAGGATGCCCTCGGTGCCGGTAGCGTCACCTATACCTGCGAGCTTAAGATCGACGGTCTGGGCGTGGCCCTTACTTACCAAAACGGCACCTTCGTACGCGCAGCCACACGTGGCGATGGCACCACGGGCGAGGACGTGTCGCTCAACGTCCGTACTATCAAGGATGTGCCCATGCACCTGTCCGAGCCGGCGCTCGCCCACATGGGCGCCGACCGCGAGCGCACCATTGAGGTACGCGGCGAGGTCTATATGCCCAAGGGCAGCTTTGTGCGTCTGAATGAAGAGGCCGATGCCGAGGGCCGCGACCCCTTCGCCAACCCGCGCAACGCCGCCGCCGGCAGCCTGCGCCAAAAGGACCCCAAGGTCACGGCGCGCCGCGACCTGGCCACCTTTATCTATGCCATCGCCGATACCGACCCGTTGCACGTCCACAGCCAGCGTGAGTTTCTCGATTGGCTGCGTAGCGCCGGCTTTAGCGTCAACCCCAACGTGGCACGCTGCGCCACGCCGGCCGAGGTCCACGAGTTCTGCGCCCAGGCCCTCGAGCACCGCGGCGACTTGGACTACGACATCGACGGCGTGGTCGTAAAGGTCGACAGCTTCCAGCAGCAGCTCGACCTGGGCTTTACCGCCCGCGCGCCGCGCTGGGCCATTGCCTTTAAGTTTCCGCCCGAGGAAAAGCAGACCGTCCTGCGCGAAATTCGCATCCAGGTGGGCCGCACCGGTGTGCTCACACCGGTCGCCGAGTTCGACCCGGTGACGGTCGCCGGCTCCACCATCGCGCGCGCCACGCTGCACAACATCGACGAGATCCGCCGCAAAAACGTGCGCGAGGGCGACACTATCATCGTGCACAAGGCGGGCGACGTAATCCCCGAGGTTGTGGGCCCGGTGCTCGACAAGCGCCCGGTCGATTCGGTCGACTGGCACATGCCCGAGGTCTGCCCCGTGTGCGGCAGCCCCGTTGTCCACGAGGACGGCGAGGTGGCTTACCGCTGCGTCTCCATCGACTGTCCCGCGCAGCTCAAGGAGCGCCTGCTCCACTGGGTGAGCCGCGGCTGCATGGACGTCGACGGCCTAGGCGACGAGATTGTCAACAAGATGATCGCCGCCGGGCTGATTCACGACGTCGCAGACTTCTACCAGCTCACGGTCGACGATATCGCCGGCCTGGACACGGGGCGCACCTATGCCAGCTCCAACAGCAAAAAGGGCGTCAAGAAGGGCGACCCCATTCCGGTGGGCCTCAAGACGGCTGAGAAAATCATCGCCGAGCTCAACAAGTCCAAGAGCCAGCCGCTCGGTCGTGTGCTGTTTGCCCTGGGTATCCGCCACGTGGGCAAGAGCGTGGGCGAGGTCATCGCCGAGCGATTCCTGTCGATTGACAAGCTCATCTTGGCGAGCGAAGAGGATATTGCCGAGTGCGAGGGCATTGGCCCCAAGATTGCGGCGAGCGTCAAGCAGTTCCTGGCCGTGCCCGAAAATCTTGCCGTGCTGGAGCGTCTGCGCCAAGCGGGCCTGTCTCTCGAGGTCGACTTGGGCGCCGCTCATGCGCAAGCCGCAGCCGACGCTGGCGTGGCAGGCGAGCTCGCCGACGCACAGCCGCTCGCGGGTCTGACCTTCGTGCTCACCGGCACGCTCATCAACCGCACGCGCGACGAGGCAGGCGCGGCGCTCAAGGTGCTCGGCGCCAAGGTTTCGGGCAGTGTGTCAAAGAAGACGAGCTACCTGGTTGCCGGCCCCAAAGCGGGCTCCAAGCTCACCAAGGCCGAGCAGCTGGGCGTACCCGTGCTGGACGAGGACGCACTCGAGCAAATCTTGGCTACTGGTCAGGTGCCCCAGGCTTAGGACATCGATAATCAAATTAGAAAACCTCCCGGAAAGGTTGATACTTTCCGGGAGGTTTTTATTTGGGCGTGGTGGCGGGCAGCATGATTTGCGTCATGTAGGTTGCTGAGGGTGACCCTGCGGAGCGGTGTCGTTCCGGAGCGATAGAAGATTCATACAAGGCAAAGGGGCCCCGCAGTGAGGTCTCACAACGGGGCTGCCCCATTGTGATGAGTTTTATACACGTTAACATTAACATTAACGTGTATACTTAGCAGTGAAGATATATGTTGAGAGGAGCCGCTATGGTTACCGTCGCGTTTTCGGAACTGCGCCAAAACCTTACACAGGTGGCCGAAAGGGTTGCCAATGAGGGCGAGGAGGTTGTGGTCTTCAAGCGGAGCAAGCCGTTGTTCAAGATCGTGCCGCTCGACTATGAAGGTCCAGTTACGGTGGAATATGATGCTGCCCAGGAGCGCGGGGGTGCAAAGCCGACGCGCGGCTCGGACAAGCCCAAGCGCGACGTGGGTACGATGTGGCATCCCAAGATCACCTGGAAGGAGATCCGTGAGATGCTCGCGGAGAATGAGGATTACCAGGAGTATCTCGATATCGTGGCTAGCATGCCAAAGGGAACGCCGCTCGATACGATGACGGTTGAAGATGAAAAGCGCGTCGCGAGGGAGCGCTACCTATGAGGGCATTTCTCGATACCAATTTTCTGCTCGATTGCGTGCTGCCGGGCCGGCCGGAGCATGGGGCGGCGCAAACGACCAAGGGGCTCGTTGACGTGGGACTTATAGAGGGTGTTGTTTCGGCCTGCTCTCTCAAGGACGCGTACTACATTCTCACTAAACAGGCAGGCGAGGCGCGCGCCCGCGAGGTAGTGCGCGACTGTCTTAAGAGCTACTCGGTAGAGCCTCTCGACCAAGAAGCTTGTTTTACCTCCGCCTATTCCGATGAGCCAGACTTTGAGGACGGCTGTATCCGCGCGATGGCCGAGCGTGCCGGCGTGGACTTTATCATCACGCGCGATCGCGCCGCTTTTGTGCGCTCGACCATCAAGACCTTCTCGCCCGCAGAGTTCATCCGCGCGTTTCCGATTCCGGAGGAGTAAAACCGCCATATCGGGGATTGTCCCCGGCGTTTGGCGAGCTTGTTGGGAGGCTCCTGGTCCAGTGACTGTTACAAAAAACGGCTATAGCAAATTTGTTGTACTTCGATCTGAAGACTATGACTTCATGGTTCAGGAACAGGCTAAGGCTCGTCTGATGGCTCGTATAGCTGTGGCCGAGCGGGAGCGTACTGCTGGCATGGCGCGTGATGCCTTTGAGGCTCTCGATGACCTTGAGGCAAAATATGGCCTATAACGTCAAGATTCTGCTTTCAGCCGAACGTTTTCTGGGCAGTTCTTATTTGGACGGGGCAACCGGCACCGTGATCTGCGTCACGTAGGTTGTGGGATCGTCGCTGATGATGTCGTCGATCAGGGCAATCTCACGTTGCCCCGCTACGCTGCCAACTTGTCAAAAGCCCCGCGTCGGTTGAGCACGGTAAACGCGACAACACAGATGACTGCCGACAGAATCGACCCGCACGGCGAAGCGATGCCCATGGGAAACAGCGTGTCGGAATAGGCGTTCGACAGCAGCCACGCGCCCGGCACGCGAATGAGCGCCACGGCCAGCACGTTGTGCGCAAAGCCGATGTAGCTCTTGCCATACGCAGCGAAAAAGCCGCTAAAGCAAATGTGGATGCCGGCAAAAATCGCGTCGAAAATATAGCTGCGCATATAGCCGGTGCCGGCCGCGACCACCGCAGAGTCCTTGGCAAAAAAGCCGATAAACGCCGGCGCCACCAGCCACATCAGCACCGTGATCAGGCAGCCGTACACCACCGAGATCGTCATGGCGTCTTTAAGCACCTGACATGCGCGGTCGCCCTTGCCCGCGCCGGCGTTTTGCGCCGTGAGCGCGCTGACGGTGGCACCCATGGAACTCGGCACAATGAACAAAAAGCTGATCATCTTCTCGACCAGGCCCACGGCGGCGGCGTCGACGAGCCCTCGGTGGTTGGCAATGACGGTGATGAACATAAACGCCACCTGGATGCAGCCGTCCTGCACGGCCACGGGCACGCCGATCTTAAGAATGCTGCCGAGCACCTCGGGCTGGGGGCGCAGGTCGCTGCGCTTAACGTGGATGTTCGTGCGGCGGCTCTTGAGCCACACGAGTGCGAGGGCAACGCTGGCCGTCTGGGCGGTTACCGTGCCGAGCGCCGCGCCCACGGGGCCGAGCCCCATGTGCCCGATAAACAGAAAATCGAGCGCGATGTTAATGATGCACGCCACGCCGATCACGTACATGGGCGAGCGCGAATCGCCCAGCCCGCGAAAGATGGCCGAAAGAATGTTGTATGCGGCGATAAACGGAATGCCGACAAAGCAGATACGCAGGTAGGCGGCGGTTCCTTCGACTGCCTCGGCCGGCGTGCCAATGAGCGCCACGATTTGCGGGCACAGTGCGAGCAGGATAGCGGCCAGCACCACCGAGACACCCATAAAGAGCGTGATGGTGTTGCCGATGGCGGTCTCGGCGCGGTCGAAGCGACGCGAGCCCACGGCGTGGCCGACGATGACCGTCGTTCCCATGGCCAGGCCCACGAGCGTCACGGTAATGATATAGAGCGTCTGCGCGCCATTACCCACGGCGGTGATGCCGGCGGCGCCGCTAAACTGCCCCATCATGTACAGGTCGGCCATGCCGTAGAGCATCTGCAAAAAGTACGAGAGCATATAGGGCAGGGCAAAGACCGCGATGGTCTTAAGGACATTGCCGCGTGTGAGGTCGTGTTCCATGGGCGGGGCTTTCTGGCTTGGTTCGTTTAGCTACCAGTGTAGTGAAAACCCTACAACGATTGTAGAGTCAAGGTTTGTGTTGACGCCGGAGCGAAAAAAGTCTCGCGCACCATTATTCCGAGTGAATATGGACACACATCACGAGAACTCGCCGCCGGCGCTAACCTTGCAGAAAACGATTTCGGAATACTTGACACCATTATTCGGCGCGCAATAATACGTGCGTTTGCGAACAACGTTTGATGGGGGTTGAACCTGCGTGCGCAATCTCAAAATACTGTTTTCCTATCTAGGGGCATACCGTCGCGATGCCATCCTCGGCGTGTTCTTTGTGTCGGTCGAGACGGTGCTCGAGCTGTTTATCCCGGTCATCATGGCCAACATCATCGATGTGGGCGTGCCTGCGTGTGATATCAACTACATGCTGCTACAGGGTGCGTACATGTTGGTGTGCGCTGCGCTTTCGCTGGTACTGGGCTTGGGTTATGCCCGCACGTCCGCCCGCGTTGCCTCGGGCCTAGGCGCCAACCTGCGCGAGGCCGAGTACAAAAAGATTCAAACGCTCGCCTTTGGCAACCTGGACAACTACGACGCCAGCTCGCTCGTCACCCGCATGACCACGGACATCACCGTTATCCAAAATGCTGTGGGCAACGGCTTTCGCCCTATGGTGCGCGGCCCGGTGACGCTTATCGTCGGCCTTATCTACGCGCTGATGCTGTCGCGCCCGCTCGCCACCGTCTTTGCGATCATCTTGCCCGTGCTGGCAATCGTGCTGGGCGTCATCACCTATCGCGTGAGTCCGCTCTACCGCCAACTCCAGACCTCGATGGACCACCTCAACGGCGTGGTACAGGAGGACCTCACCGCCGTGCGTGCCGTCAAGGCCTACGTTCGTACCGAGCACGAGGAGGCCAAGTTCGACACCGTCAATACCGAGCTCGCGCGCACTGCGACAAAGACCTTTGGCAGCGCGGTGCTCAACCTGCCGGTGTTTCAGCTGTCGATGTACGTGGCTGCGCTCTCCATCCTGTGGATTGGCGGCCGCATGATTCTCGCCGGCAAGTTGGGTGTAGGCTCTCTCACGGGCTTTATGAGCTACGTGCTGCTGATCATGAACTCGCTCATGATGATTTCCAACGTGTTTTTGCTGCTCACGCGCGCTCTTACGAGTGTGGGCCGTATCGCCGAGGTGCTCGACGAGGAACCCTTTATCGCCAACCCTGCGGGAGACCTCGCGACTGCGGCGCCAGCGGACGGCAGTATCGAGTTTCGCGACGTTTCCTTTAAATACCGCGCGGATGCAGCCGAGGATGTGCTCGAGCATATCGACCTTCGCATCGAGAGCGGCTCGACGGTGGGCATCCTCGGCGGCACGGGCTCGGGCAAGAGCTCGCTTGTGCAGCTGATTGCGCGCCTGTACGACGCCACCGAAGGCGCCGTGCTTGTGGGCGGACGCGACGTGCGCGACTACGACCTCGCCGCCTTGCGCGACGCTGTGGGCATTGTGCTGCAAAAGAATGTGCTGTTCACGGGCACCGTGCGCGAGAACCTGCAGTGGGGCAATCCGCAGGCATCGGACGATGAGCTCCTCGCGGCTTGCCGCGCGGCGTGCGTGGACGAGTTCCTTGATCGCATCGGCGGGCTGGACGGCGAGTTGGGCCAAGGCGGCGCCGGTGTCTCGGGTGGCCAGAAGCAACGTCTGTGCATCGCGCGCACGCTGCTCAAGCATCCGCGCGTGCTCATTTTTGATGACTCCACCAGCGCGGTCGATATGGCGACCGACGCAAAGATTCGCGAGCACATCGCTCGGATTCCCGATGCGACCGTGCTCATCATCGCCCAGCGCATCGCGAGTGTCATGGATGCCGATCGCATTGTGGTGCTGGACGACGGTCGTGTCCACGGCGTGGGCACGCACGAGGAACTGCTGGCGGGCGACAACATATACCAGGAGATTTACGCCTCGCAGATGGAGTTTGCGGGGAACGCGGACGCCGGCGATGGCAACGACGGTGGCTGCGCGAATGATCCGTTTTCCTCCGTCGCATGCGGATCACCTTTGGAAGGGGGTGAGCGCCATGCCTAAGACCGCAGCCCAAGCACGCCCGGCCGACCTCAAGCGCACGGTGCGCCGCCTGCTCTCCTACATGGGGCATGCCAAGTTCTCGTTGCTCGCGGTGGGCGTGCTCGCCTCCGTCGCCGCCATCGCGAGCCTCGCCGGCACCTACATGGTGCGCCCCATCGTTAACGGTTTGGCCACGGGCGGGGAGGAACTGCTTGCCAAGCAGGTCATCCTGACGGCGATCATCTACGCCGCGGGCGTGCTCTCGGCCCTGGGCTACTCACAGATCATGGTGCGCGCGGCCCAACGCGTGGTGTCCGATATTCGCCGCGACCTGTTCGCGCACATCCAGACGCTGCCGCTCAGTTATTTTGACAGCACGCGCTCGGGCGACATCATGAGCTTTTTCACCAACGACGTCGACACCGTCTCCGAGGCGCTCAACAACAGCTTTGCCAACGTGATTCAGGCCGCCATTCAGGTTGTGGGCACCACGGCCATGCTCATCATCCTTAACTGGCAGCTCACGATTATCACGCTCGTGTGCGATGCGGCCATTGTGCTGTATGCGCGCTACTCGGGCGCGCGCTCTAAGCGCTTTTTTGCCGCCCAGCAGGCATCGCTTGGCGACCTGGACGGATATATCGAAGAGATGGTCTCGGGCCAAAAGGTCATCAAGGTCTTTAACCGCGAGACAGCGAATGTCGCCGGCTTCACCTGCCGCAACGACGAGCTTCGCCGCACCGGCACCGCCGCCGTGAGCTATGCCAACTCCATGGTGCCCATGACCGTGGTGATTGGCTACGTCAACTATGCCATCGTCGCCGTGGCGGGCGGCATACTCTGCATCAAGGGGCTCGCCGACGTGGGCGCGCTCGCAAGCTACCTGGTCTTTGTGCGCCAGGCCGCCATGCCCATCAACCAGTTTACGCAGCTGGGCAACTTCTTGCTCAATGCGTTGGCCGGCGCCGAGCGCCTGTTTGCCGCCATGGATCTTGAGCCCGAGGTGGACGAGGGCTGCGTGGAGCTGGTGCAGACGGGCGACGCCGCGTGGGCATGGAAGATTCCCGAGGGCCAGGGCGTGGGCGCGTACGGGCGCCTGCATGATGTGGCTGCCGTTGATGAGTCGGGCCGCGCGGTGGCTGCCGACGGTACCGAGCTCACGTGCGGCTTGGTCCCGCTTGCCGGCGACGTGCGCTTCCATGACGTGGACTTTTCCTACGTGCCGGGCACCCGTGTGCTCACGGACCTCAACCTGTTTGCCAAGCCGGGGCAAAAGATCGCGTTTGTGGGCTCCACAGGCGCCGGCAAGACGACCATCACCAACCTCATCAACCGTTTTTACGAGGTCGATGTCGGCGAGATTACCTACGACGGCATCGACGTCAAGCACATTGCCAAGGCCAGCCTGCGCGGGTCGCTCGGCATTGTGCTGCAGGACACGCACCTGTTTAGCGGCACCATTGCGCAGAACATCCGCTTTGGCAAGCTCGACGCGACCGACGAGGAGGTGCGCGCCGCCGCCGAGGCTGCCTGCGCGGATTCGTTTATCCGCCGCCTGCCTAGAGGGTACGACACGCCGGTCACGGCCGATGGCGCCAACCTGTCGCAGGGCCAGCGCCAGCTGCTCGCCATCGCGCGCGTGGCCGTGGCCGACCCGCCGGTGCTTATCCTGGACGAGGCAACAAGCTCCATCGACACGCGCACCGAAAAGCTCATCGAGCGCGGCATGGACCGCATCATGCGCGGCCGCACCACATTTATGATTGCGCACCGCCTGTCCACCGTCCGCGACGCCGACGCCATCATGGTCCTCGAACATGGCCGCATCGTCGAGCGCGGCACCCACGAGGAATTGCTCGCCCAGCGCGGCGAGTACTGGCAGCTAGCGCATGGCTTAAAAGAGCTGGATTAACCCGTCGGAGTGCGGCTTGCTCTGGCCCTCCGACCTCTCACCTCGCCCTAAACCGTCCCAATTATCGATGTTTTTCTCGATATTGAAGAAAAGCATCGATTTTTGGGACGGTTTTTCTGT
Organism: Collinsella aerofaciens; assembly: GCF_015670745.1. Classification (GTDB taxonomy): domain Bacteria; phylum Actinomycetota; class Coriobacteriia; order Coriobacteriales; family Coriobacteriaceae; genus Collinsella; species Collinsella aerofaciens_T. The sequence continues at coordinate 47,217 of NZ_JADPCH010000014.1, read as the reverse complement.
CGCTCGTACGGGTGGAATGCTTTCTTGTACGTGGAAGTGTGCGAATCCGTGAGCAGGGGAATAAGGTTGGTTATCCGACCCATTGGAGAGCTCATGGACTTGCCGATCGTCCTGTCCCATAAGACTGCCTGGCTGTACCACAACGCGGCGCGCCCGTTAGAGCCGCTCTCACGGGCAAGCAGCCTATACGACGAAGGCTCATTTGCTGGCGAGGTGGAGCCGACTGCGAGCCTCCCCAAATTGGGGCTCGATGCCAAGGGATTGAGGATATCTGCAGCGGTCGAGATTGTCGCCGACTATCTGGTCTCACTTGGTATTCCTCAAGAGGAACTCGGCCGTATTGATACGCTGGTTAGCTTCGATTTTGAACGCTCTCGGCCGGCGGGTCTCCGACGCCATGTGTTTGGGGCGCCCATACCTTCGGATCATCTTATCGAGGTTGCAGAGGGTCTTCTGGTGGTTGATGAGGCCATGTGCCTTGTCCAGGCGGGCTCGTGGATGAGCGAGCTCGAGCAGCTTGAGTACGGATTTGAAGTGTGTGCTCGGTATCACCTTAACCATCTGTCGAGCGATGATTATGTTGAGGCCTCGCAACGATATGCCGTCGCCGACCTGCGTGCTTTTTGCGAGCAGAATCCTTCGCGTCGAGGCGTGAAGCGCGCGGCCTCGTTGCTCAAGCGTGTAAAGGACGCTGCTCGTTCGCCTATGGAGACGGCCACCGCAATCATGGTCGTCGCGAAGCGTTCCCAGGGCGGGCTAGGGTACACCAGGGTCGAGCTCAACCATCGGATCGATGTTCCCAACGAGTTCAAATATCTCGCTAAGGCCGGGTATTTCGAGATCGACGTATATGCGCCTGCGAGCGGTACGGGGATTGAATACAACGGCTCGGACCATCTTGATAAACAGCGCAGCGCGTCGGATGCGGAGCGTATGACCGTGCTGAGCGCGCTGGGCTTTAGGATGATCGTTCTCACCGGGACTCAGTTTGCCCATCAGCTGCAATTGCACCGGGCGATGAATGCCATCGCGCTCGCTATGGGTCTCAAGTGCGACCGAAGCGAGGTGTTCCAGAAACGGCAGAATGACCTGCGGGAATTCGTGATTCGCAACTGGAATGGTGGCCTCTAGGGGCGTTCTGACCCTTCTGCGGGGTATTGTGAGCAGGCAAACCGTCTCAATAATCGATGCTTTTCTTGATATTGAAGAAAATCATCGATTTTTGGGACGGTTTGGATGTTGAGGATGGGCTTGGGAAGTCCGTTTTGCTCGAAGCGACCTTTCCTGTCGTACGCATGTCGACCCATTCTTCCCGTGCGGTACTATATTCCCTGAAGAATAAAGGCCAGTGCGAGGGGAGGGCTGCGTGGACGGGCACGTGCAACATGACGGCTTTGGCCGTGATATCAACTACCTGCGCATTGCCGTTACCGACAAGTGCAATTTCCGCTGCATCTATTGCATGCCGGCCGATGGCGTGGCGCCCCGCGCGCACGACGAGCTGCTCAGCGCCGAGGAAATCGCCCGCTTTGTGCGTCTGGTGGCGGGAGAGGGCATTCGCCGCGTGCGCCTGACGGGTGGCGAGCCGCTGGTCAGCCGCCGTATTATCCCGCTCATTCGCGACATCCGTGCGATTCCGCAGATCGAGGACATCTCGCTCACCACCAATGGTGCCCTGCTGCCCAAGCTGGCGCCGCGGCTCAAAGATGCCGGACTTAACCGCGTCAACATCTCGCTCGATACGCTTGACCCTACGCTCTTTGGAAAGATCACGCGCCTGGGTCGGCTCGAGCAGACCATGGCCGGCATCGATGCAGCGCTGGCTTGGGGCTTTGAGCCCGTTAAGGTCAACTGCGTTGTAGTGTGTCGGCTCAACCAGGATGTGGCGGCCCTCGCACGGCTGACCGTCGACCGCCCCATTCATCTGCGCTTTATCGAATATATGCCCATCGGCGACGAGCGCACGAGCTCGCATTGCGCTGTGGACCCGCATGCGCCCGCGCTCAATCCCGAGCTGTGGGACGCGAGCGACACCGTGCCGAGTGACGAGCTGCGGGCGCGCATCAATGCCGGGGCCGCCGCGGTGGGACTGGGCGAGCTCGAGCCGCTCGACATCAACGACGCTCCTGCCGGCGCGGGCCCTGCGCGCTATTGGCACTTTCCGGGCGCGGCGGGAACGGTCGGCTTTATTAGCGCCATGTCCAATCATTTTTGCGCGAACTGCAACCGTCTGCGCCTGACGGCAGACGGCAACGTGCGTCCGTGCCTGTTCAGCGATGCCGAGTATTCGGTGCGCGACGCCCTGCGCCATGGTGATGATATGCAGGTACTTTCGATTTGGCGCGATGCTGTCGCCCACAAACCGCAGGAACACGCGATAATTGAGGGCACGCAACGATTTATGTCCCAAATCGGAGGATGATCATATGGCCAAGAGCAGGTACGCCGATGCCACCAAGGCCGCTCGCAGGGCCGCGATGTCTGCCCACAAAGTCACGGCTGCGGCGAATGCTGGCAACGCCGACGGGTCTGCGCGGCCGACTGTCAGCGCTGCCACCGAGCCCGCCCGTGACGCCCGTCGCGACGAGCTGACGCACGTGGACGCCAAGGGCGAGGTACGCATGGTCGACGTGTCCGACAAGGCCGAGACCCATCGCATTGCCATCGCCGAGGGCACCATCCTCATGCACCCCGAGACGCAAGCCATGGTGCTGCAGGACCGCGCCAAAAAGGGCGACGTGCTTGCCTGCGCACGCGTGGCGGGCATCATGGCCATCAAGCGCACGAGCGACATCATTCCCATGTGCCATCCGTTGCTCATTACCAAGAGCAAGTGCGATATTGCGCCCATCGCTCCGGCGGGGACGCCTGTCGATGACGTGCCCGAGGGCTGGGCGCCGGCGCGCGCGGACGGGCAGGTTGGCTTTCACGTACTGGTTACGGCCGGCGTGACGGGCAAGACGGGTATCGAGATGGAGGCCCTGACCGGCGCGAGTGCTGCGTGCCTAACGATCTACGACATGTGCAAGGCGGTCGATCGCGGCATGGAGATCGTCGACGTGCGCCTGCTGCACAAGGAGGGCGGCCGCTCGGGCGTGTGGGATCGTGCAGAGCGTCAGGCCGCTGCCGTTGAGGCCGTGTCCGCTGACGGTGCCGCGTCCGCAGGCGCACCCGTCGCCGTCGCGCCCGCAGTTCCAGCTCCGGCCGTCCCCGCGATCGCGTTTATCGGCTACCAGAACTCGGGCAAGACCACGCTCGTCGAGAAGGTTATCGCCGAGCTCACCCGCCGCGGCCTGCGCGTGGGTTCGCTCAAGCATCATGGACATCACGGCTTTGATATCGATGTGCCCGCTAAGGACACCTGGCGCCATCACCAGGCTGGATCCAAACACGTGGGCCTCATCTGCGCCACGCGCTGGGCGGAGTACGCCGACACGCGCGAGGAGGACGAGATGCCCGCGCGCGAGCTGCTGTCGCGTTACAACGATGTCGACGTGGTGATCATCGAGGGCTACAAGACCGAGGGCTTCGACAACATCGTGGTCGCGCGCTCCGGCGTTGACCGTCTGCGCGGCAAGAGCTCGCTCGACCTGGTCGACGGTCGCACGCTGGCCCTTGCCTGCAATGAGGCCCTGGCACGCCAGGCATTCGACGCCGGTTTTGCGACCCGAGCCATCAACATCAACGACGCCCGAGCCATCTGCGATCTGATCCAAGACCATCTGGTCTAAAACCTGCCAAAAAAGACAGGTTAATTTGGCAGGTTTTATCTGGGCAAACGTCATTTCCACCACAAAGGGGCCAGGCACCTTTGTGGCGGTTTTTCCTTTGATAGATGTGTGGGACATGCCTTACAATCTGACAAGAAGTTCATGACGGGCGAAAAACGGAGAGAAGGGGCTTGATGCGTCCTTAATGTTTCATGCGGATAGATTGATTTGACAGACGGTGCCGAATGCCCGCCGTCCGCATTCGTATGAAACAAGGAGTCTCCATGCTCGCCCCTCTTTTCTCAAAGCCTCAATCATCGCTTTCCGTGCAGGCCAAGCGCCTGGTGGCGATGCGCTTTCTCATCTACACCGGTTTCCAGACCAGCTACTTTATCGGCGTCATCGGAACGCTCACCTATGCGGACGGCGCTTCGGTCGTCGCGACATCGCTGGCCGTCCTGTTTATGAATGTATTTGTGATCCTGGGATCCTTTGCGGGCGGAGCGGCGCTTGACGCTTGGGGTCCGTGCCGGCATTTCCGGGCGAGTATCGTCGGCACGTTGGCAACCGGCACGGCAATCATCGCCTTTGGCAGCGCGACCGGAACAGTCCTTGCCGGCGCGGTGTTCCTGGGCTTTGTGATGGGGTTCGCCCAGCCCATCGCCACATCCTATCCTGCCTACCTCACCGACGACCCCGTCGAGCTCAAAGACATCAACTCCACCATCACCATGTTCTCCAACGTGAGCATCATCGTTGGGCCTACATTAGGCGGCTTTGTCGCGGCGGCTGCATCGTCACGCGCAGTGTTCGTGCTCATGATGATCTTTACCGTACCGGCGCTCGTCGCCGGTTGGGGATTTAGGCCGCAAGCAGGTCGCGTCGCCGCACGCGAAAGTACTCCCGCGGATAGCAGCACAACGGCAAGTACTGCCAGTCAAAGCTCCGACTCCAGTAAATCCGCCCGCGTCACCTTCGCGACCAGCATCAAGACGGTCTTTACCAACAGCGTCCTCGCCCTGCTGTTCTGCATTATTTTCCTTTCGAACTTTGGCTATGGAGCTTTCGATCCGCTGGAGTCGTTCTTCTACCGCGATGTTCTGCATGTCGGTGTCGAATGGATGGGCTGGCTCTCGTCGGCATCTGGCGTGGGTGCGGTGCTGGGCGCCGTGGTTGCGCTCCGCTTGCCGCCACGCTTCGTCAGCCTCAAAACGCTGCTCGTGGCACTCATGTCCGTGGGGCTGGGAAGCCTGCTCTATGTGGGGACGCCGTACGTAGGCGTGGCCCTTGTCGGCCAGATTGCCCTGGGTATGGCCTGGGGAGTCGTCAATCCGCTCCACAACACCATCGTGCAAACGACGTCTCCTCTCGAGCAGCTCGGTCGCGTCAACTCGGTCATGGGTTTTGGCAACATGTTCGCCGGCGTGGCCCCGCTGGCGATTGCCCCGTGGCTGGCGGCGACGTTTGGCGTGCAGCAGACGCTCGTTGGTGCGGGCATGGTCGTGACGGCGGTTCCCGCGGCGTTGCTGCTGTTTGGACGCCGGCATTTTGATCGTGCCGCGAGACGGTAAAAACCATCACAACATTCGATAAAAATCGCGATTTTGCCGAAAAACGTCGAATGTTGTGATGGTTTGCGTTCCGGCCAGGCCACCCTTCGGGTTCGGCCACCACAAAGGGACCAGGCACCTTTGTGGTGGTTTTGCGCCAAAGCGCCCCGTGCGCGCCTTGGTATACCATGTACACCATTTCCGACCTCATTCAGCACCGCCGCACAACCCAGAAAGGCCCCCATGGACGTCACCTTCAGCCACATCAAAGCCGTGTTCTGCGATATCGACGGCACGCTGCTCACGAGCCAGCACACGGTGTCCCCGCGCACCGTGGCGGCGATTCGCGCACTGCGCGAGCGCGGCGTGCTCTTTGGCCTGTGCACCGGGCGCGACGCCCGCGCGACCGAGGCCATGTACGAGCTCTGGGGTATCGAAGGCCTGGTGGACGTGCTCGTGGGCTGCGGCGGCGCCGAGGTCATCGACCGTGCACACGACATCAACGAGCTGAGCTACCCGCTGCCGGGCGAGACCATTGCGCGCATTTGCAAGCACATGGAGGGCCTTCCGGCAACGCCCGTCTGCCCCCGAGACGGCGTGTTCTACGTGCCCGAGAGCAACGCGTGCGTCGAGCACCTGTCGCGCGTCGACGGCGTGCCCTACCAGGTGGTCGATTTTGCCGAGTTTTTGCGCGAGCCGCAGCCCAAGGTGATGTTTACCATGGCGCCCGAGGTGATGCCGCAGGTGATTGAGCGGGCGTCGACGTTTGCCGATGACACTGTTAAGGCGGCGGCTCTGCAAACCACGCAGCGGCTCTACGAGTTCATGGATCCGCGCGTGTCCAAGACGCGCGGCCTTGTGCGCGTGGCGGAGCTCAACGGCATGGAGTTCCAGAACATCTGCGTGTTTGGCGATGCGGACAACGACACCTGCATGGTGGCCGACGCCGGCGTGGGCGTGGCCATGGCAAATGGCAGCGACGCCACCCGTGCCGCTGCCGATTTTGTAACCGCGAGCAACGACGAAGACGGCATCGCGATCTTTATCGAGGAACATCTGCTGTAGCGCCGGGGGAGAACCACCACAAAGGGGACAGGCGCCTTTGTGGTGGTCTCGGGCGATTTGGGCGAATTGATGCCTAAAATCTGTGTGAAAATTCAAACATTGTTGGCTGAACATCATGCTTCTCACCACCGATGGGTTAAAGATATTCTCATCAGTTTGGTAGGATATTCCTTCCGGTTAATGACCTACTGCTCACAGTCGATTTTCGACCGTGAGCGGGATGCTTGCTCTTGAGCAAAAATTTGTGCAAATTAATCTAATGCCATTAAAAAAATGATGGCAACTAAATTACCAGTAGAAACAAAAAATAGATAGCGAATAAACGAAGGTAAATCTGAGCAAATGTCAAGAGAATTGACAATTCGCTAAAAAACTATCGGTCATTTTGCCAAGATGTTCAAACAATCGTTACAGTATTCGTTACTAAGTGTGCGCAATTACAGGTTGCGCAGATACGCTTGATAGTGAAAGAGCAAGATTGCGGTCTCTTGGGGAGGAGACATCGATGAAAGCAAATTCAGACAAATCTAAGCAGAGTAATAAAGCGACGCGCCGTGTATTGGCAGGCGTTTTGTGCGGAGCATCCGTTTTGAGCCTGGTGCTGTCGCTCGTCATGCCTCCGATCTCGCAGGCCATTGCCAACGATGCCGAGGCAGCTTCTACCGAGGAAACTGTGACGGCGGGTGGTTCCTCAACTGAGTCTACTGATGTAGAAAACACCAAAAACGGGGATACCGAAAACCAGAATAGTGACGACGCTGAGGGTGGCGAAGGAGAAGATGCCGCTGCAGCGGATTCGTCTGCCGATGACACGGGAGCCGAGAGCGCTGCGCAGCCCGCGGACGATGGACAGTCTGTCTCTAAGGTCGCTACTGTTGCAAATGAAGGTGTGGATCAGGAACTTCAACGAGATTCGGATGGGTACACGCTGCTGAAGAGTGACGAAGACCTGGCAGCGTACCTTCACGCGTCGACTAAACCCGACAAACTACGTCTTGCGGCTGACATTAGTTCAAGTGAGTCAATCACTATCAGTCAAAATACTACGATCGACCTTGCGGGTCATAAGCTTTATTACAGCAACGGTAACATTAACAAGGACGACAGAAATTCTGTTTGTACATTTATCACAATTAGTAGTGGCTTTACGCTAACTGTTGAAGGTGCGGCGAATGACTCGCCGACTGAAGCTCCCAGTGCTGAATCTGGTCAGCCAGCACAGATGCAGTTCGTCGAGGGTGAAAGTGTTCCACAACAACTCACATACTACGTAACTGAAAGCACGCCTAACAGCACGCCTAACGATCTTGGTACTAGCGAAAAGACCTACCTGCACACTGTTAAGGATTTCGGCGCTATCGTTGCATGCAAAAAGGGCTATGTAAATCGAGTCATTTCTGTTGAGCAAGGGGGCACGCTCAACCTTAAGAGTGGCATGATCACAACGCCTCGTACCCTGGGCTACGACGGTCACGTTATTTTCTCTCGGGGCACTGTCAATATTTCTGGCGGGTATGTCACCAACGGTAGCGGCGGCGGCTGGGGCGGTGGCCTGTGCGTGACGGGCGCAAAAGCCGAGCTCAAAATGACCAACGGCGTAATCGCTGCAAACAAGGCTGCTTCTGGTGGTGGCATCTATGCTGACAAGGGCGCCAAGCTGAAATTTTTAGGCGGTGTTATCTCTGGCAACGCTACGTATGGGAATCCCTATAACGACGTCGACAATCCCAATAATGGCTATGGCGGCGGTGTCTTTACCAAAAATGCTAATGTTGAAATCGTTGATCCGGCAAATATTACCAACAACCGCGTCGACTCCTATATCACTGAAAAGTTCAACCTTGGTCTGCTCGGCGGCGGCGGTATTGCTTCTGTCGATGGTGGCACACTGAATATGACGGGCGGTTCTGTTACGGCCAACTACTCCAAAGAGGCTGGTGGCGGAATCTACGCTGGCTTCTGGGGCAAGGCGATTACGTTTACCATGACAGGCGGCACGATTGCGGGCAACGAATCTGTTAACGGCGAAGGCGGCGGCTTGCGTATTGCTGGAGCCAATGGAACTGGTACGATCGCGAGAATTAACGCTGGAGATACTGGCAAGATTTACATCACCAACAACAAGACCATGACGGGCAGCACTAAAGACCGTGGTGGCGACTGGGGCGGCGGTGGCGTCTTTATCCAGCAGGGCGGCAAGCTCAATATCGTAAAGACGCTAATCACTCAAAATGATGCCGGCGGCTGGGGTGGTGGCATCAGTGCCTGCCCCACGGGAGAGACGATTGTCTCGCACTCAAATGGTGCCGCAATCTACAACAATACGGATCATGGTTATAATGATCACATGTCTGCCGGAGGTAATAGCAAGAACGAGGACAGCGATTCTAACTACATTACCCCAACCTTCAAAGACGAAGGCCACAAGGATTTCTTCCTCGTGCGCAAGGACGACAGCACTAAGACGGTCGCAGTCGTTCTCGGCAAGATGCTCGGCGGTGGCTCTGCTGGCTGGAAGGGTACCTGTGATCGCCAGAAGATTACCATCGATCCTAATGGCGGTGCCGAGGCCAAGTACATGTTTGGTCTTGAGGCCCATCCCTCCGATGCGGCTAAAAGTGATGCGCAGAGAGATGCTACGACCATCATCAGTGGCAACTACTCCTACACCCACGGTGGCGGCATCATGACCAACGGCGATCTTGTCGTTGGCGAGGTCAGTGATCTGAGGGTTTACCCGAGCATGAAACTCGAGGCCACTAAGGCGCTTGTGAATGCAAAGGGAGACAAACAACCCCTTAATGGGCACGAGTACAAGTTTCAGCTGCTGCGCCAGGAGGTTAACGGTACCAAGGCACCTTCTTGGAAAGATGACGGCACGTTAGATATGGGCGAGTGCAGTGGTGCGGGTGAGGCGACTGTTGATCAATCAAACGGCAGTATCACCTTCGACTCTGGCAAGGACTATTCTTCAGGGCAATACGTTTTCTATCTCGTTGAGGAACCCATCAGCGGCCAAAACGAATCAGACACCAAATTCGATAAGACAATTTACAAGATCGAGGCAACAGTTGAGGACGATGCATCCCACTCTGAAACGCTCATGGGGTTCACGATTAAATATTACAAGGTAAAAACGGTAGTCGTCTATAAAAAGGCCGAGGACGATAAGAGCTTCGAATCACTTGGTCTCGGAGACTATTCCGTTGGGTACTCAGAGGACAAAACAACGGCTACGGTTACTATCGGTGGCAGTCATAGCCCGACCTTTACCAACAGAATCGTGCCCTATACCTCCAGCGGCTCTTGGACTCCTGAGGCGACTAAGGTCGTTGAGGGTGGCGAGATGAAGGAGTTCACGCTCGAGTTTGCGGATAACGAGAGCTTTACGGGCGACAGCGTCAAGACCGTCTTGACCACTGCCGGTGGCCGCAATCCTCAGACCCTGCGCTTCGTCGATGAGATTACGTACACACTTGCCGATCTCGCCAAGGGCACGGATCCCACGGGCCGTGGCGCTTCCAAGACCTTCACGTACTATGTGCACGAGAAAGAGAACAGTTCGCTGTTCTCGCACTACAAGTTCGACAAGTCGGTCTACAAGATTACGGTCAACGCAACTGATCAGTCTGATAAGACGATCAAGTGCGATGTGAAGTACACCAAGATCGTCAATGCCGATGGCAAGGACATCCCCGAGAACGAGCAAAATGCGGTCATCTACGTTCCAGCCAAGGACGAGGCCACTGGCAAGGAACAGAGCGTTCCGGTCTTCACCAACACCTACTCCACCTCTTTGCCCCTTTCTGGTATGTCGGGCGTCACTCTGACGTACCTTGCCGGCGCGGCGGTGCTTTGCGCTGCTGCGGCCTGGATGCACATTCGTCGCAAGGCGAATGCGAAGGGAGGCGAGCGTCGTGAATAAGAAAGTTTGCTCCTTCCCGATCTTGTTTGCGCTGCTTGCCCTCCTGATCGGCACCTGCGCGGTTGTGTTCCCCGCATCCGCGCAGGCCGCGCCGACCTCGACCGGTTCCATCACGGTGAGCGGCACCGTGGCGAGCAGCTACGACGCCCATCAGATCTTTAGCGCCAACGTCGTCGACGGCGACAGCGACGCCAAGATCGCCACCGAGCTCGCCTGGGCAAGCGACGCCGTGCGCGACGTCGCGCTGCCCGTGCTGCACAGCGCCGGCATGTCCAATTCCCAGACTACCGCGCAGGAAGCTGCCGAGTGGCTCAACACCGATTCCCACCTTACGAGCGCGCTGAGCGCACAGCTCGCTCGTTCCCTCCAGAGCTCTGGCGCCGAGTTTGTGGCCCTTAACGCGGGCACGGCGGCCGAGCTGTCCTGTGGCTACTGGCTCATCGTCGCCGACGACGCCGCTATTTCCCAGAACGAAGCCGGCACCGCGCCGATCATGGCCCTGGTGGGCGGCAGCGCCGTCACCGTCAAGCCCAAGGCCGCGACCCCCAAGGTCGCCAAGCACGTGCTGGAGGACAGCGCCGCCGCATGGCAGAAGGCCGCCGACGCCACGGTCGCCGACGACCTGTACTGGCGCCTCTCTGCCATGGTCCCGGCGGGTCTTACCGCCTACGACACCTACGCGGTGCGGTTCGTCGACACCATGAGCGCGGGGCTCGACCCCTCCAAGGTGGCCGCGAGCATGCGCGTGTACGTGGCGGCGGGCGCGGACGGCGGCTTTGACGCCGTCTCGGCCGGTAAGGACGGTCGCGCCGGCACCGAGCCCGCGAAGGGCTGGACCGACATCACGGCCCAGTGCGCCACCAAGGTAGCGGCCGACGGCAGGACCTTCACCGTGCGCACCGGCGACCTCATCGCCGTGCTCGGCGGGGCAGGCGCCTTTACCGCGGGCGCCCGCGTGGTCGCCGTGTACAACGCGCCGCTCAACAGCGCGTGCAACCACGGCATCGCGAAGGGCAACCCCAACGAGGTCTACCTGCGCTACCCGCGCTCTCCCTTTGCCGACCAGTCCGGCGACGCCGGCTTCACCCGCACGCCGAGCGACGATGCGTGTGCCTACACCTGGGATCTCGCGCTCACCAAGCGCGGCAGCGACGGCGACAAGCCGCTTGCCGGGGCGGTCCTGAGCATCGCCGACGACCGCGGCCGCACGCTAGCGGCTGACGGCACGTGGGATGCAGAGGGCAAGCCCACCGTCACCACGGGCGAGGACGGCCGCGTGACCGTCTCGGGCGTGGACTCGGGCAAGCTGGAGGTCCGCGAGCTCAAGGCGCCCAAGGGCTACACCGCCTTTGAGGGCACGCGCTCCGTGACGGTCAAGGCCGAGGGCCTGGACGTCGACCAGGTGGCCGCCGCCAAGCCCAAACTCACCATCACGGCCGAGTCGCCCCTGCGCGCCGACAGCGCGGACGGGTCGACGGGCAGCCTGGAGGCGTCGCTCATCAACACGCCCACCGGCACACCCCCTAGCATTACCACCGGAGGCTTTATGCCCTCGACTGGCGATATGGCAATGTACGCCGCGGCCGCCGCAGCGGTCGCCGGAGCCGCGCTCATCGTGGTCGCGCTCCTGGTCAAGCGGGGAGGTGGCAGCCATAAAGAGTAGCTGGCAGCCCCACAGGGAGCGGGGCGAGACGTAGCGAAGCAGATGCTAAGACACAGACAGATGATGACCGATCGAATGAGAACCAAACGGAAAACGGAGGAAAAGAAGATGAGCATGAGCAAGAACATCGCACGCCTGGCAGTAACCGCCGGCCTCACAGCAGCGCTGAGCTTCGGCGGTGTCATGGCCCCGGTGACCATGGCGTTTGCTGATGGCACGCCAACGGTGGCTTCGGATGGCAATGTAAAGATTGACGAGGAGACCTATACGGATACAACCTTTAAGGGTATCCAGATTTTCAAGGCCAAGGTCACGCAGGATTTGAAAGGCGTTAACAACTGGAATGGCGCTAAGACGCTTTCCGACATTGAGTGGGCGTCAGATGCCGTTAGGGATGCTGTGATCGGGGCATTTGCTGCCGATACTAGCGACGTTACAAAGCCCTTCGACAATGATGCTCAGAAGTGGGCCGACTGGCTTAAATCAAAAACCGAAGGTGATTACAAGTCAGGTACAGACAAGACTACTAAGCTCGATGCCGGAACGACTCTCGACAAGATCGCCAAGGCACTGGAGGACGCCAATATCACTGAAGGGACGGATGAGTGCAAAACGAGCACCGGTGGCACCTTCACTGGTCTGAATACCGGCTACTGGCTCTTCGTGACTAAAAACGTCAGCGCTAGCACTAATCCACCCAAGCGCGACACCGATACCTTCACTTCGCCCATTTTCGTCGTTGTTGGCGGTTCTGCTGAGACCATTGCTCCCAAGAAGCAGGTCCCCACTGTGACCAAGGCCGTAAAGGACGACAACAATGGGAGCTTTGTGGATTCGAGCGCACTTGTTCCCGAGGGTTCTACTCCTGATGTCTTTACGGCGCCCAATAGGGTTGCGGACTCTGCATCCGACCAGCCGGTTGAGTACCAGCTTGCAGGTACCGTGGCCAGCAATATCAATACTTACGAACAGTACAGCTATACCTTTACTGATGACCTGCCTTCTACGATGGTGCCCGTGCTCTCCGGCGGCAAACCTGCTGTTAAGGTCAAGATTGACGATGCCACGGTCAAGCCAGACTACTACACTGTGAATTACGTCACTGATCAAGGAAAGAATGAGCTCGTTGTTTCCTTTGACAACCTTAAGGGAGAAATTAAATCTGACAAGGATGAGGCTATTACCGTTAGCGGTAGCTCCAAAATCTATGTGAACTATCAGGCAAAGCTCGACCATACTAAGGTTAACGCCGATATACTCGGTATAGCCCAGGAGAACACCGTTACTCTGACCTATTCCAATAACCCTCACTCTGACTCTGAAGGAGACAAAGGCACTACAGTCGTGCATCCCGCCTACGACTACACCTATGGCATCGACGTTACCAAGGTCGGTAGTGACAAGGATGGAGACGATAACCTCAAGCAGCTCAAAGATGTTGAGTTCACCTTGCAGGAGGTTGTTGACGGCAACCCTGAGAACCAATTCATCGACGCCAAGGGTGTAAAGCACAACGACGCCAAGGATGCCACGCTCAAGACGACGGGCGAAGGCAAGATCAACGTTGTCGGTCTCGATGAGGGCACTTATTTCCTCAAGGAGGTTAAGCCTGCTCCTGGCTACAATAACTCCGCTTCCGAAGGTGTCAAGTTTACCATTGCTCGCGGCACGCTTCAGCAGGATGGCTCCGCGGTGACTCCCGACAAGGATTTTGCCAACGTTACTGCTGCTGATGGTGTTGTAAAGGCCGATTCTGCCGCCGTATCTACCGGTAAGCTCAGCTTCACCATCGTCGACCAGAAGGGCACCGGCCTCCCGCTCACCGGTCTTAACGGCGTGACCTTCACTTGGATCGCTGGTGGCGCGGTGCTGTGCATCGGCGTGGCGCACCTCATCCGCAGCCGTAAGCAGGCTGAGGAGTCCGAGCAGGAGTAACGCTCACTCACCCATCCCTTTGGCAGGTGGGATGTGATGGCCATGAGACTTGCGGACACTTTTCTCGTCCATCCACGTTCTTGCTTTGCCATTCTCTTTTCGGGGCAGACTCCGCGCTGGAGTTTGCCCCGTTCTTTTTGGACAACGCAGGCAGCCTCTACCGTCCGATGCGGACTCATCCGTCATCGCGTTTTTTGACTCGTATGAGGTTCGGTTTAAGGTCCGTAGGCGCACGCGCGGTGCGGACGGTAGAAGGCATTTGCGCCGCGCGTGCAAGATTAGAATGCCCGTGGTTCGGAGTCCGGGCATTTAACAACACCGGAAACTGGTCGCCCTCGCTTTCGAACACTTACGCGGGGCGCGTCGTTTCCTATAGACATCGTATCCCGAATCGCCCCGCCGATTCGGGACATTTTGAAAACTCAAATACGTCGGGCAAACCCGGACGACGCGGCCAGGTTCCGCCGTTCGAGGGATCGTGTGTGTAACTATCGAACAAATGTTTGTCAAAATCGCGTTCACCAGGCGCAAACGCGTGCGCTCGCAGTAAAATACCCTTGCGACGCATCCCGTGCGCGGGCGGCCGACGACTCGATCGGAGGTCCCCAAATGCTGAAATTCCTTAACGTGCTCGCCGCCCTTGCAGCGGTGGGCTCGTTCGTCATCGCGTTTTTTGACTCGTATGAGGTTCGGTTTAAGGTCCGTAGGCGCACGCGCGGTGCGGACGGTTCTCGGCGTTTGCGCCGCAAGCGCAAATAAAAACGGCCGGGGTTGCAGCCCGGCCGTTTAACACGTTAGAAAACTAGGCTGCCCGCGCTCCTTAACACTTACGCGGGATGCGTCGTTTTCTATAAACATTGTATCCCGAATCGCTCAGTTGATTCGAGATATTTTGAAAACTCAAATGCGGGTCCATACCTGATAGAAATTTCGTTATTTCCGAAAATTATGTATAATTCCAATATTAACTGGAACTAAGCGAAAAAGATGGAAATGAACGAAGCGCTTACCTACTTACAAGAAGCACTAGGCCTCTCCGCCAAGGCTAAAACTTGGCCTGGATCCGCACACTTGCCACTGCATCTACGGTCGATTGAGGTCCGCGCCGTTGACGCAAATGGTTTTTCTTTTTTGCTTGCAAGTTTGCCTGCTGGCGTAGGACTTCCCGAGGCTAAGAGAGTCTATAGCCAGTTAGCCTTGCGTGCGGAGGCTCCTGTCGTCGTTTCGTTTCTTGATGCCGATGCGCGCCAACGCAAGGCATTGGTCGCACAAGGAATCCCCTTTGTTTGCTCTGGTAGACAGGCCTTTCTTCCATTTATGGGCGCGGCCTGCACGGAGAGGGGCGGCACTAGATTTCATAATCGCGCGACCAAGATGTCACCCAACGCGCAGGCTGCCGCAATCTGGGGGGCAGGGCAGGAGTCATATCATTCCGATGACCTTTGTCGTGCGCTTGGGATTTCGGCAAGCCGCGCGAGCGAGGCCATAACCGAGCTTGTAGACAGGGGACTCGCAAGGCGCGAGCGGCGCGAACGGCGTGTCATTGTGTTTCCCGTGGCCGTGGATCTTCTGCTCAGTGAGCACATGGCGGAGCTCTCCTCACCCGTCTCGAAGGTTGTTTTTGCAAGGAAGGCACCACGGATCGACCGTCTCACTGACGCTGGTGAGACGGCGCTCGCTGCGCGTTCGATGCTCGCTGCGCCGAGCATGGAGCAAAAGGCTGTCTTAAGAAGTGCATGGCGTGAGCTGCGTGACCTTGAAGTCGCGGAAGGGGAACTGCCAGACAACGAAACGGCGATGATCCAAGTGTGGCGCTATGCGCCCGTGTTTGCCGACTCCTCCCGTATCGACGACATTTCACTTGCGCTATCTTTGGCGGCAATCGACGATGAACGAATTCAGCTCGAAGTCGATCGCATGTTTGGAAAGGAATATCCATGGCAGGAAGCGCTGTAGAAGGTCTCCAAGTATTTCGGCAGCATATGCAGGAAGCTGAAGGGTCGTATGCCCTTATCGGCGGCACAGCATGCGACATTTTGCTCGCGGAGGCAGGACTTTCGTTTAGGGCGACCCACGATTTTGATGTAGTCATTGTCGCCGACGATCGGCTGCCTCAGGCAGCCGAAGCCATATGGACCTTGGTGCGTGATGGCGGCTACCGCTGCGGTTGGGGCGAAAGTAAAGCCTCGTGTTTTTATCGGTTTACGGAGCCAAAGAGGCCGGGTTATCCCCATATGATCGAGCTCTTCGCGAAGTGTCCCGACTTTCTAAAGGGTCGTGAGGGGGTTGATGTGGTGCCAATTCACGTTGATGAAAACATAAGCAGTCTTTCGGCTATTTTGTTGGACGATGCCTACTACAGCTTGTTTCTTCAGGGAATTCGGACCGTAGACGGTGTTTCGGTCCTGGATACGGAATACATTGTCCCGTTCAAAGCGAAGGCGTATCTCGACCTAAAAGCTAGAAGGGAAGCCGGGGAGAACGTTGACTCGAGGAAGGTCAAAAAGCATAAACGCGATGCGCTGAGGCTTGCTCAGCTGCTTGGCGAGTCGGCAGGCATCAACCTGGTCGAAGAACTCAAGGACGATATGCTTGCGTTTGTTAAAGACTGTGAGGCGAGTGACATCAATCTGAAGCAGATCGGGGTTGCGGGCGTGACGATGATACAGCTGCTCGAGACGATGAAAGCGACATATGGCTTAATTGGTTGAGCGGGGGTTACGTTGTGCGGGCAATGCGGCCTGACTCCATTGTCCGAGTGGTGGCACTTAGGACTCGCTAATCGGCTATTATTTGTTTAGACAACTTGAGTTGTAGAGGAGTGACCGGCGATGGTGCAGGGCGCCAAACATATGAAGAGCAATAACGCCGCGGCCAACGGTGGCTCAAGCCCTCAGCCCAAACCTCAGCCCAAGCCCAAGCGTCGTCGCAAACGGCTGCCGCGCTGGGCCGATCGGCTCATCACTATCGTCATCATCCTTATTGGCGTGGGCCTTATGACCTGGCCGTGGATCTTGGACCGGCTCGAGGCCTCGGGCGTGTTCAACCAGATCAGCACCGTGTCCAGCACCGTGGACGCACTATCTGCCGAGGAGCGCGAGCGCATCCTGCTCCAGGCGCGCTCCTTTAACGAGCAGCTGGCGGGCGAGGCCACCGAGCTCCCCGCCGACCAGATCGAGCCCTACGCCCAGCAGCTCATTTTTGACCGCGACCCCATGATGAGCTGGGTCGAGATTCCCTCCATCGACGTGAGCATGCCCATCTACCACGGCACGAGCGAAGAAGTCCTCATGGCGGGCGTCGGCCACCTGGAGGGCACGAGCCTGCCGGTGGGCGGCACCTCGACGCATTGCGTGCTTACCGCGCACTCGGGCATGCGCAACCTGAGCATGTTCGACGACATTCACTCGCTGGAGCCCGGCGACCTGGTGCTGCTGCACACCATGAACAAGACGCTCGCCTACAAGATGGTGGACTCCGAGGTGGTGCTGCCCGAGGAGATGGAGTCGCTGACCATCGAGCCCGGTGCCGACAAGGTGACGCTCGTCACCTGCACGCCCTACGGCGTGAACGACCATCGCCTGCTGGTGCATTGCGTGCGCACCAAGTACAGCAAGAAGGACGTCGACAAGCAAAAGTCGCTGGCCGGCCGCCACTGGGGCAAGCGTGAGTTTGCTGTGCTCATCGTAGTCGTGGCCATTGTGCTGTTGCTGCTGGACATCGTGATCCACGCGGTCCGCAAGCGCCGCAAGGGCAAGGCCTCGGCATAGGGCATTCTCCAGAACCACCACAATGGGGACAGGCGCCTTTGTGGTGGTCGGGGCTTCCAAACCATCACAACATTCGATGAAAATCGCGATTTGGACGAACAATGCCGAATGTTGTGATGCTTTTCGCTGCGGGCGCGACGGTTCTCGTTGTGGACGAGACGGTTTTTGCTATGGACGGTGCGGTTTCGCTGCAGAACCGTCAGCCCGCCGCCTGCCAGTCCGCCGTCCTCGTTACGTTTTCGCTGCATTTGGGTAAAGCACCTGCTCCAAGTGGCGTTGCCTTGTATACTAGAGCGGTTTACCTGTTATGCGGAAGGGAGCGCCTATGGCACTCAGCGAGAAAGACGTGCGCGGCATCGCCGAGTATGCAAAGATCGCACTGACCGATGACGAGCTCACCCAGATGACGTCCTACATGAACGACGCCGTCCAGATGCTCGAGCCCGTCCTGCAATATGACTTGCCCGACGTGGAGCCCACGTTCCATCCTATCGGAAGCCTGTCCAACGTGATGGGCGACGACCTGCGCGAGCCCGAGCGCGACCTGCCGCTCGACGTTGCGCTCGAAAACGCCGGCAGCGCGCGCGACCGCTACTTCCGCGTGCCGTCCATTTTGGGAGAGGGGGAGAGCGAGTAATGGCGCAGAGCTTCGATTCCCTTACCGCCGCCCAGATCGCCGCGGGCGTTTCCGCCGGCGACTTTACCGCTACCGAGGTGGCTCAGGCCTCCCTTGCCGCCATCGAGGCGCGCGAGGGCGGGGTCCAGGCATTCCTACAGGTGGCGCCCGAGCTTGCGCTCGAGGCCGCTGCGCGCGTGGATGCCGACCGTGCCGCAGGCAAGCCGCTGCCCCCGCTCGCGGGCGTGCCGCTGGCCATTAAGGACAACATGAACCTCGTGGGCACGCGCACCACCTGCGCTTCCCATATGCTCGAGAACTACCAGAGCGTCTACACTGCCACCTGCGTCCAGCGCATGCTCGATGCCGGCTGTCTGCCCATGGGCAAGGCCAACATGGACGAGTTTGCCTTTGGCAGCTCCACTGAGAGCTCGGCGTTCCACCGCACCAACAACCCCTGGGATACCGAGCGCGTGCCCGGCGGCTCTTCGGGCGGCTCCGCTGCAGCCGTCGCCGCGGGCGAGGTCGCGCTCTCGCTGGGCTCGGACACCGGCGGCTCCATTCGCCAGCCGGCGTCGCTGTGCGGCGTGGTGGGCATTAAGCCCACGTATGGCGCCGTGAGCCGTTACGGCGTGGTTGCCTTTGGCTCGTCGCTCGACCAGGTGGGCCCCTTTGGCCGTACGGTCGAGGATGTCGCGCTGGCCATGAACGCGCTTACCGGCGCGGGCCACGATCCGTACGACTGCACCAGCCAGGATTGCGCCGTCGACTTTACCGAGCATCTCAACGACAGCATCGAGGGCAAGCGCGTGGGCATCATCCCCGCGTTTATGGAGGCCGAGGGCCTGACGTCCGAGGTCAAGGCCGCTGTTCAGCGCGCCGCCCAGGAGCTGCAGAACCAGGGCGCCGAGCTGGTCGAGGTCGACCTGCCGCACCTGGACGCCGCCATCGCCGCCTACTACGTCATCGGCCCGGCCGAGGCGTTCTCCAACTTGGCCCGCTTTGACGGCATTCGCTACGGCTACCAGGAGGAGGGCTGCGCCAACCTGTCCGACCAGAGCTCGCTCTCGCGCGCCCACGGCTTTGGTGCCGAGGCAAAGCGCCGTCAGATGCTCGGCGCCTACCTGCTGAGCTCGGGCGTGTACGACAAGTACTACTACGCCGCGCAAAAGGCCCGCACGCTCATCACGCAGGACTACGACGCCGCGTATGCCAAGGTGGACACCATCCTCATGCCCGCCTCGCCGCGCACGGCCTTTAAGTTTGGCGAGATCAGCGACCCCACGCAGATGTACCTCTCCGACCTGTATACCATCTCGCTCAACATTTGCGGCAACGGTGGTATCTCGGTGCCGCTGGGCCTGGGCGAGGACACTCAGCTGCCCGTTTCTGCCCAACTGGTTGGTCCGGCGTTTAAGGACCGTCAGCTGCTCACGTTTGCCCGCGCCCTGGAGCGCGGCTTTGCCGATGCCGCCACGGGTGCGCCCGCGCTTTCTGTCGCGCCCGATTTTGCCGGGAAGGGAGGCGAGCTGTAATGAAGGAGCTTTCCGAGGTCCTGCAGGATTGGGAGGCCGTGATCGGCCTGGAGATCCATACCGAGCTCACCGCACTCGATACCAAGATGTTTTGCAACTGCAAGCTCAGCCACGATGACGAGCCCAACGCCAACGTGTGCCCGGTGTGCCTGGGCCTGCCCGGCGCCCTGCCGGTGCCCAACAAGCGCGCCATCGAGAGCATCGTCAAGGCAGGTCTCGCCACCAATTGCGAGATTCAGCGCCACTCGATGTTCTACCGCAAGCACTACTTCTATCCCGATATGGCCAAGAACTTCCAGACCACGCAGGGTCCGGTCGCCTTTGCCATGTACGGTCACCTGGATCTGGATGTGACCGGTCGCGGTGCCGCCGAGCGCCCCGACTGCGCGTTTGGCGAGGCCGAGGCCCAGAGTCTGGCGAGCGCTTCGGCCAACGCCGAGGGCCTGTCTACGTCCATGACGTCGACCATGCGCGAGGGCAACCAGCGTGCCGGCCACCTGGCCAGCTACGACGCGTCCAGCCTGCAGATGCCCGAGCGTCGCGAGGACGGTTCCTACACGGTGCCCATCCGCATCCTGCGCATCCACATGGAGGAGGACGCTGCCAAGATGGTGCACGTGGGCGGTGCCGAGGGCCGCATTACCGCCGCGGCCGAGTCGCTCGTCGACTACAACCGCTGCGGCACGCCGCTGATTGAGCTCGTCACCGAGCCCGATCTGCGCACGCCCGAGGAAGCGCGTCTGTTTATGGAAAAGCTCCGTCGCATCTTTGTGACGCTGGGCATTTCGGACTGCTCCATGGAGAAGGGTTCCATGCGCTGCGACGGCAACGTGTCGCTGCGTCGCCGCGGCGAGACCAAGCTGGGCACCAAGACCGAGCTCAAGAACCTCAACTCGTTTAAGAGCCTGCACGACGGCCTTGCCTACGAGATCTGCCGTCAGGCCGAGGTGCTCGAGGAGGGCGGCATCATCTATCAGGAGACCCGCCACTGGGAGCCCAGCCGCAAGCGCACCGTGGTCATGCGTGTCAAGGAGACGGCTGACGACTATCGCCTGTTCCCCGATCCCGATCTGGCGCCGTTCGACCTGGACGACGAGTTCATCGACCGCTGCCGTGGCGAGATTCCCGAGCTGCCCGATGCCAAGCGTGCCCGTTTTGAGGCCGATTTTGGTATTAAGGCGGCCGATGCCGAGCAGATCGCCGGCGACCCCGAGTTTGCTGACTTCTTTGAGGCCGCTGCTGCCGGTATGGCCGGCAAGGAGGCCCAGACGGTCGCAAACCTGCTGGTGAACGAGATGATCGCCTACCTTAAGGGCGCAGGCGTGTCGCTCGCCGAGTCCGGCATCGCGCCGGCTCAGGTGGCAGCGCTGGCTAAGCTGCTGGCGACCGATGCCATCAGCTCCAACCAGGCGCACGAGGTCTTTGAGGCCATGGCCCAGACCGGCGACGATCCCAACAAGATCGTCGACGAGCGCGGTATGCGTCAGGTGAGCGATGCCGGCGCGCTGCAGCCGATCGTGGACGAGGTGCTGGCAAACTGTGCCGATCAGGCGCAACAGTATCGTGACGGCAACCAGAAGGTCATCGGCTTTTTGGTGGGCCAGTGCATGAAGGCGAGCCGCGGCAAGGGCAACCCGAAGCTCTTCAACGAGTTGCTGAGAACGTCGCTCTCGTAAGCGGGAACCGAGGGGCCGGGCGCAGGGCCTTGCCTCTCAATTTCGGACAGTCCTGACTCACGACGGAGGCGCCACTGGCGCCTCCTGTTCGTGCGGAACTCATTGAGAGGCAAGGCCCTGCGCCCGGCCCCTCGGTTCCGTGACGACTCGGCCGTTCGGGTCAGGTAGGCTGAATGGAATAGAGTGAATGAGGGTGCCGTTGGCGCCCTCATTTTTTGTGGATGTGGCGCAGGGGCGGTCCTCTTGGTTACATCGCGCCCCAAGATTTCCAAAAAGTTAACCTTTGTTGACCTCAATAGTTAGATAAACTAAACTATTTTCCAAAAGTGTGCTCGAGCAAACTTGTTTACTCGGGTGCTGAGGCACCGTGCCGCGTCAAATGCGGCAAAAGGGAGAAGCAACATGAAGAAGTCGACGTTTAACACCCTGCTTGTCGGTGGCGGTTTTCTGCTTGGCACGGCCGGCATCAAGCTGCTTACCAGCGCTCCGGTCAAGAATGCCTGCGTGCAGGGTATCGCGTGCGGCATGCGCATCAAGAACGGCTACCAGGACATGGTCGAGCAGGCCAAGGCCAATGTCGATGACATGGTTGCCGAGGCTGCCTACATCACCCAGAGCGAGGCCGCTGCTGACGAGGCAGCTGAGTAACGCTCCCAGGCACAAACTATGAGATTCTCGATTATCAGCGAGATCCCCGGCAGGACCCGTCTTCAATTGGCGGGTCCTGTGCCAGAGAGCGATCTCGATGCACTTCTTAAGCTCAGCGGCGATATCGACGGCGTGCACAAGGTGCGCGTTTATGGCCGTATTGGCCAGATGGCGCTGGAGTACGACGAGCCGCGCCGCGCGAGCGTGCTCGACGCCCTGGGCGCACTCGATGCTCAAGCTATCGCCGATGCCAAGTCGGGCTACGTGATGCAACTCGAGCCGCGCAAGCACAAGCTCGTCATGGATCTTGCCACACTTATCGGCGCCCACTACGCGCGCCGCTGGTTCTTGCCGACGCCGCTGCGTGCTATCTTTGTCGTGGCCGGTTACATGGCATTTTTGCGCGCTGCCCTTCATGAGCTGGCGCAGCCGCGCCTAACCGTTCCTGTGCTTGACGCTTCGGCCATCGGCATTTCGTTCGTCAAACGTGATGTCGACACCGCGGGCCAGACGATGTTCCTGCTCAACGTGGGCGAGCTGCTCGAGGACTACACCCGCGCCATGAGCGAAAACGAGCTCATCAACTCGCTGCTCGATGTGCCCGACAAGGCGCAGAAGGTCGTCGGCGACACCGAGGTAAGCGTTGCCGCCACCGAGCTTGAACCCGGCGATTTGGTCGCCGTGCGCACTGGCATGTCCATTTGCATCGACGGTGTTGTCGAGCAGGGGAGCGCCATGGTCAACCAGGCGACCCTGACCGGCGAGCCGCTTGCCGTTGAGCGCAGCGTGGGCGACGACGTGTTCGCCGGGACCGTCGTGGAAGACGGCAGCATCTTGGTGCGCGTGCGCGCCAACACGGCTCAGACCAAGCTCCGCTCGATCGTCTCGCTCGTGCAGACGGCCGATTCACTCAAGTCCGAGGGCCAGTCGCATATGGAGGACCTCGCCAACAAGATTGTCCCGTGGAACTTCCTGCTCGCGGGCCTGGTTGCGCTTACCACCCGCAGCCTTATCAAGACCTCAGCGGCGCTGATGGTCGACTACTCGTGCGCACTCAAGCTCACGGGTTCGGTCGCCGTCATGACCGCCATGAGCGATGCCGCCAAGATGGGCGTTATGGTCAAGGGCGCGAAGTACTTTGAGGCGTTTGCCAAGGCCGACACCATCGTGTTTGATAAGACCGGCACGCTCACCGAGGCGCAGCCGCGTCTTGCCTGCGTACTCACCACCGATGGCTGGAGCGAGGACGAGATCCTGCGCCTTTCCGCTTGCTTGGAGGAGCATTTTCCGCATCCGGTGGCACGTGCCGTGGTCAACGCCGCCCGCGAGCGTGGGCTCGAGCATCGCGAGCGCCACGCCGCCGTCGAGTACATCGTGGCACACGGTATCGCTTCGTCCATCGAAGGGCGTCGCGCCATCATCGGTTCCGCGCACTTTGTATTTGAGGATGAGGGCGCGCAGCTCGAATCCGACATCAAGGAGCGCATCGAGTCCCAGATGCAGGGCTTGTCGCCGCTGTACCTGGCGGTCGACGGCACGGTCGTGGGCGTGCTCGGCATCGAGGATCCGCTCAAGCCCGGAGTGCGCGAGGCCATCGCCGATCTGCATGCGCTGGGCGTCAAACATGTCGTTATGCTTACGGGCGACTCCGAACGCACGGCCGAGCGCATTGCGCGAGAGGCGGGGGTCGACGAGTTTAAGGCCGAGCTGCTGCCCGAGGATAAGTACGCTTATGTGGAGCGCATTAAGAGCGAGGGGCGCCACGTTGCCATGGTGGGCGACGGCGTCAACGATTCGCCGGCGCTCGGTTTGGCCGACGTGGGCCTGGCGATGGGTGGCGGAAGCGACATCGCCAAGGAGGTCGCCGATATCATCCTGACCGATACGGATCTGGCCGCGATCGTGCGCCTGCGCCGCATGAGTCAGGGGCTTATCGACCGTCTGACGAGTTCGTATTCCAAGGTGATGCTCACGAACTCGGCGCTTTTGGCGCTCGGCATTACCGGCGCGATTACCCCGCAGACGTCGTCACTGCTGCACAACGGCTCAACGATCGCCTACAGCCTGGGCAACGCGAAGGCATATCTGCGCTAGCAGGCGTGTTCGCCCACGTTATCTGGCCTGCGCCCAGACGGCATCGGTGCCGTCTGGGCGCAGCCCTTTTGCATTTGACCATTTGCTAGCTTCTCTATATAGTATTGCTAGCAAAGCTAGCAATTGAAGAGAGGGGTTCAACGTGGGTGCTGTTAGTGGCATGGCGCAGGTGAACGTTCGCGTGGATCGCCAGGTCAAGAACCGTGCCGAGGAGGCGCTGCGGCTTTCGGGCGCCTCGCTGCCCGAGCTCATCAAAAAGGTCGTGGCCAAAGTCGCACAGGGTGGCGGGCAGTGTGAAGAAGTGCTTGCGGCCGTCGACGACCGGCAGCAGACCGTCGCGCACGATACTCCGTTCGCCGCATCATGGGCGGCGGCGGATCAGCTTTACGCGGACCTGGGCATCGCTACGTCGCCCGTATCCGACGATCGCGATTGGGGCGTAATCTATTCCGAAGCCATGGACGAGCGCTATCGCCAAAAGGGGATGATCCTGTGAACGGGGCTCCTCTCAAAATAATGGTGGACGCCAACGTATGGGTTGATTCGTTTTGCGTCGACCATGCCGAGTCGCTTGCCGCGCGTGCGTTTATTGGGCAGGCGACGGAGACGGGGGCGTTGCTGTTCTTCCCGGTGCATATCGCTAAGGACGTACTGTACGTTGTCCAACACGAGCTGAAGCGTAGCGTTCTTGCCAGCGGGGGAACGCTCGACGAGGCATCTGCCCGCGCAATTGGCGATGCGGCGTTGGCGTTTGTTCGAAACATGACCGAAAACGCCGCGGCCGTGGGTGCAGATGCGTCGGACCTTTGGCTGGCCGACAAATACTTAGCGCTCCATCGCGATTACGAGGACAACTTGGTGCTCGCCGCGTGCAAGCGCGCACAGGTCGATTACTTGGTGACTAACGATCTCAAGCTGCTCGAACATGCCGATCTTGCGGCAAAGACACCTCGCCAAATGATGCCGATTCTTGCTTTGGCCGAACGCGGCGGCGCGGCTATCGGTTGACGCGAACTGTTTGCGGGCCTCTTGGACGACGATGCGCCAAGGGACCCGCGTCTGCTATTTACAAAAGCTCGGCCTTAATGGCGGGACTTTCTGCGAGCTGCTCGGCTGCCTTTTCGTCGGAGCTGTCGAGTACTGCCAGACTGCGGTAGACCCACTCGTTGACCTGGGTGTTCTTGACGCCTGCGGTCTGCATAAGGGCGCCTACCTCGCGGATTGCTGCGAACAGATCGGCTTTGGGACCCGCGAGCTCGACCTCGATGCCGTGGTAGGCGGTCACGCCGCGGTTTTCGCTCACGTGGTCGATAAAGTCCTTGACGGTCTCAAGCTGCTGGGCGAGAGCTGCATCATCGTCAGCGTCCAGCGCGACGAGTGCGTTCGATACTGTGAGGGCGGGATGTCCGCAGGGGACAAAGCCTTCGATGACATCCATAGCTTCGGTAATGGTTGAGCCCAGGCCTGCGAGGGCATTGACGAGTTGCTGCTTGGTATCCATAACGGTCCTTTCGACGGGTCAATTTTGCTTGGCGAAAAAATACGTGACGCGATCGGTAGCAAAAGTGTGAAGTGCTGCGCACATTGAGGTCTTCACAGCTCGTGCATAGAACAGCTGTCCGCTTTCAGAACGTGGTAAGATAACACTCCACAAGCGGGGCTCGCCCCGCATGTTCCTTGAAAAGTCGACGGGTGTTGGGTGCTCGTGCCCAATGCCATCCAGACTTTCCCGACATTCGGGGGCGACTGGTTTCGACACGATAGCTCTGAGAGAGGAAGCAAGCCGAGGTCTCCTCGCCTCGCTAAACAGGGGTACCGTCAAATTGAATTGACAACAACTCTTCTTTTGAGCCTATGGCTCTCGCTGCTTAGTTTATAGCGGCGCGTCAACCCGGTGATTTCCCCGACACCGGCGCGACGTCATTTTAGGGGAATGCTCCTGCGCACGTAATCGGTATGGCGCGGGCTAAGACCGAACCGGTTAGGACGCCGCGAGCGTGTCGCTGCGCGCAAAGCGTCCGAGACTAAACCAGCGACTGAGCTTGGAGATGCCAATCAGGGGGCTTTCGTGGACCGGAGTTCGATTCTCCGCGCCTCCACCATAAGTAACAGGCAGGTAGATATTCGTATCTACCTGCCTTTTTATTTCTAGTCCGTACCGCGGAGAATCGAACTCTATGCAGGGCGCGAGCGTAAAGAAAACGCGTAAGCGTTTTTAGCCCGCGGGCGAGGACGCCGGCAGGCGGCCGAAGCCGGTGCGGGTTCGCGAAGCGAACACGCGGATTCTCCGCGCAAAGTCGCGACCAGATATAGATGCGATGCCGATTAAGCTCCGGCTGCCCATGCCCCGCGCCAACGCAAGCCCCAAACCGCGGAGAATCGAACTCTATGCAGGGTGCGGGCGTAAAGAAAACGTCGCAGCAGCGCAGGTGGGACACGCTTTCCCGATGGCAGCCCAGGCGGAAAGTACGTCCCGGAATCCGCGCTCAGACTGGGACGTAGTTTCCGGATGATGCCTCAAGCGGAAACTGCGACCCGGAATCGAGCCGTAGAGTGGGATATGCTTTCCCAATGGCAGCTCAAGCGGAAAGTACATCCCGGAATCCTCGTTCGGAATGGGATGCAGTTTCCAAATGAATGGCTAGCGGAAAATCCGTCCCGGAATCTCGCCTCAAACTGGGACACACTTTCCGCTTCACCTGCCGCCTCGAAAAACCTGCGCTCTCGCCATCCCAAAACTGGGTAGAAGAAAGCCAAAACGAAACAGCAGGAGGTCAACATGACTGCAGAAGATAAGGCGAAAAATGCTGGCAAGGTCGCGCTCGTTTTGGAGGGCGGCAGCTTTCGCGGGCAATTTACCGCAGGCGTGCTCGACGTTCTCATGGAGGCCGGTGTCGAGATTCCGGCGGTATATGGCGTGTCGGCCGGCGCCCTCAACGGCGTGAACTACAAGTCGCACCAGATTGGCCGTGCCAACCGCATCAACCTGGCTTTCTGCAACGACAACCGCTTCATGGGCGCCGCATCGTTTGCGTCCACGGGCTCCATCGTCGGCTACGACTTTATCTTCAACGATGTCCAGGACCGCCTGGATCCCTTTGACAACGAGACGTTCGACGCGAGCCCCATCGAGATGTACGCCGTCGTGACGGACATGCTCTTTGGAACCGCCGCGTACCTGCCGGTCAAAAGCGCCGTGCTCGACCTCTACGCCGTGCGCGCCTCGACGTCGCTGCCGCTGGTGACGCCGCCTGTCGAGATTGACGGGCACAAATACGTCGACGGCGGCGTAGCCGATTCGGTCCCCATCGAGCACGTGCTGGAGGAGGCGGGCTTCGATCGCGCGGTCGTCATCGTCACGCAGGACCGCTCGTACGAGAAAAAGCCCTACGAGTTTATGCCCGCCGCGCGCGCCCGTTATGCCGACTACCCCTATCTGCTCGAGGCTATCGAGACGCGCCACGACCGCTATAACATTCAGCGCATGCATCTGTGGAAGTATGAGCGCGAGGGCCGTGCGTTGGTCGTCGCTCCGCAAAAGCCGGTCGAGGTCGGCCATGTCGAGCACGATCCGGCAAAGCTTTTGGACCTGTATATCCAGGGCCGTCAGGAGGCAAAGAGCCTGCTCGCGGAAATCCAAGAGTTCGTTGAACGCTAGCGACGGCGAACCCTCAAAAAATGACAACAGCTAAAGAGCTGGAAAATCACGGCTCGTGGATGACATGTGCAGAAACTCTGGTCGGAGCCAAAATACCTGTTGACTCGTACGGCGAGCGGGGTAATATGGACGGGTTACTTGCAGAGCCCCGTGAATCTCTGTAACAACACGTACTGTACATGGAGGAGTCTAAGTGATTTCGAAATCGACTCACTACGCCAAGCAGGGCGAGGTCCAGCGCAACTGGGTTCTCGTCGACGCCGATGGTGCTGTCCTGGGCCGTCTTGCCACCCAGATCGCAATGATCCTGCGCGGTAAGAACAAGCCCCAGTTCACGCCCAACAGCGACTGCGGCGACTTCGTTGTCGTCATCAACGCCGATAAGGTCCAGCTTACCGGTAACAAGGCCGACACGAAGACCTATTATCGCCACAGCGGCTACAACGGCGGCCTCAAGGCTGAGAGCTTCCGCCAGGCTATGGAGAAGCACCCGGAGAAGGTCATCGAGCGCGCCGTTCGCGGTATGCTGCCCAAGACCACCCTCGGCCGTGCCCAGATGACCAAGCTTAAGGTCTACGCTGGTGCCGAGCATCCGCATGCTGCCCAGAACCCCACGAAGATTGAGCTGGAGGCTTAAAGATGGCTGAGAACACCGTTGTCTACCAGGGTACCGGCCGTCGTAAGAACGCCGTCGCCCGCGTCCGTCTCGTCCCCGGCACCGGCAAGGTGACCATCAACAAGCGTGACGCCGAGCAGTATTTCGGCCGTCATCAGCTCGTTGAGAACGCCCTTGCTCCCTTCAAGGTGACCGACACCGCCGGTCAGTTCGACGTTATCGCTCTGTGCGATGGCGGCGGCATCTCCGGTCAGTCCGGCGCTCTGCGCCTGGGCATCGCTCGCGCTCTTCTGAACGCTGGCGACTACCGTGCTGACCTCAAGAAGGCCGGTTTCCTTACGCGCGATGCTCGCGTGGTCGAGCGCAAGAAGTACGGCCTCAAGAAGGCCCGCCGCGCTCCCCAGTTCTCCAAGCGCTAAGGTTTTATCTCCTTTCGAGATACAATGTACAAGCGGGGCCTGCCGATTCCTCGGCGGGTCCCGCTTTTCTTTTTCGACTAGGGCGGGCGGTTGCATATCGCCTGCTAGGGAAGGAGCGATCCTATGCCCCAGAACATCTTCGGTACCGACGGCGTTCGTGGCGTCGCCAACGCCGATCTTTCGTGCGACCTCGCGTTTCGCCTGGGCCGCGCGGCGACCAAGTTTCTTGGTCCGGACATCTGCATCGGCCGTGACACGCGCCTTTCGGGCACTATGCTCGAGAGCGCTCTGACCGCCGGCATTATGGCCGAGGGCGGCCGCCCGCACTGCTGCGGCGTCATTCCTACGCCGGCCGTGGCGCTGCTCACCGTCCAAAACGAGCTCGATGGCGGCATCGTCATCTCCGCTTCGCATAATCCGCCGGAGTTCAACGGCATCAAGTTCTTTAGCCGCAAGGGCATGAAGCTTCCCGATGCTGTCGAGGAAGAGATCAGCGCCTGGGTCATGTCCGAGGAAGCCATGGCTGCCGACACGCTGCCGACCGGTGCCGGCGTGGGCCACATCATCAAGATGAAGGACGCTCGCAAGGCATACGTCGACCACGCCATCGATACGCTTGATGGCCTGAGGCTCGACGGCCTGGTCGTTGCCGTCGACTGCGGCCACGGTGCTTCTTGCCAGACCACGCCCGCCGCGCTGCAGCGCCTGGGTGCTACGGTCCATGCCATCAACACCGATTATTGCGGCACCGACATCAACGTCGAGTGCGGCTCTACGCACCTCGAGCCCCTGCGCGAGCTCGTGCTGCGCACCCATGCTGACATCGGTCTGGCCCACGACGGCGACGCCGACCGCGTGCTGTTCGTGGACAGCGAGGGCAATGAGATCGATGGTGACTACATCCTGGCTATCTGCGGTTCTGACCTCGCCGCTCGCGGCAAGCTCGCCAACTCCGAGATCGTCTCGACCGTCATGTGCAACCTGGGCTTCTCCATCGCTATGAAGGAGCAGGGCTTCGAGATGGTTCAGACCGCCGTGGGCGACCGTTATGTTCTTGAGCGTATGCTCG
Source organism: Collinsella aerofaciens (assembly GCF_015670745.1). Lineage (GTDB taxonomy): Bacteria > Actinomycetota > Coriobacteriia > Coriobacteriales > Coriobacteriaceae > Collinsella > Collinsella aerofaciens_T. The sequence goes on along the minus strand of NZ_JADPCH010000014.1, from coordinate 17,268 downwards.
CGGACGGCGCCGTCATCGGCGGCGAACAGTCCGGCCACATCATCTTCCTGGAGCACAACACCACCGGTGACGGCTTGGTGACGGCTCTGCAGCTGCTGGCCGTGCTCAAGCGCACCGGACGCACCCTCACCGATCTTGCCGGCATCATGAAGAAGTACCCGCAGGTACTCGTCAACGTGCATTCCGACAACAAGGCTGGTCTGGACGATTGCCAGCCCATCTGGGATGCCGTCGCTGCTGCCGAGAAGGAGCTTGATGGCCGCGGCCGCATTCTGGTGCGCCCGAGCGGTACCGAGCCGCTGGTCCGTGTGATGGCCGAGGCCGAGACGCACGAGTTGACCCAGCGCGTTGTTGACGACATCGTCGAGGTTGTCAAGCGCGAACTTCCCTAATGGCCAAAAACGGGTGCCAAGTGGTAAACTGACAAGGTTATTTTGATTGATTGGTATGTCCGAGGGGGAGCATGTTCACTAAAGTCCTAAGGTCTTTTGGTATGCGTGGTCGAGTCCTTACGCTGGATGCTCCCATCTCGGGTGATGTCATTCCGTTGTCCGAGGTCAATGACCAGACGTTTGCCACCGGCCTTTTGGGCCAGGGCGTGGCGATTCAGCCTACCGGCACGTGCGTGATTGCGCCGGCAGACGCCAAGGTCGAGGCCATTTTTCCCACGGGACACGCCGTTGCGCTTAACACAGTCGATGGCTTGGACGTGCTCATCCACGTTGGTTTGGACACTGTTCAGCTCGAGGGCAAGCACTTTACCGTACATGCGCAAGTGGGCGACATCGTCCATAAGGGCGATGTGCTCATCGAGTTCGATCGCGAGGCAATTGCTGCCGAGGGCTACGATGTGACGGTTCCCATCTTGGTGTGCAACTCCGTTGAGTTCTCGAGCATCAAGGGCTCCGTTGGCGTGCATGTCGAAGAGATGGACCAGCTTATCGTTGCTCGCGAGCGCTAGCAAGTGCACGTGGCCATTAGCCTACAATTCAAACACGTTTACGGAGGGCGCCCTTGAAAGAGGACGCCCTCCGTGGCAAGATGGGATTTGTCCGAAGCTAAAAGGCTTTGGGTCACCGTGGACGGGCAGGGGCCTCGACGCGGTTAGACACGAGACACATACATTACGCGACCTCGCCCTGGTGGCCGCACACGTTGGTTGCGGCCGACGCGGGCCGCGGGCAAGTGCTTGTAAGGGAGCCTTGCCTCTCTTGTACGAGAAAGGACGCGTAATGAAGATCATTAAAGCTAAAGACTACGAGGATATGAGCCGCAAGGCCGCTAATATCATCTCGGCCCAGGTTATCCTCAAGCCCGACTGTGTGCTGGGCCTTGCCACCGGCTCCACCCCGATCGGTGCCTACAAGCAGCTCGCTGCTTGGTACAAGAAGGGCGACGTCGACTTTGCCGAGGTCAGCACCTACAACCTGGACGAGTATCGCGGCCTTTCGCATGACGATCCCCAGAGCTATCACTACTTCATGCGTGAGAACTTCTTCGATCACATCAACATCGACCTGAACAACACGCATGTGCCCGACGGTTCCAACCCCGACGCCGCCGCTGCCTGCTCTGAGTACGACAAGATCGTCGCCGACGCCGGTTACCCGGATCTGCAGCTGCTCGGCATTGGCAACAACGGCCACATCGGCTTCAACGAGCCCGATGACCACTTCTCCAAGGGCACGCACTGCGTCGACCTCACCGAGAGCACCATTCAGGCCAACAGCCGCCTGTTCGACAGCATCGATGATGTGCCCCGTCAGGCTTACACCATGGGCACCCAGACCATCATGTATGCTCGCATGATCCTGGTTGTCGCCAACGGCGAGGCCAAGGCTCAGGCTGTGCACGATATGTGCTATGGCCCGGTTACGCCCGAGTGCCCCGCTTCGATCCTGCAGCTCCACACCAATTGCGTCGTCGTTGCTGACGAGGCCGCCCTTTCGCTCTGCGAGTAGCGCGAATCCTGCACCTCGACATAGCCTTGATTAAGGCCTCCGCTTTGCGGGGGCCTTTTTGCTACCCCTTTCCGCCCACTTGACCAAAAACTTGCCGTAAGCTTGACGAACGCCAGATGTCCAACAGCTTGGTTCATTCCATACCAGATTCTATGCAAAAATGCCACTAGAAGGTCGTAGACGGTAGCGGGTGCTAGGCGAGTTGAATGACATGGCTGAACCTTGTTCATCTGCGTTACACTGCCGCTTAGATGGGACAAGCTGACAAGCTCATTTACCTGCTTAAAGACCGATTAGTCGGGGGATTAATAACAATCGGCCCTCGCTGTACAAAAACTTGCCGCTTTCGTACCAAAAGACAACCTAAAACACAAGGTCGCTCTATTCATAGCGCGGCTTGTATGGTCTTGCGGCTACAGTGTCCATACGGTCGAGTTGAGGAGCGGGCATGGTAAACGATTTGAGCGGTATAGACGACCTCGAGCTGATGCCGCTGGGCGGAGGCTATATGGTGCGACGCGAACGCTTGATGAATGAGCTTATCGCCAAGGGCCGAAAGGCCGGCATCGTGGTTCTTTATGCGCCCGACGGGTTTGGGAAGACCTCGGTGCTGCTGCAGTACACCCATGAGGTTAAATGCGACCCGACGCGAGGCCCCGTGCGGATTATCGAGGCGGATCGCGCCATTGGGCGCGAGGTGTTTATGCAGCTCGAGGTGGTTACCGAAGAACTCAAAGACAAACCGCACTCCCTTATCGCGATTGATAATGTGCCAAACCTCGATCAGCACGATACCGAAGACCTCATCGACAGGATTCGCGGCCTGCGCGCTATGGGGGTAGGGGTCTTTATCTCCTGCCGTCCTTCAAATCGTCAGCTGATTCATGGGCTGGGCGATTCGGTTAAGATCAATGCGCAGATGCTTAAGGTGCATGCCTTTGAGTATTCGGCGTGGGCATCGGCGTTTTCGATCAGCACATCGCTCGACTTTTATCAGCTCACGCAGGGCGTGCCCGAGCTCGTTTCGGCATTGCAGACGGGTCTGTATGGCCAAGGTGACGTAGCCGGTCTGCTCGAAAACGAGATTGTCAACGTATATGGCGCGGCACTTGCCGATCTGGCTTCGCTCGACAATAATGCGCTGTTTTGCGTGGCATGTCTCATGGTTTTGATGGGCGAGGGCAATATCGCAGAACTCGAGGCCTGTGGGGTGAGGCTGTCGATGGTCGACCAGTCCTATTTTGTGCGCGACTACCCGATCTTTGGCTTGGATCCCGCCGAGCGGAGTTTTACGTGTCTGGGCACGGAGGATAACGGACGCTTGCGCTTGCGTAAGTTGGTGGCCGAGGTTCGCCCCGAACTTGTTCCGAGGGCGGCCCGGATTTTGCTTAAGGCGGGCCGATGCGATGCGGCGATGGGCCTGGCGGACGCCTTTTTGGACCGTGAAGCGGTCCTTGAACTTGCTGGGCAGTATGGGGTCGATCTGGCTCTGACGGGGCACGGGGCCGATATCTGCCGAGCGGCGCTGGGCACGATCGATGCCGACGATCCGGCTCCAGAGCCAACGCCTGCCGAAGCGCTTGGCGTATATCTGGCAGCGGTCAGCGTGTCCAATACAAAGCTCGCTCGCTATATGGCATCGGTCATCGAGCGCGGGGGCGAACGGGCGGCCTGCGAAATAGACCCCGTTTCATGGAGGGTGGCCCAGACGCTGACGGCTTTTTGCTATGGGGACAACGGGCTTGGGCTTCCTACGAACCTGGCCGTGCCAGAAATCGAGACATCCCATACCGCACTCGATATGTTGTCTGCGCATATCGAGGTCAAGCGGTGCCTGACCGAGCGGGGAGATGACGGCGGCGTTCTACAACAGCTCAAAACGAGCAAGGCCTACGACTGCGAGCTCGACATCGCGGGGATTGTTATACGGGCCGATAGTATGCTGGTGGAGCTCTTTGACGGGTCGTTTGCGGGAACCGACGAGCGCGACGACGAGATGACGGTGGTGCGGGAGGCGCTCGACGTACGCGGGCTTAGGGCGATGGCTATCTGGGTGCGCATGGTGTTGGCGGCACGGCGGCTCCTTTCCGGCTTGCCGGTAACCGACGACGCGGCGTTCAACGAGCTCGATCGTTTTGCTGTGCGCATGCGCGACAACCAGATTCAGCTGTTTGGCCTGTTGCTAGAAGGCTGGCAGTCGCTGGCAGAGGGACGGCCGGTTAATGCAAAGTTCCGTGCGGTCCAAGTGCTCAAACTTGCCGAGGAGTCGATTGCGTACATGCGCGATAACGCATTGCTGCTGGAACGCGCGGCATATCTGCGTAACACCTCGATGGTTTCGGTGCGCGAGGAAGCGGAGTTGCTCGATATAAGCCAGACGCAGGTTGGTGGAGCGGAGGCCTGGATGGTGGCGCTGCATTTGGCCTGTGCGGGCCGAGACAGCGATCTTGCGGCCTGGATGTCCATGAATCGTGCGGGGATTCTAGAGCCATCGTATCGGCTCTTTGCGCGCCTTGCCATGCATTGTCTGGGCGAGCCGGCGGCCAGGATACGCAAGAAGCTTCCCGTGCGCGAGCTGTCGCGGTACTCGCTGCGCGACGATTTGGAAGGGGAGGGCGAGCGCCTATTCCAGGCCGGCGAGGTTGAAGCCGTTGATACCATCGACCATATCGAGATTCGCATGTTTGGTGCGTTTCGCGCCGAGCGCGACGGGTTTCCCATCACGGACAAAATGTGGCGCCGCAAGAAGGCGGCGACGCTTGCCGAGCGGCTTGCGCTGGGCATGGATGCGCTCGTCGATCGTGAGACGCTGGCCATGGAGCTGTGGCCCCATGCCGAGTTCAATAGCGCCCGCAACAACCTGTACTCGACGATATCGCGCTTGCGGTCGGCTTTGGGGCCGACGCCGGATGGCAAGTCATGCGTGCTCATCCAAAATGAATGCATTGGGCTCAACGGCGACTACGTCAAGACCGATGTACGGCTGTTTGACCAGATAAGCCGCGAGGTTTTGGGAAATCGCACGGGTGCGCGCGGGCCCCATCTGGTCGAGTTGTGCCTTAAGATTGAGCAGCTTTATGCCGGACCGTTGTATGTTCCCAATGGCTGTAATCCCACCTACTTTTTGCGCATGCGGCGCATTATGCAGTCAAAGTACATCGATTGCATGATTAAGGGAGCAAATGCCGCTCTAGAAGAAAACGATCTGCAGTCGGCGATTTGGCTGGCGGAGTCGGGGCTTCGGCAGGAAACGGCGCGTGAGGATATGGTGCGCTGCGCCATGCGCGTCTACAGTGCGGCGGGGCGACGGCGCGATATCGTCGAGCTGTACAGCGGGCATATGCACCATCTGAGGGAGCAGGTCAATGGCGTGCCCGAGCCCGAGACGCGGCGTCTATACGAGCGCTTGGTGGAGGGGCGGCTCAATCGCGTGCTGGTCGAGCGATAAAAAACGGGCGCCCGAAGTACTTGGGCACCCGTAAGCTTGCTATGTGTTGGCTCGCCGATCACTGGCTCTTAGACGAGCTTGATCTTCTCGATGTCCTTGCGCGAGGACTCGCGATACAGCGAGAACTTGCGGCCGATGACCTGGACGACCTCGGCGTGGCAGCGCTCAGCGAGCTCTTCGGCGGCCTCGCGGGCGGAAAGACTGGAGCCATCGAGCACGGAGCACTTAACGAGCTCGTGCTTCTCCAGATAGGCGACCGTCTGCTCGACGGTGCCCTCGTTGACATCGGACTTGCCGATGATGATGGCGGGGTTGAGGTGATGGGCCATGCTGCGAAGCTGCTTGACCTGTGCTCCTGTCAGTGCCATGGGTTCTCGCTTTCTATGTATGGGGCGCCCCGCAATGGGGCCTTAATCTACGTGAGCTGTCCCACGATAGCGCAGGAACGGCGCGGTGTGGAGCGCGTTTGCCCAGTTCAAAAAGAATGCGGATGCCGAGTGAGTGGGCGGTGCGGGCTGCGAACAGACTACGAGCGGGGTGCAGAGACCGGCTCCCATGCAATAAACGCCCAACGAACCTTGCGGACATGATCGAGCATATAGCGCCCCTGCGGCACGCCCTTGGAGCCCGGCTCACCGGCATGGGGATTCTCGATCATGTGCTGGGCGATGTAGTCGCGCAGACGGTCGACCTTATCCTCGTTGCCATGCTCAAGCATGCGGGAGAAGTCTGCCACACCTGCCTCAAGGCTATCGAAGGTATCGCGACGAGGCGATTCAAAGTACGTAACCTGCGGCAGGGCGCCCATTTGAATGAGGATGTTGAAGGCGTACACAAAGCCATTACTGCAGGTAACCGAGGCGCCGATGGCGTTCATCACGTGCAGGTCGTAGCGCGGGCTGGAGTTGGCGACCATCGTGACAGCACAACGCCGGCGAGCCGTGCGGTCGAGCTTGGCAAGCGCGCCTTTTAGGTTGGTCGTGGTGACAGAGCGACTGGCAAAGGCAACATCTACCGCTTTCGCGACCGGTCCAACCAAATTCCAGTCATCATCCCAAGCAAGCTCAAGCGGCGTAATAAGATCCTCGAGCCCGTAATACTCAATGCCGGCATCAAGCGTGCCCAGCATGGCGGGGGAGAAATCAGCCGCAATCACAGGATGCCCGTCTTGCGCAAGCGGAATAGCAATCGACCCAGCCCCACACCCCATATCAAGCACCGATTCACCAGGCTCAAGAGCCAGCAATTTCATAAAATCCCGGGCATACGGAGCAGTCTCAAGAGGTCGAAAATGCCGAGCCCTTTTATCCCACTCAAAAGAATCATCAGCCCGTCGCCGAGCAGCTTGCAGGCGCATCCATTCGCCATTCCAATCCGCAGCAAGCAGCTCAGAATGAATCAAATCATCAGCCACGGGCCAACCTCCTAGCAACAAAAAAGCGACTCCTCCCAAAAGAAGAGCCGCAACCAGAATATATCAGAAAAAGAACCGTTCCAACGCCAAACCGCCGTATCAGCCAAGTGGTGCAGGAGCGAAGCGACTGCCAAAGGGATAGAACCCAACCGAGGTCCCGTTGTGCGGGAGCCCCGGGGAGGGCAAATATATAAGGTCGATCGCGAGTTCCGCACGAGCCGGAGAGCACTTAATGTGCTCTCCGTGCGAGTCAGGACTGTCCGAGCAGGCGACCTTATATATTTGCCCTCCTCGGGGCTCCTCGCCCGAACCCCTCAGCTAGTTCTTGAGCGAGTTCAGCGGTGCCGGGAAGCGTCCGCCACGGTGGGCAAGCACGGTGCCGGCGTTGGGGTTCACCGGCATGATGGGCGCACGGCCAAACAGGCCGCCGTACTCGACGCAGTCGCCCACGCCCTTGCCGATGGCGGGAATCACGCGCACGGCCGTGGTCTTGTTGTTGATGACGCCGATGGCCATCTCGTCGGCGATGATGCCGGCGATGGTCTCGACCGGGGTGTCGCCGGGGATGGCGATCATGTCCAGGCCAACGGAGCACACACAGGTCATGGCCTCGAGCTTCTCGAGCGAAAGCGCGCCGGCTTCGACGGCGGCGATCATGCCGGCGTCCTCGGACACGGGGATAAAGGCGCCGGAGAGACCGCCCACGCTGGAGCTGGCCATGACGCCGCCCTTCTTGACGGCATCGTTGAGCATGGCGAGCGCACAGGTCGTGCCCGGGCCACCGCAGGTGCCCACGCCGATGATCTCGAGGATACGGGCAACGGAGTCGCCGATGGCAGGCGTGGGAGCCAGCGACAGGTCGACAATGCCCTTCTCGACACCCAGACGATGGGCGGCCTCGCGGCTCATGAGCTCGCCGGCGCGGGTGATCTTAAAGGCGGTCTGCTTAATCTTTTCGGCGACTTCCATCATCGATGCGGAATCGGGCAGCGTCTCCAGGGCTGCGGCCATAACGCCGGGGCCCGAGACGCCTACGTTGATGACGGCGTCGGCCTCGCCACCGCCGTGGACGGCGCCCGCCATAAACGGGGAGTCCTCGACCATGTTGGCAAAGCAGACAAACTTGGAGGCGCCAACGGAATCCTGGTCGGCCGTGAGCTTGGCGGCGTCGATGATGGTCTGGGCGGCCATGAGCACAGCGTCCATGTTGATGCCGGCGCGCAGGCTGGCGACGTTGACGCTGGAGCAGACGCGGCTCGTGGTGGCGAGCGCCTGGGGGATGGACTGGATGACGCGGCGGTCGGCGTCGCCGATGCCCTTCTGGACGAGTGCGGAGAAGCCGCCCAGGTAGTCGATGCCGAGCGTCTCGGCCGCGCGGTCGAGGGCATGCGCGATGGGGGTGAGGTCCTCATCCTTGCAGCACGCGGCGATCTGGGCCACCGGGGTGACGGAAACGCGCTTGTTGACGATGGGGATACCGTACTCGCGCTCGAGGTTCTCGGCGGTCTCGACCAGATGCTCAGCCGTGTGCGTCACGTGGTCGTAGATCTTCGTGCACATGCGGTCGAGGTTCTCGTCACCGCAACCCATGAGCGAAACACCCATGGTGATGGTCCTGATGTCGAGGTTCTGCTCCTCAACCATGCCGCGGGTTTCCGCGATTTCTGCGGGCGTGATCGCCATCCTTGCGCTCCTATCTGCCAAAACGAGCATAGTCTTATCTATTCTAACGTGCCGCACGTGCCAAGTGGCGCGTGCGGCACGTTTTGGTGCTCGGTTGTTTCCGTTGTGTTACTGCCCAAAGACCTCTTCGGCGATACGAGCGCTCTCGGCGGCGTCCTTGGCGTAGTAGTCAGCGCCGATCTGCTTGGCGTATTCGGGGGTGAGCACGGCGCCGCCTACGATGATCTTGACGCCCGGCACCTCGGCATGAAGCAACTTGATGGTCTCCTCCATGGCGACGACCGTGGTAGTCATAAGCGCCGAGAGGCCGACGAGCTTAATGTCACGCTCCTGCACGGTCTTGAGCACCTCTTGCGGGTCGACGTCGCGGCCTAGGTCAAAGACGGTGTAGCCGTAGTTGTCGAGCAGCATTTTGACGATGTTCTTGCCAATATCGTGGATGTCGCCCTTGACGGTGGCCACGCAGATCTTGCCCTTGTCGGCAATCTCGCCGGCGGGCATCAGGCGCTTGATGGTGTCAAAACCAACACGTGCTGCCTCGGCCGAGGCCATAAGCTGCGGCAAGAAGAACTTGCCCTGGTCAAAGAGGACGCCAACCTCATCGAGGGCGGGGATAAAGTGATTGTTGATGAGGTCCATGGCGTCGTGATCTGCCAGCAGACGCTCGGTCTCGGCAGCGATCTCGCCTTTGCGGCCCGAGACGACCATGCGACGAATCGGGCCGTCGTTGCCGTCGGTGCCGGCGGTGCCAGCAGCGGGCACAGCGTCGGTCGATACTGCCTGAGCAGCTGCCGGGTTGGCGGCGATCTTATACGGATCGGTCCAGCCGCCGTAGCGCTCGATGTATCCGGTCGAGCCCTCGTCCTCAACGCTCAGGACGCGATAGCTGTAGACGGTATCCATAAAGCGCTTGGAGCCCGGGTTCATGATGGGGGCATCAAGACCTGCGCCAAAAGCGGCGGCCAAAAAGACCGAGCCCAGCAGCGGGCGGGCAGGCAGGCCAAAGCTGATGTTCGACACGCCGAGCGCGCATTTGACGCCCAGACGCTCCTTGCACAGGGACATGGCGCGCAGGATCTGCTCGGCCTGGCGTTGATTGGTCGAGGCGGTCATGACCAGACAGTCGATGAGGATGCGGTCCGGTCCGATGCCGTAGCGGGCAGCCTCGGCCACGATGCGTTCGGCGATGGCGAAGCGGGCCTCGGCGGTATCGGGGATGCCGCCTTCGTCGAGCGTAAGTCCGACAACGTTGGTGCCGTAGTGGGCGACCAGCGGAAAGATCTCATCCATGATCTGCTGCTTGCCATTGACCGAGTTGATGATGGGCTTGCCGGCGTAGCGGCGCACGGCGGCCTCGACGGCTGCGGGGTCGGTGGAGTCGATCTGCAGCGGCAGCAGCGTGGAGCCCTGGAGCTGTTCGGCCGCCTGTTGGATGATCTTGACCTCGTCGATCTCGGGCAGGCCCACGTTGACGTCCAGAATGTCGGCGCCCTGTTCCTGCTGGCTGATGCCCTGGCTCACAACGTAGTCCAGGTCGCCGTCGCGCAGGGCCTGCTGCAGGCGCTTTTTGCCGGTGGGGTTGATGCGCTCGCCGATGACGGCGATCTTGTGGCCGTCGCAGGGAAGGTCCACGACCGTTTGGGCGCTCGTGACCGACATGCTGGGCTTGCGGCGGCGTGGGCTGGGCGTGTGGTTATCGATAAGCGTGCGTAGCGCTGCCATGTGCGCCGGCGTGGTGCCGCAGCAGCCGCCCACGACGCTCACGCCGTCGGCGATCATGCCGGCGACGGCCTCGGCGTATTCGGGGGCTTGGATATCAAAGACGGTGTTGCCGTCGTCGTCCACATGGGGGAGTCCCGCGTTGGCCTGCACCATAATGGGCTTATCGGTAACGGTGAGCATACGTGCGGCGAGCCCCCGGAGCTCGGCCGGTCCCTGGCTGCAGTTGATGCCCAAAACGTCGGCGCCGATGGCATCGAGCGTGATGGCGGCCACCTCGGGACTCGTGCCCAGGAAGGTGCGACCGTCTTCCTCAAAGGTCATGGTGGCAAAGACGGGCAGGTCGGAGTTCTCGCGGCAGGCGAGGACCGCCGCCTTGATCTCGGCCAGGTCGGTCATAGTCTCGATAATAAAGAGGTCGACGCCCGCAGCGACGCCGGCGCGCACCTCCTCGGCAAAGAGGTCGTAGGCCTCGTCAAAGCTGAGGGTGCCCAGGGGGCGCAGCAGGGCGCCGATGGGGCCGATGTCACCGGCGACGTAGCGGGCGCCGGCCGCGCGGGCGCAGGTGACGGCCGCGGCAAAGACGTCTGCCACGGTGGCGGCACCGTCGAGCTTGTGGGCGTTGGCGCCAAAGGTGTTGGCGGTGATTACGTCGCAGCCGGCGTCGACGTACTGACGCTGAATATCGGTAATGACTTGGGGCTCCTCAAAGTTGAGCAGCTCGGGCAGGGCGCCGGCCTTCATGCCGGCCGCCTGCAGCATGGTGCCCATGCCGCCGTCGAACAGCAGGTGTCCCGTGCCCTCGATGGCGGCGCGCAGGCGATCGTCCTTAATGCGAAGGTCGTCGATCGTGCGCGTCTTGTACGTGGCGCCATTGCGGCGTGCGGCATCAACGGGCGCCGCCAACGCGGCACCGTCCAGATCATGAGTGATAAGCGGAGTAAACATCGGGGGCTCCTAATGGCTGGAATAGCAGGTGGTGTGGGCGGCGCGGAAGCGGCAGTGCTCGCGCATGCGGCAGATATTGCAGGTGGGGCGGCTCTGGGCGTCGTGGACCTCGCCGTCAAACAGACCGATCACCGCGGTCACGCTCTTTGTGGGCATGAGTAGGCTGGTAGGCGTGACGGTAAGCCCGATGAGCCGCGTGGCGTTGAGCGCATTCACGATCGAGCGTTGTGCCGTAAGCGGGCAGTCGCCGTATCCGGGACTGAAGCGCCAGTTGCCGGCGAGTCCGTGTGCGGCGGCCGCAGCCTTGACCTGCTGGTCCATCTGCTCGACGGCAGCTTCCACATAGGCAGAGCACGCGGCATCGAGCACAGCTCCCTCTAGGGGCTGCTGGGCTCCCGTGGTGCGCAGGCGACGCTCGGCGTCCATGCCGAGGGTGCATGCCATGAGCGCGGCAAATCGGGCGTCTTTGAGATGTCGATAGATATCGCGACCGCGCAGCTCAACGTTGGTGCCGACCAGACGGATGCAGGGCTCTCCCTGCTCGTCTACGCCCGTGGCATCGACGGCAAACACGCGTCGCACGCCACGGGGCTCAATGTCCAGTTCCAAACGTTCAACGACAAGCTCAATACGCTGCGACAGCTCGGGCTCAATTTGCTGACCGCTGTAGCCCAGGTAGCGCAGCATCTCGGCACGATCGACGCGGGGATGGTGGGCATCATCGATACGATAAAGCGCCGGCGACGCAAGGTCGGCCGGCACTTCGACAGCGGTTGTATCGATGTGCGGTTTTTCCATTACCCCAGGCGCTCCATAATGGTTGCGGCGATCGCAGGACGATTCATAGTGTACAGGTGCAGACCGTCGGCACCGTGCTCCTTAAGGTCGCAAAGCTGACGGGCGGCATAATCTACACCGGCTGCCTGCAAGCTCTCGGGGTCGTTCTCGTACTTGGCGAGAATCTTGATGACGGGGGAGGGCAGCGACGCGCCGCACATAAAGACCATGCGGCTGATCTGCGACTTGCCCATAAACGGCATGATGCCCGCGGTAATGGGCACGGTGATACCGGCCTTGTCGGCAAGCTCGCGAAAACGGTAGAAGCACTCGTTATCAAAGAAGAGCTGCGTCACAAAGAAGCTCGCGCCGGCGTCCTGTTTTTGCTTGAGGTGTTCGACCGAGACGTTGAGGTCCTCGCAGGCAATGTGGCCCTCGGGGTAGGCTGCGGCGCCCACACAAAAGCCGGCGTCGACGAGCTCGGGGATGAGGTCGCGGGCGTAGGCGTAGTCCGAGGCGGGCTTGTCGTCCTCGGTCGCGCCGGCGGGAAGATCACCGCGCAGGGCCAGCACATTTTCTACACCGGCGGAGCGGTACTCGTCGATCTTGGCGGCAATATCGGCATGCGTGCGGCCAACGCAGGTGAGGTGTGCCACCGAGGGCGTATCGAATTCGCTCGTAATCATATGTGCGATGGGGGCGGTGGCGGCGCCGTTGCCCGAGCCGCCGGCCGAGCAGGTGACCGAGACAAAGCTCGGCGAAAGCTTGCACAGATTGCCTGCCACTTCGCGAGCCGTGTCGAGGGTCAGCTCGCCCTTGGGCGGGAACATCTCAAACGAAACGGGCGCGGTGCCTTGGGATGCTGCCTGCTTAAAAACCTCGTCGACGCGCATATCGTGCTCCTTTAGATGCCTGGGTGCGATGTTTTGTTGCAAGGATTCTACAGTACCACTGCGCTAAGGTGGAGTTTCTCTCACGATTTGGTGATACCAATCGAAAATGCTTCGCTATCGGCATTTCCTATAACAGAGCGGTCAATGTAGGATGGGGGTTATATTGAATGGTATCTGATGCGAAATACCAGTTAATAGAGCCCCATTCCAAGTTGACTACCCTTAAACCATGGGGAGAGGTCTGCAATTTATACAGTTGATTGGCTGTTGAGGGTGGCAACGCCGCCTCGATAGGGTAACCTCATTGATTGGTTTCGCGACGGCAACATGACGGTAATGTCGCGGAAACACGGCGAGTCTAAGCTATGACTCGTTCGTTAGTAATCAACACCGCATCTCACGCGGTGCCGATACGAAGGGAGTTCCGTATGGCCGATCTTACTGACCGCTTCGGGACCATGGTGTTCTCTGAGGAAGTCATGAAGGACTACCTCCCCAAGGACATTTGGAAGCGCCTTGCTGCAACCCTCGAGGGCGGCGAGCCGCTCGACCTGGACGTGGCCAACGCCGTTGCCCACGCCATGAAGGTCTGGGCCATCTCCAAGGGCGCGACGCACTACGCGCACTGGTTCCAGCCGCTTTCGGGTATTACTTCCGAGAAGCACGACAGCTTCCTGGAGCCCAACCACGACGGCACCGCCATTACCAAGTTTACGGGCAAGAACCTCATCCAGGGCGAGCCGGACGCCTCCAGCTTCCCCAACGGCGGCCTGCGCGCCACCTTCGAGGCCCGTGGCTACACCGCTTGGGATCCCACTAGCCCCGCCTTTATCAAGGACGATGTCCTGTGCATCCCCACGGCTTTCTGCTCCTACACGGGCGAGGCCCTGGACAAGAAGACCCCGCTGCTGCGCTCCATGACCGCGCTCTCGCGTGAGTCCAAGCGCGTTTTGGCGCTGTTTGGCAAGACCCCCAAGAAGGTCGTTCCTTCCGTGGGCGACGAGCAGGAGTACTTCCTGATCAAGAAGGACGCCTACCGCAAGCGCAAGGACCTGGTCATCACCGGCCGCACCCTCTTTGGTGCTGCTCCCTGCAAGGGCCAGGAGCTCGAGGAGCACTACTTTGGCGCTATCCGCCCCACCGTCTCGGCCTATATGAAGGACCTGGACGATGAACTGTGGGCGCTCGGCATTCCCGCCAAGACCAAGCACAACGAGGTCGCTCCCTGCCAGCATGAGCTCGCCCCCGTCTATGGCGAGGTCAACGAGGCCATCGACCAAAATCTGGTCATGATGGAGAAGATGAAGCTCATCGCCTCCCGCCACGACTTGGTCTGCCTGCTGCACGAGAAGCCCTTCGAGGGCATCAACGGTTCGGGCAAGCACAACAACTGGTCGCTTGGCACCGAGTCCGAGAACCTGCTCGACCCGGGCGACACCCCGCTCGACAACCTGCAGTTCATCGTCTTCCTCACCGCGGTGATCGAGGCCGTCGATAACTATCAGGAGCTCCTGCGTGCCTCCGTTGCCTCGGCCGGCAACGACCATCGTCTGGGCGCCAACGAGGCTCCTCCGGCGATTATGTCCATCTTCCTGGGCGACCAGCTTACCGAGGTCGTCGAGAAGATCATCGATGGCAAGGCTTCCGTCCATGCCACGCGCGGCGTGCTCGACCTGGGCGCCGATACCCTGCCCAAGCTGATGCAGGACAACACCGACCGCAACCGCACCTCCCCGTTCGCCTTCACCGGCAACAAGTTCGAGTTCCGTGCCTGCGGCTCCGAGCAGAACGTCTCCGACTCCAACCTGGTGCTCGATGCCGCCGTGGCCAAGTCGCTCAAGTCCTTCGCCGACGCACTCGAGGGTACGCCCGAGGATAAGTTCCAGGACGCCGCGCTCGAGTACTGCAAGAAGGTGCTGACCGATCACCAGCGCATCCTGTTCTCCGGCGACGGTTACTCCGACGAGTGGCCCATCGAGGCCGAGAAGCGCGGCCTTGCCAACAACAAGACCACGGCCGACGCCCTGCCCGCCTTTGTTTCCGATAAGGCCATTGCGCTCTTTGAGGAGACGGGTGTCCTGACCAAGGCCGAGGCCCAGTGCCGCTACGACTGCAAGCTCGAGAAGTACAACAAGCTCATGAACATCGAGGCTACCACGATGGTTCGCGAGGCGCGTCGTACCTATCGCCCGGTCATTACCGCCTATGCCACCAAGGTCGCTAAGGGCCTTGAGACTATTCGTGCCGCCGGTGCCGAGGCCGCCATGCAGTGCGAGCAGAACACGCTCAACAAGCTCTGCAACGGTATCACCACCATCAACGACTCCATCAAGGCGCTCGACGCCGTGCATCAGAAGGCCGAGGGCCTCGATGGCCAGGAGCAGGCCAACGTGTATGCACACGAGGTCGTTCCCGCTATGGATACGCTGCGCGCCGCCGTGGATGCCATGGAGGAGATCGTGGCTGCCGACTACTGGCCGGTCCCGACCTACGACGACATCCTGTTCTACGTGTAGAGCGTAACTGACATATCGTCACGGTATTGAGCCGGGGTCCGCATCATGCGGGCCCCGGTTTTTGTTTGCGAAGGGCGCTTTGAAGCCCGTTTTGCCGCCGATATGCCTAGGTATAGAGGGCTATGGGCAAAAAACGTCAAATATGAGTACTGTCACAAGTCCTGTAACATTATTTATTTGCAAAATATGTAGTGTCACGCAACATATGTCCAAGTACTTAGCCGATAAACGTCTGCAATTTTTCCGCCGTAGGACGCCCGACGGCTAAATCGCCTTCTGAAGGCATGAAATCGCTGTAACTAAAATGGTAACAGTACTCATATTTGCCATTTTTTGACCACAGGCCTTGCGATGATGCCGGGATTCGCACCCTGTCGGGTTCGAATCCCGGCATATCGGTAGCAAAAAGCCCGCTACCGAATTGAACTGCGCCCCAAATCTTGGACGCCCTAAATAGCGACTAGGCCGCAAGGGCCTGATTCCGGTACTCCTCCGGGGTCAGGCCCTTCAATCTTACCTGCCTCCGGCTCGTGTTCCAGTGGACTATGTATTCCTCCAGGTCGCGTTTGAAATCCTCGAACGTCTTCCACTCGCGGCCCCTGTAGAACTCGTCCTTGACGTGGCCGAAGAGCTGCTCGGTGGCGGCATTGTCGATGCAGTTCGCCTTCCTGGACATGCTCTGGACGATGCCGGCGGCCTCGAGCCTGGATGTGTACGAGGCGTGCTGGTACTGCCAGCCCCGGTCCGAGTGCATGGTCGGGGCGACGCCCTCGGGGATCTTGGACAGCAGCTCGTCGAGCATCCTCACCTGCTGGGCCATGTCGGGCGTGGTCGATATGTCGCTCGCCACGATCTCCTTGGTGCAGAAGTCCAGCGTCGGGGCCCAGTAGGCCTTACCGCCAGCCACCTTGAACTCGGTGACGTCCGTCCCCAGCTTCTGCCACGGGGCCCCGGCGTCGAAACCCCTCGCGATCACGTTCTCGAACGTTCTGCCGACGACGCCCCTGTACGAGTTGTACCTGTGGTAGGCCGTCTCGCGTCTGATGCCGCAGCGAATCCCCATCTCGCGCATCATCTTGAGCACGGTCTTGTCAGCTATCACGACCCCCTCTTCCGCCCTGAGGCACATCGCTATCTGCCGGTGCCCGCAGCCGTTGGCGGTGCGCGAGAAGATCTCGGCGGCCGCCTCCCAGAGCTCGGCGCGCGTGGGCCTCGGCGGGTGCGCGAGGGCGTAGTAGTAGGTCGACCGCTTGAGCTCGGCGCATGCGAGCAGGTGCCCGAGCGCGTGCCCCTCGGCGCGCAGGGCCGCGACCGCTTCGGCCTTCGCCCTGGTCAGAGCCCGTCCCTCTCGACCAGGGCGCGTAATTTTTTTAGGTAGGCCACCTCGGCCTCGAGCCTACGGCACCGCTCCTCGAGCTCCTCCTCGCGGGTCCGCGGCCTCGCCCTGGAACCGCTCGGCCGGCCCTTGGGCCTCGGGCGCAGGGCCTCCGCGCCGCCCTCGCGGTATAGCGCGCACCACTTCTTGAGCGGCGACATCGACATTATGCCGAACGCCGCCATCGCCTCGGTCTTCGTCATGCCGCCGTCGACGACGGCGGAGGCGGCGGCGACCTTCTGCTCGTATGTGTACCTGCCCTGCTTTCCGTCCATGCGCAGCAGCACCTCGCTCCCGAATGCGCGGTATATCTCCTGCCATCTTCTCACGGCTTCCGCGGGAAGCGAAAGGGCAATCGCGGCAGATTTATACCCGTGTCCGAGCTCGAAGAGCCCTATGGCCGCCTTCCTGGCCTCGACATCATGCTTCACCCTCAAATCAACGCGCATAAAGAAAGTGGAGTGGGAAGGATAAACTGGACTTTCTTTTAAGGATCCTCAAGCGTATTGCCGCTCGTATTCCACTGGAGACATG
>NZ_JADPCH010000013.1 GCF_015670745.1 Collinsella aerofaciens | reverse complement strand
CGATATACGCCGTGATGCGCGACCGGGTGCCCTACCGGGAGTAGCCCCGACGGTTGACAAAACTATAGGAACACCCAACGACTATCTTTTAGCAGGTCTGGATCATGGCAATGTCGATGTTTTGGCACCGACAGCGAGCGCCCACCAGAGCGAACAAATTGGCATGAAAAGAGGACGGCATAGACCTTCTGGTCATGCCGTCCTCTTTGAATGACAAGTCGTCGCTCTGGTGGGCGCGCAGCGTCGGCCCGTTACGGCGTTTGGTAAAACGCCGTAACTAAAAACGGTTGCCGCGGAAGCCGCCACCGTTGCGGCCGCCACGATCGCCACCGCGACCGCCACGGTCGTTACCGCGGTTGCCGCCAAAGCCGCCACGGTTGCCGCCGCGGTCGCCATAGCCACCACGGTTGCCGCCAAAGCCGCCGCGACCGCCACGGTCGCCGCCACGGTCACCAAAGCCGCCACGGCCACCGCGATCGCCACCGCGGCCACCACGGTCGCCACCACGGCCACCGCGATCGCCAAAGCCGCCGCGACCGCCACGGTCGCCGCCACGGCCACCACGGTCGTCACGGCCGCCGCGAGGACCGCGATCCTCGTCCAGGCCCATGGCGACGAGCGGAGCGATAACCTTATCGAGAGCGGCCATCAGCTCGGTGGCCTCCTCGTAAGAAAGCTCGGGCAGGAGCTTCTCCTTCTTGTTGGCAAGCTCGACCAGGCCCTCGGCGGCATCCTCGGCAGCGAAGACGACGATCTTGCGCATATCGCCCTCGGCGTCGTCGATGCGGCCGACCAGATCGGCAGCCTCGGCCTCGGCCATCAGGCCATCGAGCTCACGAAGGCGCATGCCCAGCAGGTCGGACATTTCCTTCTGCTCCATCTTGGGCTTGAGGTCAAGAAGCTTGATAGCGCGCTCGATGTTCGCCATGCGCTCGGCCTTGGCCTCCTCCTCCTTGGAAATAGCAAAGCGACGGCTACGCAGCAGGCGGGCGGCCTTCTGCATCTTGTCCATCAGCTCTTCGTCATCGTAATCAACGGCGGCCTCGACAACCTCGGCCTCCTCCTCGGCGGAAACCTCGGCAGCAGCCTCAACCTCGGCAGCTTCGGTCTCCACGGTCTCGACTGCCTCAACCTCGGCAGCCATGGTCTCGTTCTCGGTCTCGTTCATGATCTCTTCGTTCTCAGACATGAGACTCCTTCTTGGCCCTCTCGGGCATCATCGCCCCATTCGCGGGGCCCGTCGCGCACTCTTTGCGCTTTAAACATTCATGCCTCTCGGCAAAACGTCCATTAGTTTATGGTGTCGCCCGCTAATCTAGCTGCAGAATCTATGTGCACACATTAATGCGACATGTGCGACTCGCGACGAGCGTACACCAGCGACGCCACGAACCCGACCACGGCAATTACAGCCGCCACACGCACGGCAGCTGCAAATCCAATCGCCTGGGCAACGTCCGTCGCAACGCCAGCGGCACCGGCAGTCGCCGCAGAGCTCGAGAGCAGACCGATAAACAGCGACGGACCAAACGATGCGGCAATCATGTTCCACGTGTTGAGCAATGCCGTTCCGTGAGGATGCTCAGCGGCAGGTAGCGTCTCCAAGCCGGCCGTCTGCGAGGGGCTCAGCACCAAACCGACTCCGGCATACACTGCAACGGTCAGTGCCACGACAACGCCGATGTTCATGCTTGCCGCCGTCATCGAGATTGCAGTCTGCCCCACGGCAATCAGGGCAAAGCCGACCGGCAGCAGCGGCCATGCACCACGGGCGTCCATCACGCGTCCGCCCACAATCGAGGTCACGGCGTTGCAGGCAATCGCCGGCAAAATGAGCAAGCCCGCAACAAGTGCGGTCATGCCGTATGCGCCCTCAAAATAGAGCGGCAACAATACGCTCATCGAAAACGTCGTCATCATCGACACCACCACAAGCAGACACGCAGGCCAAAAACGAACGCTCGCCATGGGACGCACGTTAAGCACCGGATGCTCGAGCTTGAGCTGGCGGGCCGCAAACAGGCCGAGCAGCACAATGGCGGCGATAAGCGTCACGATGCCGGCAATCAGATTGGTCGAGAACTCGCCTACGGAATACACAAATGCCGTAATGCCGGCGGCGAGCAAAACAACCGACAGAATATCAAGCGTGGTGTTCGAGCGCTCTCCGACATTCTGAACATGCTTTACGCCCGCCGCAGCGACCACAATGCCGCCCACCAGCGGCACTACGAACACCGCCCTCCAGCCAAACAACGTGCACATAAGACCGCTGACCACGGGTCCAAACGCCGGCCCCAGCGTAATGCAGGCACCGCCCAGGCTCAGATACAGGCCGAGCTTCTCGCGCGGAGCGCAAGACAGCACAACGTTCATCATGAGCGGGAACAAGACGCCCGAACCCGCAGCCTGCAAAATACGACTTGGCAGCAAAACGCTAAACGACGGAGCGACTAGGCACAGAACTTCGCCGGCGACCATGCATCCGCATGCGAAAAACAGCAGCTTGCGCGTCGAGAAACGGCCGGACAGAAAGGCCATGATGGCCGTAAAGATCGACGTCACGATCATGTAGCCCGAAACGAGCCACTGCGCCGTGGTGGCACTCACCGAAAAGGCCGCCATAATGTCGTGCAACGCCACGTTAATGATGTTCTCGTTAAACGCGGCAACAAAGGCCGCAATATACATTACGACGAGAATCGCCGAGGCTGTCGACGGTGATTGAGTTCGCTTTTGGGATTTGGTCCCCATGAAATTCCTTCCTCTTAGAACGACAATCGCATCGCCCCAGAGGAACGGTCCAGGGCGAAAATGAGCCCTAGACTTACGCCAGACGCCGTACACGACAAATCTGGCAACATGGTCCAACGTCGAAAGATTGTAACGCGGACGCGCAGCTTTCCTTCCGCGCTATTATTAAAAGTCCATGAAAGCATAAGACATGAGGAGCCCGCCATGATTAAGCCCATCATGAAATCCGAGTTCTTTTTGCGCCTGCCTTCCGAAGACGCGGGGCCCGACGATACCGCGACCGGGCAGGACCTCCTGGATACGCTCCACGAGCATGAGCACGAGTGCGTAGGCCTCGCCGCCAACATGATCGGCGTTCGCAAGCGCATCATCTGCGTAAAGGACGGCAACAGGGCGCTGCTCATGTACAACCCGCAAATTCTTGAGCAGGTCAATGCCTATCAAACGAGCGAAGGATGCCTCTCGCTGATCGGCGAGCGTCCCTGTACCCGCTATCGCCGCATTAAGGTTGAGTATTTGGACGAGAACTTCGTCCACCGCATCAAAAACTTCTCGGGCTACACCGCCGAGATCATCCAGCACGAAATCGACCACTGCAACGGGATTGTTATATAGTTCCGCCGATTCAAGAAAGCTCCCTGCAGCAAAACAACTGCAGGGAGCTTTTCATAGTGCGGAGCTTCTATCCCACTAGCTCTGGCGGTAATGGTCAAAGAAATCGGCGAGGTCTTCGAGCGACTCCTTGAGTACTTCCATGCGCGGCAGGTACACGATGCGGAAGTGGTCGGGCTCACCCCAGTTAAAGCCGCCGCCGCGCGTGATTAGAATCTTCTTCTCGTGCAGCAGGTCGAGGGCAAACTGCTCGTCATCGGTGATGTTGAATTTCTTCACATCCATCTTGGGGAAGATGTAGAACGCCGCGCGCGGCTTAACCACCGAGATGCCGTCGATCTTGTTGAGTGCCTCATACACAAAGTTGCGCTGCTCGTAGACACGGCCGCCGGGGCGGATGTAGTCGTTGACCGACTGATGGCCGCCGAGCGCCGTCTGGACGATCGACTGGGCCGGGACGTTGGAGCACAGGCGCATGTTCGAGAGCATGTTGACGCCCATGATGAAGTCGCTCATGCAGCGCTGGTTGCCCGAAAGCACCATCCAGCCAATACGATAGCCCGCAATCATGTGCGACTTGGAAAGGCCGCTAAAGGTGACGCAGGGCAGATCGGGGGCAAGCGAGGCAATCGAGACGTGCTCGTAGCCGTCCATGCACAGGCGGTCGTAGATCTCATCGGCAAAAATCATGAGCTGGTGTCTGCGCGCAACCTCGACGATGCCCTCGAGCACCTCACGCGGGTAAACGGAGCCCGTGGGGTTGTTGGGGTTGATGATGACGAGGGCCTTGGTCGCACTCGTGATCTTGGACTCCATATCTTCCAGGTCGGGATACCAATCCGCCTGTTCATCGCACAGATAGTGCACGGGATGACCGCCGGCAAGGGTTGCGCACGCCGTCCAGAGCGGATAGTCGGGGCTGGGGATCAGAATCTCGTCGCCATTGTCGAGCAGCGCGTTCATCGAAAGCTGAATGAGCTCGGACACGCCGTTGCCCGTGTAGATGTGCTCCATCTGAACGTTGGGCAAGCCCTTGATCTGCGAGTACTGCATAATCGCCTTGCGCGCAGAGAACAGACCGCGCGAGTTGGAATAGCCTTCGCAGTCGGGCAGCTGCTGGCGCATGTCCTTGATAATCTCGTCGGGCGTGCGGAAACCGAAGGGCGCCGGGTTGCCGATATTGAGCTTGAGGATGCGCTCGCCCTCGTCCTCCATACGGGCGGCCTCGTCGACGACGGGACCGCGCACATCATACAGGACGTTATCAAGCTTGGTGGATTTAGAAAAAGTACGCATGGTGGTGCTCCTTGGAATTTGAGCTGAGGGATGGGGTTCGGGCTTGGAGTCGTTGCGAGGCGATGATGTCTCGCCTTGATCGGCGTCACCGGCAAGCAGCCAGGTAACATCGACCTCCAAAATGCGGGCGAGCAGCTCTGCCACATCGCGCCGCGGGATCGTCTTGCCGCTCACATATTGGCTCATCTGACTCTTGCCGAGTTTTTTGCCGAGCATCTCCGATGCGCGGATTACGTCCGACTGGCGAACGTCGCGATCGGACATAGTCTGTCGCAGGCGATTGCTAAACGTCTCTTGGGCCACTAGAACCTCCTTGCTGGCAAAGTTCAATTTATAGAACACGAATTGAACCTGAGTTCAATTTAGGCAGCAGTATAGCGCGGCGCCTCATTCGAAAGTTCAATTTCATAAGAAAACGTACCGAACTCCGAGATTTGCCCAAAGCGGACAATGACATGCACGCGTTTAGAGGTATTCAAGGAATCGAGCAGCGGCAAGCGAAACGTCGGCCGTTCGATATATGGCGTTGATCTGCCGATGAGGATGTCCCTCGAGCGGGCGCACGGCAATATCGAACTGGCAGCGGCGCAAGATGAGCGCCGGAAGAATGCTCACGCCCAGACCGTCCTCGACCATGGCCATAATCGCATAGTCATCCCAGGTCGACAGTTTTGAGCGCACCGTCAGGCCCGCGCGGCGAAACAGCGGCGTAATCTCGTCGTCACCACCGCGTTCCAGCAGAATAAACTGCTCGTTGGCCAAATCGGCAAGGGAAACGACCTCCGCGGTGGCAAGCGAGGAGTCCGCTGGCACCACGGCCATCAGCTCGTCTTGCACCAACGGCCGCGACGCCATGCCGGCGCCGCGTGGCTCGCGCGGAATAAAGCCCAGGTCACAACGACCCTCAGCCACCCATTGTTCAATCTCTGAGTAATCGCCCATCAGCAACTCATAGTCGACGTCCGGGTGATCGGCGCGAAAGCGCGCAATCACCGGCGGCAGCACGTGGGTCGCCACACTCGAAAACGTACCGATGCAGATTTTGCCGCGCATGAGCCCACGCATCTCATCCACGCGTCGCTGCAGGCGGCCAAACTCTTCGCATAACGCCTCGACTGCCGGCATGACCTGCCGCCCGTCGGCAGAAAGCACCACGCCCTCGCGGCTGCGATCAAGCACCTTAAAACCCCAGTCTGCCTCAAGGTCGCCCACCATGCGGCTCACGCCCGACTGCGAATAGCTCAGGCGCTCGGCGGCGCGCGTAAAACTGCCGGCGCGCACGGTCTCGAGCAGCACCTGCATCTTTTGAATATTCGTTTCCACGGCACCCCTCCACCTTTGCATGAGTTTTTGTCATGTTATCCATGCATTATATTCGCTTTTCTTCTAAAGCCAGTTCACCCATAGTGAACATGCTCGGATATAGAAGGGACGGAAGCGCATGAACAACGGACTGTTTACGTACTTAGCAGCATTGCTATTGTTTGGCTCCAACGGCATCATCGCCGCCGCCATCGCGCTGCCGAGCTCGGATATCGTGCTACTACGCACGTTTTTGGGCGCACTCTCGCTTGTCACCATTCTCGCCATCACCCAACGCCATAAGTTGCAGGCGCCATCTCGCCCCCGCGAAGCCGCAGCCCTCCTCCTCTCGGGAGCTGCGCTGGGCGCCAGCTGGATTTTTCTGTTCCGCGCCTACCAGACGGTCGGCGTCGGCGTATCCTCGCTGCTGTACTACTGCGGCCCCATCATTGTCATGGCACTCTCCCCGCTCATCTTTGGCGAAAAGCTGACCGGCGGCAAAATCGCCGGCTTTATCGCCGTTGCTTGCGGTGCTTTTCTCATTGCAGCGCAAGGTCTAGGCGGCAATATGCCCATTGCAGGTATCGCCTGCGGCATCGCCTCGGCATTTTGCTATGCGCTGATGGTCATCGCTAGCAAGGGCGCGCCACACATCGAAGGCCTCGAGAACTCCACGCTCCAGGTGAGTGCCGCCTTTGTGACCGCGCTGGTCCTCACGCTCAACACGCAGGGTGCACCCTCATTCCTGTCCGCCGGCGTCGCCGCAGGCATCGATTGGCGCGCCGTTGCCATGCTCGGCATTGTCAACACCGGACTCGGTTGTCTGCTCTACTTTAGTGCTGTCGCCAAACTACCCGTGCAGACCGTCGCCGTCGTCGGCTACCTTGAGCCGCTTTCGGCGGTCGTGTTCTCGACCGTCCTTTTGGGCGAAGCCATAACACCGGTCCGTCTGATGGGTGCCGCACTTATCATCGGCGGCGCGATCTTTTGCGAACTCGCCGGCAAACGCGCAGGTGCCAAGACCGGCATCGCTCAGGCAGCACGCGCTTAAAAGCCCCTGCTTTGAAATGCTACCTGCGTACATAAATAATCTCCAGCTGGGGATTATTGTCTAAAATAACCTGATGTGCCAAACTGCTCTTGTATGTATAAAGACGGCATAAAGGTTATCTGTCCTAGACAGATAACCGGATGTCTAAGGGAGTCCACGTGGCACACAACAAGCTGGAGGCAAGCCTCCAAGACCAGCGTAGTCAGAGCGGACATGGCGCCATCCCCCTCTCCGCTGGCATGCTGCTCGTAACACTCGGCGTCGTCTATGGCGACATCGGCACGAGCCCCATGTACACCATGAAATCAATCGTCGCCAACAACGGCGGCATCGGTACCGTCAGCGAGGACATGATCTTGGGCGCGCTCTCGCTCGTTATCTGGACCATGACGCTCGTGACCACGGTCAAGTACGTGTTAATCGCCATGAAGGCCGATAACCACAACGAAGGCGGCATCTTCGCCCTGTTCAGCCTCGTACGCAAGGTGGCACCATGGCTGATTCTGCCCGCTATGATCGGCGGTGCGGCACTGCTTGCCGACGGCATCCTCACCCCCGCCGTCACGGTTACCACGGCCATCGAGGGTCTGCGCACCATCGAATGGGGCCATGCGCTGCTGGGCGACGGCCAGACCAACGTCATCATCATTACCATCATCATTATCTGCGGTCTGTTTGCCATGCAGCGCGCCGGCACCTCGTCAATCGGCAAGCTCTTCGGTCCGCTCATGACGCTATGGTTCCTGTTCCTGGCAGGCGCCGGTCTGTTCAACATGCTCGGCAACCTGTCCATCTTGCGCGCGCTCAACCCCATCCGCGGCGTCATGTTTCTGTTCTCGCCCATCAACCACTCGGGCATCATGGTGCTCGGCTTCGTCTTCCTGTCGACGACCGGCGCCGAGGCGCTCTATTCAGACATGGGCCACGTGGGCAAGGCCAACATCTACGCATCCTGGCCGTTTGTTAAGGCGGCGCTTATCCTTAACTACCTGGGTCAGGGCGCTTGGCTGCTCGCCAACAATTCCAATCCCCAGATGCTCGCGATGGATATCGTCAACCCGTTCTATATGATGCTCCCCGAGCCCCTGCGCCCCTTTGCCATCGTGCTTTCGGCCGTGGCGGCCATCATCGCCTCGCAGGCGCTCATCACCGGCTCGTTCTCGCTGGTATCCGAGGCAACGCGTCTCAACCTTATGCCGCATCTGCGCATCCACTACCCCAGCGACACCAAGGGGCAGCTCTATATTCCGCTCGTCAACAACATCATGTGGGTCGGCTGCATCTTCATCGTGCTGCTGTTCCAAAACTCCGAGCGCATGGAGAGCGCCTACGGCCTCGCCATTACCGTGACCATGCTCATGACCACGACGCTTTTGACGAGCTACATCGCTGGCATCCTCAAGCACAAGCTGGGTGCCTGCGTCTTCGCCCTGCTCTTTGGTGCCATTGAGCTGTGCTTCTTCGCCTCGTGCCTCACCATGTTCTTTGACGGCGGCTACGTCATGATCTTCCTGGCCGCACTGCTGTTTGGCCTTATGTACGTGTGGCGCCGCGGCACCGCCATCGAGCGCACACAGACGATTCTGCTGCCCGTCTCCAAGTACATCGATCAGCTCAACCGCCTGCGCAACGACGAGACCTATCCCGTGCTCGCTGACAATCTGGTATTTCTCACCAACAGCCCCGACCCGCTCACGCTCGACCGCGACGTGCTTTATTCCATCCTGGACAAGCACCCCAAGCGCGCCAAGGCATATTGGTTCATCAACGTGCACGTTACCGACGAGCCCTATACGCACGAATATTCCGTTGAGACCTTTGGCACGGACTTCCTGTTCCGGGTGCGCTTGGACCTGGGCTTTAAGGTCAATCAGCGCATCAACGCCTACCTGCGCCAGATCGTTGGCGACCTGATGGCATCGGGTGAGTTGCCGCCGCAGCATCACACCTACTCTATCTACGAGACCCGCGGCAACGTGGGCGACTTCCGTTTTTGCATGCTGCGCAAGATGCTTGCCCCCGAAACGGACATCAACCGCAACGACCACCGTGTGATGGCCATCAAGTACGCCGTCCGCCGCGCCTGCGGAAGCCCGGCACGTTGGTATGGTCTCGAGAACTCGGCCATCATCATTGAGTACGTACCGCTCTTTGCCCGCATGCGTCCGGCAGTCAAACTCATTCGCACCCAGGTGCCGCTCGAGATCCTGATCGAAGAGGCCGAGGAAATGGAAGTCGACATCTTCTCGGACGACCTGGTCAACGGCAACGAAGCCGGTAAGGACATGAACGTCGATCCCACCGAGCTGCTCGAGAGCGTCGCCGATACGCCCGAGCAACAGCAACTCGACGGACTCGAAAGCACCCAGCTCAACGACGCCAACTTCTAACACGCCACCAGCCATTGACGACAACGGTCCCGCATCTCATGGGAGATGCGGGACCGCTTTGCATTGCAGTAAAGCTAACGGCTACGAACGACGCGGCTCGGGAACCACGAGCCTATCGGGGCTCGCGCCCTCGGCATCCATCAGGCTCACGTAGCGAATCGACGGATCCCCATACATCGCGTAGTAATAATTGCCCGTGCGCGCGCTAAAGCATCCGGTATAGATAGTCTTCTCGAATTTGCCATCGCCCATCCTGGACGCCCCCTCAATCATCACCACGCCCTCGAGTGAACGGAACATGCGGACGACGTTTTCGGTCTCGCTCTCCTTTTGCGGGTAATTGGCATTGAGGTACGCCGCCTTTACAAAACGGCTCGGCGAATAGCAGTCACCCGGAATACCGCGCATGCCGGCACCCGCGCCATAGGGCTTGAGCTCGGCGCCACGCCATGTCGCCGTCTGCGGAAAATCGCTTGTGGCGGTGATATAGGTGCGCAGGTTTTCCATGTGCCACGGGAAGGTCGGCTGGTTGGCAAGGGTGTCGACCGGATCGTCGTATACATGCAGGCCGTCAGCCATCATCTCGACCACGATGCTGCGCTGGCTGTCGCCGATAATCCAATGGAGCAGCGACACGCCCAGCCCCTCTCCGGCAGATTTGGCGACAATCACCGTGTCGCGCAGCGCGGCCTCGACCTCATCGACCGTCGAGAACGTCGCTGCCACCCACAGGGGAAACTCATAGGCCGCGATATTGGTCTTGCCGTCGACAGGGCCCTCGGCATACTCGGCATAACCCGGGAAATTGAGACCCGCCACGGCGAGGCCCGCATCGTTGCCGCAATCGAAGAACATAGGGTAGTTCCTGTAATCGATGCACATACCGATCACCGCGTGCGCCGCTGTCGCGTCGTCGATAAACGAATACGGAATGTGAAACCCGCGCGGCATCACGCGAACCTGTTGGCCGTAGTCAAAGCTCCAGTCGAGATTGCGGCCCAGATACATGTGGCCAGAATTATCGGTAAATCGAATACTCGTACACATAGCGCCTCCTAGCTTTACGTTCTTGCTAATTTCATTGTCTCCAAACAAAAAGGCGCTAAACACAAAAGCCCGGACATGACAACAATGTCACGCCCGGACTATTCAAACAGGATAAACTCAACCAAGTTAACCCCGCAGGTCGTCTAAGGGGTCAAAGTGCCGCAGATTGCCACGAAAGAGGAGCGAAGCGTACTTAAGGTACGCGAGCGACGATTGAGCGGCAAGGTGCGGTGCTTTGGTCCCCTTAGACCAACTTTCCAAGACAGTGATCGATCATATGCTGGATCATCTGTGCCTCAAAGCCCGCGTAGTCGCGGCGGCACTCCTTCATCTTGCCGTCGACGATCTGGTCAAAGGCAACCTTGCACTTGATATAGCGCGTGGACTTGGTGACCTCCTCGTGCGTCAGGCAGCTCTCCTCCATCTTGCTGGCACCCAGGCCAAACACCAGACGGGGGTTGTAGAGCACATGGGGCTCGCCGGCGTCGTCCAGATAGACGCAGACCTTCTTGGTGACGCCGATCTGGTTGGCGGCAAGGCAGCCGGCATCATCGAGCGACTTGATGGTATCAATCAGATCCTGAGCGACCGACTCGTCCTCGACAGTCGCAACCTCGCAACGCTGAGACAGGATAGCCTCGTCGCGGCAGAGCTCTTTAATCATACGTTCCTCCATAGGGGTCGTTGTAACCGCTTAAGTATACGGTACCTACACAATTTCATGCGAAAGATACCGCCCGTCCGTTACAAACCGCCGAACATCAACATGTGAGGAACACCAACTTCACAAAGGCGATATAGTGGGTGAGTTCGTGTCAATCGGCCTAAACTCGGGGCCGAACAAGGAAAGGGTATGCATGGACGAACTTTTTCACGTCAGTGAGCGCAAGTCCACAATCGGGACCGAACTTCGCGCTGGACTGACAACATTCCTGGCGATGGCCTACATCATCGCCGTCAACCCTGCGGTGCTCTCGGGCGCCGGCATCGATGCGGGAGCGCTCGCCTGCGCCACCTGCCTGGGCGCCGGCATCATGACCATCTGCATGGGCATCTTCGCCAACCGCCCGCTCGCCTGCGCGTCGGGCTTAGGCGTCAACGCGATGATCGCTGGAATCACCACCACCGTCTGCGGCGGTGACTGGCACGTGGCCATGAGCGTCATCTTCCTTGAGGGCGTCGTCATCTTGCTGCTCGTGCTTTGTGGCCTGCGCGAGGCCATCATGGACGCCATCCCGGTTGTCCTGCGTCACGCCATCTCGGTGGGTCTGGGCCTGTTCATCGCCATGATTGGCCTGTGCGATGCCGGCATTATCACCGCTGGCGCCGGTACACTCGTCGGTCTGGGCGACATCACCTCCCCCACCTTCATCGTCGGCATCATCTCCATCCTGGTGACAGTCGCCCTCGCCTGCCGCAACGTCCCCGGCTCGCTGCTCATCGGCATCGTCGTCGCCGTCATCGCCGGTATCCCCCTAGGTGTGACCCAGGCTCCGACCGGTATCATCGCCCCGCTCGATTTCTCGAGCATCGGTGGCCCCATCGCCGACGCCGGCGGCGTGCCTGCCATCGTCAAGGTCCTTACCGACCCCGCGCTCCTCGTCATCTCGTTCTCGCTGCTCATGAGTGACTTCTTCGACACCATGGGCACCGCGATGGCCGTGGCCAAGCAGGGCGAGTTCCTCACCGACGACGGCAACGTCGAGAATATCAAGGAGATCCTGATCGTCGACTCCGCCGCCGCCGCTGTGGGCGGTTTCATGGGCGTCTCCTCCATCACCACCTTCGTCGAGTCCACCTCTGGCGCTGCCGACGGTGGCCGCACGGGTCTCACCTCCGTCACCACCGGCATGCTGTTCATTCTCGCCGCGTTCTTCTCCCCCATCGTCACCATCGTTTCCAGCGCCGCCACCTGCGGTGCTCTGGTCTACGTCGGCTACCTCATGATGAGCGAGGCCTCCGAGATCGACTGGTCCGACGTGTCGCAGGGTTTCCCGGCGTTCATGATTGTCGCCGGCGTGCCCTTCACCTACTCCATCTCTGCCGGCATTGGCCTGGGCTTTATCGCCTACGTGATCGTCGCACTCTTTAAGGGCGAGGCCTCCAAGATCAAGCCGCTCATGTGGATCGCAGCCCTTGCCTTCCTCGTCTACTTCTTTGTAGCATAGCGGCAAAGCTGCCAAAGCAGAACACCAAAGCGCGGAGTCGCATCGAGCGGCTCCGCGCTTTTCTTTTCGGTAGCGCGTATGCGTCGGCGTGCGACAATTGGGGCTGTCGATATCACAACGCCGAGAGAAGCCCGTCATGGAAGCGTGCCAAAAGCAGATAACCGTTCATTCAATGCATGCCGAAAGCGCACCGATCATCTACCTTCCCGTGGTCATGGGCGACGGCATCGAGGTATATAAGTGCTGCCGAGAGCTCGACTGCCCACCGTTTACCCTTGTCGCCATTGGCGGCCTCAACTGGAATCGCGAGCTGAGCCCTTGGGAATGCGACGGAACTGTACGCGATGCCGAACCCTTTGGCGGTCAGGCGTCCGGATTTCTCGATGAACTGCTGAACCGGATAATCCCAAAGGTCGAATTATCACTCCCACAGCCACCTGCCTGGCGTGGCATTGCCGGCTATTCGCTGGCGGGTCTCTTTTCGCTTTGGGCCCTCTGGCAAACCGATGCCTTTGACCGCGCCGCAAGCGCATCGGGGTCCCTTTGGTTTCCTGGCTTTATCGACTATGCGCACGAGCACAGGATGCCGAACGCGCCCGGCGCCGTCTACCTGTCACTCGGCAAAAAAGAAACCAAGACGCCCAACCGCATGATGCGACACGTCCTCGAAGGCACACGCGCCATGGAAGCGTTGCTTGTCGATCGCGGCATTCCAACAACGCTGGAGCTCAACCCCGGCAACCACTTTGCCCAAACCGATCTACGAATGGCGCGTGGCATCCACTGGATACTGACGCATTAAAAATGGTGCCCACGCGCATATGTAGGCCGAGCAAAAACATGCGCGGGCGGCCGAGCGATGACGCATCGTAGATGGCATCGGTGACGGCGGGCGTCAAAGACTGGGACACGGATGCCCTTTCAGAATGGAAGGGCGCTCGAGCATAGCGGATTACCTGCCCGAACGATACGATCCGAACCATTGTACGCGATATGTAATTTCTCGCACGCGCCGTCACCTGCGAACGGTAGTGTTACTTCCAAACGCGCTCGGCAACGCGCCTGACCAGCGCAATCTTTGCCCACTGCTCGTCCTCGGTCAGCTTGTTGCCAATCTCGCAGCTGGCAAAGCCACACTGCGGAGACAGATACAGGTTCTCGAGCGGCACGTACTTTGCCGCCTCGCGGATGCGCTCGACAATAACATCCTCGTTCTCGAGCTCTGCCGCCTTGGTGGTCACCAGGCCCAACACGACCTTCTTGCCGGGGGCAACGTACTTGAGCGGCTCAAAGCCACCGGCGCGCGGCGTATCGAACTCCAGATAGAACGCATCGACGTCCTCATGCGCAAACAGGTACGGCGCGATGGGGTCGTAGCCGCCCTCAAAAGCGTAGGTGGAGTGGTAGTTGCCGCGGCATACATGCGTGTTGATGACCAGATCGTCGGGCTTGCCCGCGATGGCGGCATTGTTGAGCGCCACACCCAGCTCGCTCACCTTTTGCAGATCAACCGGGCTCATGCCGGTCTTTGCCACAAAATCGGTATCGCAATAGATTCCCCAGGTACAGTCATCAAACTGGATATTGCGGCAGCCTGCGGCATACAGGTCGGCAATCACGGTGCGGTATGCTGCGGCGATGGCATCGGCGAGATCTTCGTCGGTCTTATAGACAGCACGCAAGCTCTCCTGCTGGCCATCGCAGCGGTCGAGCGTGACTTCGGAGAACGTCTGAATCGGCGCCGGGATGGTCTGGCGTGCAACGTGGCCCTCGCCCTCAAGCGCCTTGACAAACTTAAAGTGCTCGACGAAGGGGTGGTTCTCGCCGCTGATGGGGCCGGTCACCACGGCGGTATCGGCCGTGGTCTCCTCGTCGTGGAACATATAGCCCGTACGCGAGGTGCGACGCTCGACGCCGTTCAGCCCCCACATAAAGTCGAGGTGCCAGTAGCTGCGGCGAAACTCGCCATCGGTGATGACCTGCAGGCCGGCCGCCTTCTGCTTTGCCACCAAATCGCGAATGGCCTCATCCTCG
Organism: Collinsella aerofaciens; assembly: GCF_015670745.1. Taxonomy (GTDB): domain Bacteria; phylum Actinomycetota; class Coriobacteriia; order Coriobacteriales; family Coriobacteriaceae; genus Collinsella; species Collinsella aerofaciens_T. The sequence goes on along the minus strand of NZ_JADPCH010000013.1, from coordinate 50,625 downwards.
ACGGCCTTAAGGCCGTCGTCATCGAGCGTACCCGCGGCGTAGGCGGCACGGGCGTCCTTCACGGCCTGCGGACGAAGAAAACTGCCGACGATATCGGCGCGAAACGGCGCGTTCGGTTGAATCGAAGTGCTCATGGATATCTCCCTTTGCATTGGTTGCTTTACTGGGACAGAGTATGAGCGCTCATATGGTCATCGTAAAATATATGTTTATAACAGTTTGATATAGATGCTTCCTATATCAGTCTGGACTGCCATAAAGAGACTTGAACCGTGCGGAGTACAGCGGCCTAGATATGCTGACGAATCGCGTCGATATAGGCCCGACCGTAGCGCGTGAGCGTCGTGTTCTTGCGCGTGATGATGCCAATCTCCATATACTCGTCCACGTCGAGCGGAATCGAGATAATGCCGGGACCGTTGAGCTCGTGGCTGATCACGCCCGAGCATACCGTGTAGCCGTTGAGGCCCATGGCCAAATTGAACAACGTCGCACGGTCGCGCACGCGGATATTTTTGCGACGCTCGAACGTCGAGGTCAGCTCCTCGGAATAGTAAAACGAGTTGTAGCTGCCCTGCTCGTAGGACAGGAACGGGTAGTCTTCCAGATCCTCGAGCGTCACGCTGGAGCGGTCCGCCAGCGGATGGTCGGCGCAGACGAAGACATGCGGCGTGGCGCAGAAGAGTCCTTCGAACACGAGCTCGTTGGCCACCAGCATGCGCTCGATGACCTCGCGGTTATGCTCGGATAAGTACAGGATGCCCAGTTCGCTTTTCATATGCGCGACATCCTCGATAATCTCGTGAGTCTGCTCCTCGCGCAGGGTGAAGTCGTAACGCGCGGCATCGAACTCGCGAATCACGTCGACAAACGCGTTGACGGCAAAGGAATAATGCTGGCAGCTCACACTAAAGTGCGGCACCTGCTCGGATGCGCCCTTGTACTTACCCTCGAGCAGGTCGGCCTGGTCGAGTACCTGGCGCGCATAGCCCAAGAAGGTCTCGCCTTCCTCGGACACAATGACGCCCTTGTTGGTGCGCTCAAAGATGTGCACACCCATCTCGTTTTCAAGATCGCGAATCGACGCGGTAATCGAAGGCTGCGACACAAAGAGACGGCGCGAGGCCTCGGTAATGCTGCCGCATTCGGCAACTTTGACGACATATCTGAGCTGCTGGAGCTTCATGGCTGTCTCCTTAGCTGTTCGCGAGATTCGCGTCGGCTGCACCCTCCTGACGCATAAACGGCGGCATCTCCCCCGTCGCGGCGCAGGCGGCAATCTGATGCAGAGCCCCGGCGACCGCATCATCTGCCGCGGCGCCGATATGCCAGCGCGCGGCAGCCGTGACGGCCTCGTTGGCATTGGCGACTGCAACGGAGTTGGGAACGGCATCGATCATGGGCAGATCGTTATCGGAATCGCCAAATACGGCCACCTCGTCGGGCGTCAGGCCCAAGGCGCGCGCCAGCTCCAGCGCAGCGCAGCCCTTGTCCCAACCATCCGGAAGGATGTCGAACAGGCGCACTCGGTTGTTGGGAAACACAAGCGAGAGTTCCGGCATCTCAACGGCAACGCGCTCGCGTAGCTCCGCGAGCTCCTCACGCGAACGGGCACTCCAGATATTCGCCTTAAACACCGGCGCGTCATCGACGACGGGACGGCACGGGGCCTCTTCGCCTTTGAGCCACGCATTGCCGCCCGACTCCATAGCGCGACGTACACGCTCGGGATTGCTCGTCACGCAATAGGCATCGTTACCCCAAAAGTCATCGCCCAGGCTGTAGACTTTTAGAAATGTATCGTCGGTTTCTTGCTCCAGATAGTCAGCCAAACGTATCAGAGCATCGTTGTCGATTGCGCGCGAAGCGACTACTTCGCCGTCGACAAACATCACCTGGCCGTTACAGAACGCACCGGTCGAAAAACACTCGGAACGGTTTTTGAACATCCAGCCCATCGCGGACGGCTGACGACCCGAAACCGGCCCAAAGTGCAGACCCGCCGCCTGCATGGCATGAATACCCTCAATGGCGTAGTCGCTGGCGCCGTCATGCCCGGCTGGAATCAGCGTATCGTCCATATCGGTCAGCACAAGTTTAATCATAAGGCCCCCATTCGTATCGGTCCTACCTATTGTAACGACCTGCCAAAATAAACCTGTCCCTTTTTGGCAGGTGCGCTAGTATAGGGAACAACAGATTCGATGCGGGAGTGCCGGCGGTGCAAACCACAAGGCTGAGAGGGCATGGGGCCCAATCCTTTGAACCTGTCAGTTAATGCTGGCGTAGGGAGCATGCCGCCTTTACAGGGGCGCTGTCTATGCACAGCGCCCCTTTTCTATGCCAAGGAGGCATGTGCAGTGATTGATTCGGAACAGCTTAAGCAACATATGGTCAAGGCCGTAGAGGAAATTCGCGCCACCAATCCGATGGCCGGCTCCATCACCAACACGGTGACGATCGACTTTGTCGCCAACGCGCAGCTCGCCGTGGGCGGATCGGCCGCCATGGTCTATCTGCCCGACGAGGGCGAAGCGCTCGTTGCCGGCGGCGGCGCCATCTATCTCAACATGGGCACGCTCTTCCCTATCTACGAGCAGACGATTCCCCGCGCGGCGAAGGCGGCACACGACGCCGGCAAGCCCTGGGTGCTCGATCCGGTGGGCCTGGGTATCGGCAGCCTGCGCACCCAGCTGGTAAACGAGCTCAAGCAGTACAAGCCCGCCATCGTGCGCGGCAACGCCTCCGAGATTATCGCGCTCGCCGGCCTGTGGGGTCTTGAGGGCGAGGCGGCCGATCTGAGCCGCGTGCGCGGTGTCGATACCACCGACACAGTAGACGCCGCCCGCGATGCCGCCGTGGCGCTCGCCCGCTACACCGGCGGCGCCGTTGTGGTCTCGGGCGAAGTCGACCTGATCACCGACGGCACGACCGTGGCCAAGTCCCACGGCGGCAGCCCGCTCATGTCCAAGATCACCGGTTGCGGCTGCTCGCAAGGCGGCGTGCTGGCTGTGTACGCCTGCGCTGCCGACCCGTTTACGGCCGCCGTCTGCGGCACCGCCGTCTACAACGTTGCCGGCTCGCGTGCCGCTGCTGTCGCCGACGCCCCGGCAAGCTTTAAGGTCGCCTTTATCGACGAGCTCTACCGCGCAACCGCCCAGGACATCGCCAACAACCAGCTCGACCTCGAGGAGGCATAGGCCATGTCCGAGCCCGCAACCAATGCCGGCATGAACACGCTCATCGCTGTGGCCATCGCCCCGTGCGGCACCGGCGATGAGCTGTCCGCCGAGGTCGCCGAGGTCGTGCGCGTCATTCGCGAGAGCGGCCTTCCCAACCGCACCACCTCGATGTTCACCGAGATCGAGGGCGACTGGGACGAGGTCATGCAGGTCGTGCGCGACGCAACCTTTGTGTTGGCGAGCAAGGGCATCCGCACCGAAGTCGTGCTCAAAGCCGATATTCGGCCCGGATTTACCGACACCATGACCGGCAAGCTCGAGCGCATGGAAGCGCAGATCAAAAAGCAGGAGGAAGCACGATGAGCATCCGCGACAACCTTGATATCTCGGCCTATCTGGTACTCGGCCCCGAAAACACGCTCGGGCGTCCCGTGGGCGATGTGGTGGCCCAGGCGCTCGACGCCGGCTTTACCTGCATCCAGGTGCGCTCCAAGGTGGCAAGCGCCCGCGAGATCATTGCACTGACCGGCGACGCCGCGCAGGCAATCGCACAGGCTGGCAAGACCGGTCAGGTCGCCCTGTTAATCGACGACCGTCTGGATTGTGTACTCGCCGCGCGCGAGCAGGGCATTGCCGTCGACGGCGTGCACGTAGGCCAGAGCGACATTCCCGTCGAGGTCTGCCGCAAGCTGCTGGGCCCCGATGCCATTGTGGGCCTTTCGGCCCGTTGCGAGGAGATGCTCGAGTACGTCAAGACCGCCGACATGAGCCTGGTCGACTACCTGGGCATCGGCCCGCTCCACGAGACCGAGACCAAGCGCGACTGCGGACGCGCGGCCGACGGCTCTATCATCACCAAGAGCTTTGAGGACCTGGCCGCACTCCACGCAGCAAGCCCCGTGCCCATCGTGGTGGGCGGCGGCGTCAAGACGGCCGACCTGCCGCAGCTTAAGGCCACCGGCGTCGACGGCTTCTTTGTGGTGAGTGCCGTCTGCAGCGCCGATGACCCCTACGCCGCGGCCAAGGAGCTCGTCGACACTTGGCAGCAGGCATAGGCATAAGCCGAGCAGCTGATCCGCAGCCTCACATCTTCAGCAATGGAAAGCGCATCCCAGTTTGGACCTCCATTCCGGGATGCGCTTTCCGCCGAGATGGCGGCAGCGGCCTCTACCCTGCCAGATATGTCTCCAGTGCCGGCAAGGTCGCCTCAGCATCGCGACGACCAATCTGATAGATGCGCTCGAGCTCATCGGGCTCGCGGCACAGCGACGGCACTTTCACCGATTCGCTCGGACGCACCACAAAGATATCGCCGGCGGCCTCACGACGTGCCAAATCATCGAGCGTGGCATTGTAGACCTCATGCCGATGCTCAAGCGCTGCGACAAACTCCGGATAGTGACGGAACACGCGACTCAGCATAGGCATCACGCTGTTGGGCTGCTTCACAAAGCCCGCCGGCTGCGTGAGCACCACGATATTGCGGTCATACCCCTGCGCAAACAGCCATGCACTGGGAATAGAATCAGCCACGCCGCCATCCAGGTACTTGCGGCCCTCAATGGCGACAGGACGCGTCGCCACGGGAATTGCCGACGACGCCCGGATCCACTCGATATCGCGCTCGTCGCCATACGGCAGATCGTGATAGACGGCCTTGCCCGTCTCGATATCGGTACACACGCACGTAAACCGCATGGGGCAGGCGCGATATGTCTCCAAATCGATGGGATCGCGCTCGATGGGCACCTCGTGATAGGCAAAATCGGCATTGAACATATCGCCGGTCCGCAGCCAGCTGGTCACGCTTGCGTAGCGCTTGTCGGCACAATAGGCCTTGTTATAGCGAATGGCGCGGCCGATCTGGCGCGATTTAAAGTTGTAGCCAAACGCCGCGCCCGCCGAGACACCCACCATATGGTCGCAAGTTAAGCCGTGCTCCATCCAAACGTCGAGCACGCCCGCCGTATACATACCGCGGTAGCCGCCTCCCTCGAGTGCCAGCCCCACCGTGCGCGTCGTATTTGACTGTGCCATGCGACCATCTCCGTCCCCACAAATTCAAACGGGACAAGTATACCCGTCAACATATATCGTCCCAGTCGCATTTTTATCGAACATCGCATCGTCGCGCTACCGCTTGTCGAACAATAGCCGCCCACAGCATGTGCACCCATATATAATTGTGCACTATTGTTTACACTACTCAGCTGTTATCAACAGCGAACATTAGCCGGCAAATTAACTCAACAACGCGGCAAGGCGGGGGCCTGGATACATGCAAAGCGCTGAGCAACGACGCGTGTACACAACGAGCTCGCCCGACGCAATCCGCCCCGACCTCAGAAAGCCACTTAGAACATGGAAACTGTCAGCAATTACACCGAAACGCTCGAAAAGACCGTCCGCGACCTTCTCGAGCGGCAGGAGGATCTGATCAGGACCGCCTTTACCGACCAGCTTACCGGACTTGGCAACCGTGGCGGCTTTGCCCGTTCCCTCGAGGAGCTCTGGGAGCAGGACGCCCCCGTTACCATGGCGTTCATCGATATCGACAATCTCAAGCACTGCAACGACGTCTTTGGACATGACGAGGGCAACCGCTATATCTTGCAGGTAAGTCTCTATCTTAATCTGTATATGAAGGTGGGCGAAGCGGCGTTTCGCATAGGCGGCGACGAGTTTGCCATCCTATCTACGATTGCAACCGAGGACGACCTCGCCGAACGTCTGAAACACTGCCGAACGGTTCTGCTCAAAAACAACGATTCCGAGATGCCCCACTCGTTTAGCTACGGAGTGTCACATGCCGACCCCGCCCTGGGCGAAGCTTCCAATCGCATGACGCTCGATGCCGACCATCGCATGTACGACTACAAGCTACGTCATGCCATGCACCTCGATCGACGCAATATCACGCAAGTTCACGCCGACGACTTCGAAATAAGCGATCGAATTTTTGACGCCTTTTCGATGCTCAATGAGGGCCGATATTTCTTTATCGAGAACTTGGACAAACATCGCACCCTTTGGTCACAAGGTGCCTTGCGCGATCTTGGCCTTCCCTCGGAGCACATAGACAACTGTCGCGATTACTGGAAAACGCGCGTCCATCCCGACGACCTTGAGGCCTGCATCAACGACATCGACCAAGTCTACAACGGCACCAAGCACCGTCGCGTCATGCAGTATCGTGTGCGCAACGCCGTCGGCGACTACGTCCTTTGCCGTGCTCGCGGGTTTCGTATCGACGGCGACGGAAATGTCCCCTCGCTCTATGTCGGCGAGCTCGTCAACCACTCACTTGCCGAAACCGTCGACGCCGCCACAGGCCTCGGAACGCAGCGCATGCTGGCCAACGCCATCGACGCCTGCCGCCGCGATCGTTGCGAGACAGGGCTTATAGCGGTGCGCGTTCGTGGCACGACAAAGCTCAACGAGCTCTACGGGGCCGAGGCCGTCGACAACATGCTTGCCGAATACGCAGGCCGTATGCTGTCGATCACTCGCGGCAGGAGCCGGGTCTACCGTTCACGAAGCGTTCAGTTCGTCGTGCTCAGCAACGACCTAGACCACGAGGCATTCGAGCAACTGACCCGCCACCTTAAAGAGGCCGTTTTCGCTCCTGTTCGAATCGCAGGCGACACCATTACTCCCGTCTGCCTTGTCGTCCCGGCCTTTTACGAGCACTTAACCCATCAAGCGACCGCCGTTTTAGGCGAACTCAACCGTCGCCTTCGCACGGCCGGCGGGCTTGTTCCCAACGACAGCCTCCCCATACCCGAGGCTGAGCGCAAAAGCGCCATCGCCGAACGTATCGACTCGCTCACGGGTCTCTATCGACCCAGCGAGTTTATGCGGCGCGCCAACGATTTTCTCGAGGCAAGACGCGACGGCGCCTGGTGCATCGCCACGGTCGACATGGGCCACATGCGCCTGTTTAACGAATGGTATGGACAGGCCGAAGGCGACCGCCTGCTTGCCGATGTGGGCACGGTCCTCAAGGACATCGAGAATGCCGACATGGGCGTCGCAGGGTACTGGGGCCAAGATGACTTTTGCGTACTCATCCCCTTTAAGCACATCACCGTCCATCAAATCTACAACCGCGTTCGCGAGGCAGTAGCCAGGTATGATGGCGGCGTAGGTTTTTGGCCGTCCATGGGCGTTTACCCCATCGATTCCAATGAGGAGATCACCATCGATGCGCAGGCAAAGGCCATGTTTACCAATCGGCGCGCAAAAAACGACTTTAAGGAGCGCATTGCCATTTTTTGCCCCGAGGAGTACAAGCGCGAAATCGTGTTCAACCGCACGCTGACCGAATTCCAGTACGCGCTGTCAAATGGTCGCATCACGTACTATCTTCAGCCCCAGGTCGATATGGAAACCGGCGAGATTATTGGCGCCGAAGCACTCACCCGCTGGATTAACAAGGACGGCTCTCTCATTTCGCCCGCAACGTTTATCCCCGCACTCGAGGAAAGCGGCTTTGTAGTGACGCTCGACAAATATGTTTGGCAGGGCGTCGCCATGTGGCTCCGCGAGCGCCTCAATCGAGGACTTCGCGTGGTTCCGATTTCCCTCAATGTGTCGCGCGTAGACATTCTTGCCTGCGATGTCGCCGAGCATATGGGGTCGCTCGCCGCCCAGTACAACCTGCCGCCCGAACTCATGCACATCGAGATCACCGAGACCGCCTATACCGGAGAGTCCGAGGCCGTGGATAAGCTGACCGCGGATCTGCACACCCGTGGCTTCTCGACCTACATGGACGATTTTGGCACCGGCCAGTCCACGCTCGCGATGCTCAAGAACGTCAACGTCGACGTCATCAAGCTCGACCGCACCTTTGTGCCCACCGACCGCGATCAAGGCCGCAGCACGCAAATCATTTCATCGATGCTCGAAATGGCGCAGTCGCTCCATCTGCCCGTCGTGGTCGAAGGCGTCGAGACAAATGAGCAGGCGAACATGCTACGACAAATGGGCGCCCGCTACGCTCAGGGCTTCCTCTACTACCGCCCCATGCAGGCGAAGGATTTTGAGGCATTGCTCGATGGCGGCAATAACAACTGATACGCTCGCGCGCAAAACGCCACCGTCGAAGGGGATATTTGTCTCCATTAGCTAACTTATATCCCCAATTCAAACCGAATTGGGGATATGATACAAACCGTTGTTCCGCCCAAGGAGGTTATCCATCATGAACGAGTCGTATCGCCTGGGCGAGCAATCGATTATTGCCTATCTTCAGCGACTTGCGAACGGCGTCTCGACCGCCGAACTCGATGTTGCCGCGCTGCCTGCTGGGCTACGCGCCGTTGGCGAGCAACTGCAAAAGACGCATGCCATCCTGCAACAAGAGCGCCAGCTGCTTGAGCGCAACGCCTATATCGATCCGCTCACCAACTTGGGCAACCGCAACGGATTCGACCGTCACGTCGAGCAACTCTGGCGCAAAGGCGAACCCTTTACCTGCGCCTATATTGACATCGACCATCTCAAGCATTGCAATGATAGGTTCGGCCACGCCGAAGGCAACCGCTATATTCTGAGCATCTGCCGCACGCTCTCCGAAACCATGGAGCACGATGAGATGCTGTTCCGTATCGGTGGAGACGAGTTTGTGTTTATCTCGCCCTCCGCAAACGAGACTGAACTCGAGCAGCGCTTGGAGCAGGTACGTACCGGACTAATCGAGGCGAGCTCGGGCGGCAAGGCGCCCATGATCGGTAGCTTTAGCTTTGGCTGCTCGCGCGTCAATCCACTTGCCGGCGACACGCGTCGCCAGATGACGATGGATGCCGATCGCAAGATGTATCGCTATAAGCTTATGCATCGCGTGCAGCAGCCGAAAGACAATGACGCGCCGCAGCACCCAATTGCCGAGCAGCTTCCGTGCAACGACCGCGTATTCCAAGCGATCTCTATGAGCTCCAAGACGTGCTATCCGTTTATCCTCAATCTCGATACGGGCGAATCGCAATGGTCGGTCAACGCCGTACGCGATTTTGACCTGCCCTCCCAGCACCCTTTTAACTCGGTCGATATGTGGCTTGCCCGCGTACACCCCGAGGACCGCGACAACGTACGCGCCGAGCTCGACATGGTGATAAACGGCACGTGGCACTTCCACTACATGCAGTATCGTGTAATGGATGCCACCGGAGCGTACGCGCTTTGCGACTGCACAGGCTACCGCTTGGACGGCACCGATACCGAGCCCAGCATGTATGTGGGCATTATCATCAACCGAAGCTTGGCAGATACGACTGATTCCGTGACCGGCCTGGGCGATATTCACGCCCTGGTCAACGCCATTGGTGAAATGCGTCGCGTGGCGCGCAAGACTGGTTTGATCGCCATCAAAATCGACGATATCGCTCAGGTCAATGCCCGCTTTGGCTTTGATGCGGGCGACCGCGTTTTGGCAGAATGTGCCGCCTGTCTGGTGGAATGCTCGCGCGGTAAGGGTCGTATGTTCCGCTCGACGGGGCCGATGTTCGTGGCTCTTTTCGACGACTTTGATCCCGAAGAAACCGATGCGATTGCAGAGGAAATCGAGCGGTTCCTGGGTTCGCCCGTGCTCTTTGGCCCATTTGAATATCAGCCACCCATTCGCGTGGCCACGCTCCATCTGGACGGCGTCGACCGTCAGCCCGTTTCCATTTTGAACGAGCTCAAAGCGTTGCTCGGAAAAGCCGTGCAGGTGCCAGGCACCAAACTGGATTAGCGCCGCGCCCGCGCCGCCTCCCCCATCGTGCGATAATCCTCTGCAGAAGTCACCAAAAGCAGAGGGAGTTTGTGATGAAGGTTCTTTTGGTCAATGGCAGCCCCAAGGCAAACGGCAACACCGCCCGTGCACTCGCCGAGGTCGCCGAGCAGCTCAATGCAGAAGACATTGATACCGAGGTGTTTCAGCTGGGCACCAAGCCCATTCGCGACTGCATTGGCTGTGGTCAGTGCGGCAAGCTCGATTGCCGCTGCACCTTTAACGATGACGTGGTGAACGAGCTGATCGCTGCCGCCGAGCAGGCAGATGGTTTTGTCTTTGGCTCGCCCGTCTACTATGCGCACCCCAGCGGACGCATCCTTTCGGCCCTCGATCGCGCCTTCTATGCCGGCAGCAAAGCCTTTGCACACAAGCCGGGCGCTGCCGTCGCCGTTGCCCGTCGCGGCGGCACGTCGACCACCTTCGACGTGCTCAATAAGTACTTCACCATCAACCAGATGCCCGTGGTTGCTTCCACGTACTGGAACAACGTGTTTGGCGCCATGCCGGGCGAGGCCGCCCAAGACGCCGAGGGCCTGGCCACCATGCGCAACATCGGCAAGAACATGGCCTGGCTCCTGCATTGTATCGAGGCAGGACAGGCCGCCGGCATCGAAGCCCCCGAAGCCGATCGCGAGCGCACCAACTTCATCAGGTAGAACGGCGGAACAAATACATGAACGTGCAGATTTTTGGCACCAAAAAGTCCTTCGATACCAAGAAGGCCCAGCGCTATTTTAAGGAGCGCCGCATTAAGGTGCAGTTTATTGACCTTAAGGAAAAGGAGATGAGCAAGGGCGAGCTCACGAGCGTGATGCAGGCGGTCGGCGGCATCGACAAGCTGCTCAACCCCAAGGCTAAGGACGAGGAGACGCTCGCGCTCATCCAGCACCTCACCCCTAGCCAGCGCTTCGACAAGCTGCTCGAGAACCAGCAGGTCTTGGCCGAGCCCATCGTGCGCAACGGCAAAAAGGCCACCGTCGGTTATTGCCCCGATGTATGGGGAGCCTGGGAGTAGCCTGTGTTATTTGCCGGCGCGTGGGTATAAGAGCAGGCGTTTGGCATATGATTCAACTGTAAGCCATGTCTAACAAAGGAGGGCACATGCCCAACAAACCCGTGAAAATCATCATGCTTACCGGATACCTCGGTGCCGGCAAGACCACGCTGCTCAACCACATCCTCGCTAACGACGGCGGTATCCGCGCCGCCGTGATCGTCAACGATATTGGCGAGATCAATGTGGACGCCAGCCTCATCGCCGACGGCGGCCTTTCCGAGACCGACGACCTCATCCCGCTCACCAACGGCTGCATTTGCTGCACGCTTTCGGACGACCTTGCTAACCAGCTGCAGGGCATCGCCGATTCGGGCAACTTCGATTACATCATCATCGAGGCCTCGGGCATTTGCGAGCCCATCCCCATCGCCTACACCATCTCGAGCTTCTGCGACGAGGCCAAGGTGGGCGGCGAGCCTAAGCTCGCGCTCGACAACATCGTGGCCGTGGTCGACTGTGCCCGCATGTACGACGAGTTCAACGGCGGTCGCGACCTGCTGGCTGAGGATATCGACGAGGACGACATCGAGAGCCTGCTCATCCAGCAGATCGAGTTCTGCTCCACGCTGATCCTCAACAAGACCGATACCGTGAGCCCTGAGCAGATCGCCGAGCTCAAGGCCATCGTGCGCAGCCTGCAGAAAGACGCCGTGATCGTCGAGGCCCAAAACGGCGAGGTCCCCATGGAGGAGCTGCTCGATACCGACCGCTTCGACTTTATGCGCGCCTACAACTCCGCCGCTTGGATCGAGGCCATGGAGCATCCCGAGGAGCACGACGACCCCGAGGTGCTCGAGTACGACATCGAGACCTTTGTGTACTCGCGCCGTAAGCCGTTTGACCTGCAGAAGTTCACCGATTTTGTTGAGCAGGAGTGGCCCGACGAGGTCATTCGCGTCAAAGGCCCGCTGTGGCAGACCGGCGATCCGGACATGTGCTACATGTTTGAGCAGGCCGGCCACCAGATGCGCCTGATGGAGAACGGCCTGTTTGTCGACTCGGCGCCCGAGGGCGAGAAACAGAAGATCATCGACGAGAACCCCGAGATCATGCAGATTTGGGACGACGAGACGGGCGACCGTATGACGAGCCTGTGCATCATCGGCCGTCACATGGACAAGGATGCGCTCATCGCCTCCCTCGATGCCTGCCTGACCGACTGGCACCGCGCCTAGGTTTATCCAAGCGGGTATTTTTCCGCTTACGTAACCGCCAAACCACCACGAAGGTGCCCTTCGTGGTGGTTTTTCGTTCTGAGCCAAGGAGATTCATGTTCAACATTGTGCTGTATGCGCCCGAGATTCCGGCCAATACGGGCAATATCGGCCGCACCTGCGTGGTTACCGGCGCCCGCCTGCATCTGGTGGAGCCGCTGGGGTTTTCGCTCGACGACAAGACGGTGCGTCGCGCCGGACTGGGCTACTGGCAAAACTTGGACGTGACGACCTATGCCAGCTGGGAGGATTTCCTTGCGCGTAACGGCCTCTCCCCTACCGACGAGCGTCTGCATCTGCTGACCAAAAAGGCGCGCAGGACCTATGCGCAAAGCACCTACCGTGACGGTGACTACTTGGTCTTTGGCAGCGAGAGCTCGGGCATTCCCGAGGAGCTGCTCGCCGCGGCGCCCGAGCGCTGCGAGCGCATCCCCATGCTGCGCGATTGCGACTCACTCGATAACGCCGAGACTTGGGAAGCTCACGAGGAATCGCTCGGGCATACCGAGGACAGCCACGAGGCCATCCTGCAGCAGGATATCTGCGGCAACTTCGTTAACCCCGACGACTACCGCATCAGCGCCCTCAACCTCTCCAACAGCGCCGCCATCGTCCTCTACGAGGCCCTACGCCAGGCAGGCTTTCCGGGAATGTGACAAAGGGACTATCCTTTTGCCACATTCGAGCGCCACGTCGATGGCACACACGCCTAATTGATGCTCTAGATAAAGGCCCTCACTTTTAATCAGAATTAACTAAAGTAAAATGAAGTTAAACGGCGGTGTGAAAGGAGAGTCTTGTGAAATATCTCGAGAACCCGTTTACCCCCAGTTTTGGTGAGGTTCCTGCCCATCTCGCTGGCAGACAACAGATTATTCGGGATTTGGACCGTGCCTTCTTGAGCCAGCGCAGGCGCCCAGAATTGACCTCGATCTTCTCAGGCGCGCGTGGAACCGGTAAAACCGCTCTCATGTCGTCGCTCGCGACAAGGGCGGAATCCCACGGCTGGATTGCCGTAAAGACAACCGCGCTCCCGGGAATGCTTGAGGAAATCGAGTTCGGGGCGAAACGTGCTGCCGGCCATCTTATCGACCCGTCTAAGAACTTCGAAGTCACCGGTCTCGGAATTGCACCGCTCGGCAGTATCGAGGTCAATCGCGTTCACGATGCCTCAACCTGGCGTTATCGCATGAGCGACATCATCGACCAGCTCAACGAGGCGGGCACCGGTCTGCTCGTCACGGTTGACGAGGTAGACCCGACACTCGACGAGATGATTCAGCTCGCAGCGACGTATCAGCACTTTGTGACCGATGGGAAACGCGTCGCGCTGCTCATGGCGGGGCTTCCCAACAACGTCTCGACGTTGCTGAACCACAAGACGGTCTCGTTCCTTCGCCGCGCCCAACAATATCATCTGGGTCGCATTGCCGACTATGACGTACGCGAGGCCTTGATTCGCACAATCCAGGAAAACGATCGCCTGGCAGATGCTGAGGGAATCGATAGAGCCGTTCGCTCGATCTCTGGTTTTCCCTTCCTATTGCAACTCGTAGGCTACCGTGCCTGGGATCTCACAAGCGATTCGAAGGAAATCTCGTCACGCGACTTTGACCTGGGAATCAAAATCGCGCGCGACGAGATGGACGACCGAATCCTCGCGGCAACCTATCGGGAACTCACTGCAGAGGACAAGCGATTCCTCATCGCCATGCTCGATGACGAGGAAGAGTCCACCACCGCTGACCTTGTCGAGCGCCTTAAGCGTTCGCCGCAGCAGGTCTCCCGCTACCGACGCCGCATGATAGATGCCGGCATCATCGGAGAACGAGGACGAGGGCTCGTCGCATTTGAATTGCCATTCTTCCGCGACTATCTCGCGGCTCAATGCGTGAAATAGAAATCAATGTGACAAAGAGGCAGCCCCTTTGTCACATTGCCTATAGGTAGCGACCGGTGATGCTCTTGGAGCAGACTGCGATGTCGCCTGGCGTACCGGCGCAGACGATTTGCCCGCCCGCATCGCCACCGCCCGGGCCCATGTCAATCACGTAATCGGCGTTACGGATAAGGTCGAGGTCATGCTCGATCACGATAACTGTGGCGCCCTTGGCAACGAGGCCGTCAAACACGTTCAACAGCACCTGAACATCGAGCGGATGCAGGCCGATCGTGGGCTCGTCGAACACGAATACGGCATCGTCCTGCACACGGCCCATCTCGCTCGCAAGCTTAAGACGCTGCGCCTCGCCGCCCGAAAGCGCCGGTGTGGGCTCGCCAAGCGTGAGATAACCCAGGCCCAGGTCGTGCAAAGTCTGTAAGCGCGTCTGAACCTTCTTGAGTCCCAGTGTGACGTCGATGGCCTCGTCCACACTCATGTCCATAAGCTGCGGCAGCGTAAGCAGACTCCCGTCCTTGCCCTCGCGATGGATATGCGAGGCGGCCTCGGCGTAGCGCGAACCACGGCATGCCGGGCAGACGATCTCGACGTCGGGCAAAAACTGCACGTCGAGCGAAATCGAGCCCGTTCCATCGCACGTAGGGCAGCGCAAGGCGCCAGTGTTGTAGCTAAAGGCACCCGCCTTGTAGCCGGCTGCCTTGGCCTCGGGCGTACGGGCGAAGGCGCGACGCAGTTCGTCATGGATGTCGGCATAAGTCGCCACCGTCGAGCGCACGTTGGCGCCGATGGGCGTGGCGTCAATCAGGTTGGCACGGGCGATACCCTCGGCGTCGACCCAACGCACATGTTTTGGCAGGCGCCCACTGGCTGCCTGCGCCTTGAGTGCCGGAATGAGCGTCTCGAGCACCAATGTCGTCTTGCCCGAACCCGAAACGCCCGTCACCGCGACAAGGCGACCGCGCGGGATATCGACTTCGAGCGGCTTGACGGTGTGGATGGTATCGGTTGCCATGCGGATATGTCCCCGGTCGAACATGTCGTCGTCAGTCACCTGCGGACGCAAGCGCTTGGGCTCTGCGCGCAAAAACGGAGCGATGCGGCTGCCCCGCAATTGTTCGACCTCGTCCACCGTGCCCGCAGCGATTACACTGCCGCCGCCCGCTCCGGCAACGGGGCCCATCTCGACCAGATAATCAGCCTCCGCCAGCACACGTGTATCGTGGTCGACAACAACCACGGTGTTGCCATCATCCACCAGATCGCGCATTACGCCCACCAAGCCGTCGACATTGGCAGGGTGCAAGCCGATCGAAGGCTCGTCCAGTACATAGAGCACGCCCGTCGATCGGTTGCGCACCACACGGGCGAGCTGGACGCGCTGGCGCTCACCCGTGGAGAGCGTGGCACCGGCGCGGTCGAGTGAAAGGTAATCGAGACCCAGGTCGACCAGGCGACGGGCCGCACTCAAATACGAATCGCAGATATCCGCTGCCATGGGCTGCATCTCAGTCGGCAAGGATGCAGGCACCCCGCGCACCCACTCAATCGCCTCGCCTAGCGTCATGGCCGCGGCCTGCGCCAAATTGATACCGCGCACCTGAGGCAGGCGCGCAGCCTCGGAGAGACGCGTGCCGCCGCAATCGCGGCATGGCCCCTCGCGCAAAAAGCGCGCAACGCGTTTTAAACCCTTATCGTCCTTAACCTTGGCGAGCGCATTCTCGACGGTATAGACGGCGTTGTAATAGGTAAAGTCGAGCGGCGTGGCGCCCTCGCCGTTTTTGGGGACGTAGAGAATGTGCTTCTTAACCGCCGAACCATGAAACACGATGTCGCGCTCTTGAGGCGTGAGCTGGTTAAACGGCACGTCGGTGCGCACGCCCATCTCGCCGGCCACCTGCTTCATCAGATCCCACATGAGCGTGCCCCAAGGAAGCACCGCGCCCTCGTTGATAGTCTTTGACTCGTCGGGTACCAAGCTCGCCTCGTCCACCTCGCGCATGGCACCGGTGCCGCCGCAGGTGGGACACGCACCGCCGCTGTTAAACGCAAGGTCCTCGGCGCTCGGCGCGTAGAACTCACGACCGCATGCAGGGCACGCGAGCGACAGGCCTGCGGCAACGTTAAGGCTCGGCTCCACACGCGCCCCGCAATGCGGGCACACATGATGGGCGCAACGGCTAAAGAGCAGACGCAGGCTATTGTTGAGTTCAGTCATGGTGCCAAAAGTGGACCGCACGCCCGGCACGCTGGGGCGCTGATGCAATGCGAGTGCCGCCGGCACGTGCAGCACCTCATCCACCTGAGCGTGCTCGGCCTGCGTCAGGCGACGGCGGGTATAGGTGCTGAGCGCCTCCAGGTAACGGCGCGAGCCCTCGGCATAAAGAACCCCCAGCGCCAGCGAACTCTTGCCCGAACCCGACACGCCGGCAATGCCCACAAGCTTTCCCAGCGGAATATCGATATCGATGTCTTTAAGGTTATGAACGCGCGCGCCACGCACCTCGATAGCCTGCGGGCTCATCTTCTGTTCCGTCACCTTTATCACCCTACTCATGCCATAAAACTCGATCGCGAATGTACGCGCCCAGCATGGGCACGGTAAATCGGACGAGGCCGTATCCGGCAGCCTCGATGACACGCTCGCGAATCAGGCTTGCGCGATATTTGCTCGCCCAGCTCTGGGTGCGATCGCAGCGCTCAATGATATCCGCCATGCGAGTCGGTTTGCCCTCGTCAACCGCCATGGCCTCGATAAAGAGGCGCTGTGGACTGCGCAGCCCGTAATACAGAGGCGCGTCAACCGCTTCGTAGAACTCGGAGACGGCATCCGCATGGCCATCCTCGACATCGCGCCTTTCGATGACCTGCGAGCTACGCCGGACAGCAGACCGCCACATGTAATATCCCACCAGCTGAACCATATAGGGATGCCCCATGCTCTTGCGCGCCGCAAGGTCCGCCGTCTCCGCGTCAACGTAAAGACCAGCATCTTTGACCGCCTGGATATATGAATCACGCACCTTGGGCAAGGATATCGCCCCCAGCGTACGCTGCTGGGCACGCCGCAAAAACGTCACGCTCGGCTCTTCGAGCAGGTCGTCAACCATACTGGGTAAGCCGGCGAACACCAGCGCAAGACCGCGCTGCTCGCTATCGGGCAAGCCCGTGGCATCCTGGTCTCCGAGCACCTGCTGATAGAGAACGGCAAGGGCCGCCAGCTCCTCGATAGACGCCGATTGCGCCTCGTCAATCGCAAACAGTATGCCTTTGCCTGGACCGAGCTTCTTAAGGCGCTCGTTGACCAGCCCTCGCAACATCTCGCCCTTTGCCCGCGCCGCCTCGACCGACATCCGACCAAACGACGGACCGAACTCCATTGACGTCACAACGGGTTTATTCGAGCGAAGCGCGTCGGCCAATCGGTCGCATAAGCCAAGCGAAGCGGAATCGGAGACAACCGCCCATCCGCGCTCGCTAGCTAAACGCTGCAGCTCCCGCAGGAGAACCGTCTTGCCGCAGCCGCGGTTTCCCGTAATGAGCATGAGCCTACCCGGCGCTCCGGCGCCGTTATCGAGCCCTTCCTCAAAATCTCCGATGACCGACTCGCGACCGATGAGTATCGGAGGCCGCTTGCCAGCCGTGGGCTTAAAGGGATTTGGATTCATGTCGGCCTCCTCGGATTGGCAAACCCTGGTAATAGTTATACCAACTTATACCGAGTTATACCAATAGCATGTGACAAAGGAACTGTCCCTTTGTCACATGTGGCCGAAAAACTCGGCGTCTGCTGCTCGCCAGGGGCGGAAGGTGGCGGGATCGATCTTTACGTGCGCCGCGGCGGGTACGTCGTACCATTTGACCGTGTAACCGGCGCTGTGAGAGCAAAAGACCGAGTCGGGCGTGTTGGGCAGATCGGCTTCTGGCTCATAGGCGGCCGTCTCGATGACGCGCTCGGCATCATGGCAAGCCGCATAGCCGGCGAACTCCAGGTACAGATGACCGCGACCGCTCGTGTAGGCAGCCACCTCCAGCGCATAATCCTGCACTTCGGATGCCGGCACGCGACCCGCAAGCTTCGCCCGGTCGCCTGTTATCGTCGGCGGCTCGTACTCGGCACCCATACGCGTGGCATCCGAGAGCGCCCGGCCCACGCACTCCCCCGGCACCTCGAGCTCAAAGCGATACCACGGCTCCAACAGTACCGCCGCGCCAGCCTCACGCGCCTGCATGAGCCCCTGGCGAATCGCGCGGTACGTGGCCTGGCGAAAATCGCCGCCCTCGGTGTGTTTGGCATGCGCACGGCCGCCCGTGAGCGTAATGCACACATCGGTGATGGGCGAGCCGGTCAGCGCGCCCAGGTGATCGCGCTCCATGGCGTTGGTGAGTGCCAAACGCTGCCAGTTAAGATCGAGTTCGTCGGTCGAGGTCACGGTGCCAAACTGCACGCCCGAACCCGCTGGCAACGGCTCCAGGCGCAGATGTACCTCGGCATAGTGGCGCAGCGGCTCAAAGTGGCCCACGCCCTCGACCGGCTGCGAAATAGTCTCCTTATAGAGAATGCCGCCAGACTCAAACGCAACCGAAAGGCCAAAGCGATCGGCCAACACCCGCTGCACGACCTCGAGTTGCACGGCGCCCATCAGCTGCAAATGAATCTGCTCAAGATGAGTGTTCCAGCTTACGCCGAGCATGAGATCTTCGTCCGCCAACTCTGTCAGTGCTTTGAACACCGCGTGGACATCGTGTTCGCCCGGAAGCACCGTATAGGTGAGGACCGGAGCGATGACAGGCGCATCGCCCACGGGCTCCGCGCCCAAGGCATCCCCTGGGCGAACGTGCGCAAGGCCCGTCACGGCACAAATACCGCCAGCAGCAACTTCTTGGGCAAGCTCATACTTCTCGCCGTTATAGATGCGCACCTGGTCGATCTTTTGCTCCCAAGTGGAGGCGCCAGAGCATCCCTCGACAACTTGCTTTGCACGCAGTACACCGCCCGTCACCTTGACCCAGGCAAGACGCTCGCCACGGTCTCCACGACTCACGCGGTAGACTCGCGCGGCGAACTCCTGGGGCCATATTCGCTCGCGCATCAAAGCGCATATGCCGTCGAGTAGCTCTGCCACACCCTGGTCCTTGAGCGCCGAGCCCGCAAAGCAGGGAAACAACTTTCGCTCTGCGACCAGCCGCGAAAGCGTGGCAGTCGAAAGCTCCCCTGCGTCGAGAAACTCCTCGAGCGCCGCCTCGTCCAACGCAGCAGCGTCCTCCTGAACGGCACCACCCACCAACAGTTCGCTGGCATCCAGGCAGCCCTCGGAAAGACGTTGCCCAAGCTGTGCCAGCAAAACATCGCGGCCGGGATTCTCCAAATCGATTTTGTTGATAAAGATGAACGTCGGAATGTCATAGCGCGCAAGCAGGCGCCACAGGGTTTCGGTGTGCCCCTGCACGCCGTCGTTGGCACCCACAACCAAAATCGCATAGTCGAGCGCGCGCAGCGTGCGCTCCGCCTCGGCCGAAAAATCGACGTGGCCGGGCGCATCCACAAGCATGACGTGGGTATCGCCGTGGTCGAGCACGGCCTGCGACGAGAAGATCGTAATGCCGCGCTCGCGCTCGATCGCGTTAGTGTCCAGATGCGAATCGCCATCGTCCACGCGGCCGCGCTTGCGAATGCGACCCGCGTTGAACAACATGGCCTCGGCCAACGTGGTCTTGCCGGCATCGACATGCGCCAAGATTCCAACGACTGCCTGCTTCGACATGGCTCTCCTCTTATTACAAGCTACAAGCCCATCGCACGCGGCAACGGGCGTCCTCGTTCCACACTGGATGATACAATTTACGAGCCGGCGGGCGAAGCGGGCCCTATCCCCCGACCGAGCTCATCGCTCCGCGTTGCCGCGCGGTGATTTTCGTAGGTTCGCGCCTTGCGAAAGCCGGCACCTCCCTTTTTTGTCTGCCCGGGGTCATCTGGGACGGTAGCAACGCGAGCCCCACAACAACGCGTTTTACCAAAAATGGCCCCACTCGGGGCCATTTTCATTTCGGTGAAACGCTGGTATGTGACTCGGCCACTATGCCTCGCGCAGCCAATCAAACGCGACGCGCGGCGTACCGTCCGACACATATACGATACCGGCGCGCTTAAACCCGGCCTTGGCGATGGCTCCCTGCATGGGCAGGTTGTCCTGATGCGTGTCGATGCGCAGGTGATCGGCACGCTCCTTGGCAAAGGCAAACATCGCAGCCGCGATACCGTGCACGGTGCCATCGGACGCCACACGGTGCAGCACGGCGTACGGAGTGTCGCTGCGCCATTGACCATCCTCAATTACGTCATAGCACTCGTCCGGGCCCGGCAAAAAGGCAAACGTCGCCACCACGCGGCCATCGACTTCGCACACATAGCTGCCACCGGCGGCGATATCGGCAGCCAGTTGCTCGGCAGAAGGCGTGCCCTCGGGCCACTGTGTGGCGTTGCCATGCGCGCGCATAAAGGCGCGGGCCGCGTCATAGATAGCCATGACAGCGGGAATGTCGGTATCGAGAGTTTTTCTGATCATCACGCGGCGACCTCACGTTTATTGGTATCACTTTGATTGAGCAATGATACCAACGTTTGGAGAGGGGCGCGATGCAGATGGGGAGCAAAAAGCGAGCCGCCTGGTCAAAAGCAAAAAGCGAGTTTTTGAGCACTGCCACCGGCGGCGATATGAGCGACCTGTTTGCACGCGAGGACGAGCGCCGCGACGCCCTGGACGCCGAGCGCGATGAGGCCTGGCGCTACAAGTCGTGCGAGCGCAAAAACCGTTACGACACGCGCGCCGAGGCCGAGGCCGTTATGGCCGACTGCGAAAACCGCGGGCGGCGCGGTTTGGCCTGCTACAAATGCGAATACTGCGGCGGATGGCACCTGACGTCGCACCCTTGGAAATAGGCGCCGCATCGGCACGGCATTGACGGAGCGCCAGCCATCGCACGCAAGCTACGGGCGCGGCGGCACCAAAACATCGTAACGAACGGCCTTGCCCGCAAGTTGATAGCTCGGCTTAACGCCGGCAAGCAGTGGCCCCTTCACCGGTCGCTTGATAACGACCTTGCGCGGGTGCACCGCAAGCGCAGCTTCGACCAACGTCTCCTCATCGGCGCACGGCTGTTCCAGATGATGCAAGAGTTGGAACTTCTTTTTAACCGCCGCGCTCTTGGTGCGCTCGGGAAACATGGGGTCCAGATACACCACGTCGGGAGCGGCGAGCTCGCCCTGCTCGATCAGCTCAGCTGTATGGCGAAGACCGGCAATGCTGTCCTCGCCGGCATGTAAGCGCATGCGTGCCACGGCTGTCGCAAGCGCCGGATCATCTGCCGCACGATCCAAGGCATCCTTGAGGAGCGCCGCGATCACGCAATCCTGTTCATACAGATCGACGGTAAAGCCCGCGGTCGCCAGCAGCAGCGAATCCTCGCCAAAGCCTGCCGTGGCGTCAATCGCCCATGGGCTCTCGATGCCTTTTGCGCGCGCAGCCTTTACCAGCAGCTCTTGCCGCAGACGGCCCTGCTTGAGCCGCGGCAGCATGCGGTCAAAATCGGCGCGCAGCTCCATCGTGCCGTCAGTGAGCGTGAGGCCCTCGGGCTTCCCGGTCAGCTCAAGCCCCGCGGCCCGAGCAACAGAAAAGGGATCGACGACGCCCATGGGTACTCCTTAACAAGCAAAACGAATACGTGAGCGCCGTTTATGCCGGCACCCAACCGTCCGCTATTGTCCCACATGCGACATGGCCCACAGCATCCCAATGCAAAGCACCGCCATCAATCCCGTGCACACGGCAGCGATCACAGAATCACCCATGCGCCTTCCCAACGACCGCGGCTCACGCACTTGCCCTGCTCCGTACATCATGGCTCCTCCTTGAGACCAACTCCTTGTTACGGCCTCATCATCTCAGCGCCGCACATGAGCTGCCATCGATTTGGCTTACGTCCAGCTTTCCCTTTTGAAAGGTTGGGTTGGGCCGCGCGGGCTCAAAGCGCTTTCAGGCGCATGCATCGCTGCGTTGAACTACAATGTGCTTCACCATATGTGCAGTACATTGGGTGCGCCAAGTTGGCGTACTCGTATCGAAAGGACCAGCCATGAGCTTCACTCGCAAGACTCTCAAAATCCTTGCTCTCATCTACTTTGTTTTGGGTATCGCCAGCCTCGTCACCGCCGGCGTCGGTATCGCCACGGGCGGTCTCGATTCCACGTACGGTTCGTACGCCACGCTCGCGGCGGTTGTGCTTATCGCCAAGGGTCTCGTCGACCTTGCCGCAGGCGTCGCCGGTATCAAGGGCGCCAACAAGCCTTCGCAGGTGGACGGCGCGTTTAAGCTCGGTATTGTTGCCGCGGTCGCCACGCTTGCCCAAGCGGTGCTCACGCTTCCCGCGTTTGGCGGCGACGCCATCAACTTTGGCGCCTTTGTCATCGTGGTGTACGACCTGTTCTTTGTTCAGCAGGCACACGCCGTTAAGGCCGAGAACAAGGACCGCCTGTAGGCACCTGTCTCCCATAGCCCCTGCTATCAAGCAGCTAAAAAGGGCCGATCGCGCATCTCCGCGGTCGGCCCTTTACGTTTGCCCAGATAAAACCTACCAAAATAAACCTGTCCCTTTTTGGCAGGTTGTTAGCTGTGGCGGTACTCGGCGATGATGAAGTCGATGTCAGTCTGAAGGGTATCGAGGTTTGCCAGGCGCTCTTTGTCGGCGGGGCGCGTGCGGTAGTAGTACGGCGTCATCTGGAACACCGCCTCGATGTCCGCCTGGGTCTGAAGCGTAATATTCGCAGACACCCGCTGCGTTCCGACCAACTCGAGCTCGGTGGTCTGCGGCAGCTTCTCGTCATTAAGATATGGCGTGTCGTAGAGCACCTCCTTGAGCCCAAACAAATGACGGGCACCCGGCACCACGGTATAGAGTGAGCCCTCTGGCGCCAGCACGCGGGCAAACTCACGCTCGTTAAAGGGAGCGAAGAGCTCGGTCACCATATCGAAGGCGCCGTCCGCCACGGGGATGTCCTTCATGTTGGCCACGAAATAGGTCGCATCGCCGCGCTTGGCGGCCAGGCGCACCATCTCTTTGCCCAAGTCGAACCCGTAAGCGCCCACGCCCGGCACCGCGCCCATGGCACTCGTGTAATAGCCCTCGCCGCAGCAAATATCGAGCAGCGTCATGGGGCCGCTCGTAGACGCAGCACGCCCAGACACCTGCTTGCGCACCAGCTCGACCATCGCATCGCGCAACGGTGCGTAGTATCCGCGGTTCAGAAAGTCACGACGGCTGCGTGCCTGCGACTTGGGATCGCCCATGGAGTCGCCGCTCTTGGACGAGCGCAGCAGATATAGATAGCCCTCGCGCGCACGGTCAAACCGGTGTCCGCTCGCGCATGCAGCACCGCGTTCATTGTCCACCAACGGCTCATGGCAAACGGGACACAACAACATGGCAACTCCTTAGCGCGAACAACACAACGCACACCATTGTCGCACGCCTTCCCCACCTAGTCATTGGGGACGTTCTTGAATGACTAGTCGTTTAAGGACGTCCCCAATGACTACAAGGAGTGTCCCCAGCTGCCGGCAGAAAAGGAACGTCCCTAAGTGCCGACTGGTTGCATTAGGAGTATCATCGTCTGCGCAAATAAGCACGATATAGCATGTTAGAGATTGAGAGCGTATGGCTGATACCGCATCTAAGCACATCGATATGACCATCGGCTCGCTGTGGCGCAATATTCCCCTGTTCGCCTTCCCCGTGGCCGCCACGAGCATCTTGGAGCAGCTGTCGAACCTCATCGCCACGGTCATTATCGGTAACTTCTCGGGCGACCAGGGAACCCTCGCCATGGCGGCGGTCGGCTCCAATGTTCCGCTTACCAGTCTTATGCTCAACCTGTTTATTGGCATGTCGCTTGGCTCCAATGTGGTCATCGCCAACGCTATCGGCCGCAACGATCAGAATATGGTCAACCGCGCCGTCCATACCTCGATTTTAATGGCGCTCGTGGGTTTTATCGTCATCGCGCTGGGCGAGATCTTTGCCGAGCCCATGCTCGCCGCGCTCAACATTCCCGCCGAGACCATGCCGCTCGCTTCGCTCTACCTGCGCGTCTTTTTGCTCAGCATGCCCTCGATCTTGCTCTACAACTTTGAGGCCGCGATCTTCCGCTCCGTCGGCATCACCCGCATGCCGCTGCAGGCGCTTGCCGTGTCCACCGTCCTCAACATTGGCCTGGACCTCATCTTTGTCCCCGTACTCCACTGGGGCGTCGCGGGCGTCGCCATCGCCACCGCCATCGCCTACACCGTCAGCGCCGCTACGCTCTTTATCCGCCTGCTCAAGACCGACTCCGTCGTCCGCGTCACCCCGCGCGACCTGGCTATCGACCCCGTCGCCCTCAAGCGCATCGTCAAGATCGGCCTGCCCGCCGGCATCCAAAGCGCTGTCTTTGCCGTCGCCAACATCATCATCCAGTCTGCCATCAACAGTCTGGGCACCGAAGTCATGGCAGCCTCGAGCGCCGCCATGAGCCTGGAGTACGTGTGCTACAACCTGCTCAACAGCTTTAGCCAGGCTTGCACCACCTTTGTGGGACAAAACCACGGTGCCCGCCAGATCGACCGCTGCACCAAAACGCTCAAGGTCTGCCTGGTCGAAGGCGGTATCGTCGCGCTCACCACAATTATCGTTATTGTCGGCCTGGG
Organism: Collinsella aerofaciens; assembly: GCF_015670745.1. Classification (GTDB taxonomy): domain Bacteria; phylum Actinomycetota; class Coriobacteriia; order Coriobacteriales; family Coriobacteriaceae; genus Collinsella; species Collinsella aerofaciens_T. The sequence continues at coordinate 25,758 of NZ_JADPCH010000013.1, read as the reverse complement.
GCGCGAGATCTTGTCGCTCTTTAACAGCGATCCCAACATCGTCTCGATCGGCTATATCCGCGTGTGCTCGATCTTCCCGGCGTACGCCTTTAGCATGTTCTACGAAAACATGTCGGGCTACCTGCGTGGCTTTGGTATCTCGCTCACGCCCGCCCTCATCACCATGATCTGCGTCTGCGGCATCCGCTTCTATTGGGTGTTCTGCGTGTTCCCGCACTTCCGCACCTTTGCGAACATCATGATGGTCTACCCCATCAGCCTGGGCACCACGGCGTTCTTTATGGTCGTGGCGGTGCTACTTTGCCACCCGGCACGCACCTATCGCGCCACCCAAGCCAAAGCGACAGCCCGCTAAACACCGCACTCAACGCCACGCCAGTCATTAATTGACAATATGCGAGCTCATATAGTCGATAAAGTGCCTCGTGGCGATGGGCATGGTGTCCCAACTGCGCCAAGCTGCCACTACGTCGCGCGAGGGGGCGTGCACGATGGGACGTACGCGAATATCGGCCCGCATGCCCTCCACAGTACGACGGTAGAGCATGCTCACGCCTAGGCCCTCCTCCACCATCGCCATGATGGTGTAGTCGTCAGTGACCTCGCTCGTCACGTGCGGCGACAGCCCATGCGCCGCAAACGCATCGAGCACTAGGCTCTGTTCGCCCTCATCCAGCAGCACAAACGGCTCGGACGCCAGGTCGGCGAGTGTCACCTTTTCCTTTGCCGTCAGCGGATGCGCGACAGGCAACAGCGCCACCAGCTCGTCGTGATAGACCACGCGCTTCTCGAGCCCCGCGGTAAACCCGCGTGCCGTAAAGCAAAAATCCACTACGCCGTCGTGCACCCATTGAGCGTTGCGCGTGTAATCGCCCTGCTTGAGGGTAAAACGTACGCCCGGGTGCAAGGCCCCAAAGTCGCGGATCACACGCGGCAACACGGTTCGACTCACGTTGGTAAACGTCGCGATGCGAATATCAGTCGACGAAAGTCCCAGCAGCTCCTGGCGCTTGCCCTCGAGCTCGGCCTCGGCAGTCACAATCTGGCGCAGGTACGGCAGATATTGTTTACCGTCGCGCGTAAGCGAAACACCCTGCTTACCGCGCTCGATAAGCGTGGTGCCCAGCTCGCGCTCGAGCGCCTTGACGGCCTGGCTCACCGCGCTTTGCGTATAGCCCAGCTCGTCGGCCGCACGTTTCAGGCTGCCGCAATCGACCACCATACAAACAATCTGATACCGCGATGCCATCGTGCCTCCACATCAATGCAGCCGTAAAACGTTTTGCCAGCGCTTTTTCTGCCTACATTAGTATTTCTTAATCATACTGAAGATACATTCGCTTTACTACATCCACATCTGGGAGCAGAATCCTTTTTGCGTAACCGTTCTGTAACAAAAGGAGTCCCATGGATCGCAAAAAAGCAATCGCGCTCTCATTTTCCGTTCCCGTCGCATGGGGCTTTTCGTATCCCCTCATGAAGATCGGCATGGACAGCATGAACGCCACGAGCATCGTCGCGCTACGCTGCATCATCGCCTTTGTGGTCTGCCTGCTGCTCTTCCACAAGCACGCGTTGCGCATTAACCGCGACCTTATGGTCCGTGCCGCCATCATCGGCGCCATTATGGCAACCGAGCTCACCTGCATGTGTCTGGGCTCCAGCCTCACTTCTGCCTCCACTGCCGGCTTTTTGCAGAGCCTGACGGTCGTGATCGTGCCGTTTGCCAACGCCGCCCTGCTGCGCCGCGCCCCCGAGCGCAAGGTGCTCATCGGCACGACTATCGTCACCTGCGGCATGCTGCTGCTCTCGGGCGCCGACTTTACCAGCCTGAATCCCGGCGCGATCATCATGCTGCTCTCGGCCTTTATCTATGCCAGCCACATTATCGTGGCCAAGCGCTTTGTCGAAGAAGTCGATCCGCTGGCTCTGGGCGTTTGGCAGCTAGGCTTTGGCGGTTTGTTCTCGGGCGTCGCGGCATTCACCTTTGGCGGCTTCACGCTTCCCAGCACGCCGGGCGAAATCGCGGTCGTCGTCGCGCTCGCACTCATCTGCTCTGCCTACGGCTTTATCACCCAGACACTCGTGCAGCCCCACGTGCCTGCCGAGACCACCGGTTTCGCCTTCTCGCTCGAGCCGGTATGCTCCGCCGTCTTTTCGTTCTTCCTGGTCGGCGAGGTCCTGAGCCCCATCGCCTTCTTTGGCGCCGCCCTCATCCTCACCGGCGTCATGGTGGCAACCGTCGAGCTTCCGCGCCTCCGCGCACATGGACAGGCTCGCATGGCAGGAGCGCCCGAGCACGTCTCGTAGACCCCACTCTTCATACAGCCGCGGCATAAAGGCAACCGGTGCGCCTTTACAATAGATGCCAGCAGAGCATCTGACGTAAAGGAGCCCCATGGACGCCGCGACCCGCGACCGCAACATAGCAACTTGGTTGGGCGATGCGCCGCTGCCGGTACGTGACACTACGAACCAGCTGCTCGAGCGTATCGCCCTTTTGCGTGCCGAGCAGACCATCTACCCGGCACAAGACGACATCCTCAATGCCCTCGCCTACACGCCGGCCGACCAGGTCAAAGTTGTCATCTTGGGTCAGGACCCCTATCACGGACCCAACCAGGCAATGGGACTGTCGTTCTCGGTCCCCGCGACGCAAACCAAGTTGCCGCCGAGCCTGCGCAACATCTATAAGGAACTCAAAGCTGATCTGGGTTGTCCCATTCCCGCCACGGGAGATCTAACACCATGGGCACAACAGGGCGTCCTGCTTCTCAACACTACGCTCACCGTGCGCGAGCATGCCGCGAACTCGCACGCCAAGCTGGGCTGGAGCACACTCACCGACTACATCATCGAGCGCTGCTGTAGGCTGCCCCAGTCGGTTGTCTTTTTGGCATGGGGCCGCTTTGCCCAGCAGATGGTCGAAGGCAAGCTCGCCGCGATCGGTGCGGGCAAGGCAACCGGCAAGTTCTGCCTGGCATCCACGCACCCCTCGCCGCTTTCGGCCAACCGTGCCACGGCAGTACTCCCCGCCTTTATGGGATCACGCCCCTTCTCGGCAGCCAATCGGCTACTCGAACAGCACGACTCGACCCCCGTCAACTGGACTTGCCTCGGCTAACAATCGATACATCAAAAATGCGCCCGACGGCTTTCCATCGGGCGCATTTCCTATTCGGGCCAAATAAATTGTGTGCGGCCGGCCTCGCCGCCATCGATTAGCAGACTCTGCCCGGTCATAAACCGGTTGGTCACGCCCACAAAGTAGATCCACTCGGCGATCTCTTGGGCGGTGGCCCAGCGCTTAAGCGGCGTGAGCTCCATAATCTGGTTCCACAGGTGTTCGTCTTCCATCACGCAACGGTTGAGCGGCGTGATAACGCCGCCCGGGTCCACACTGTTGGCAATGGCCTGCGGTGCCAGGCGGTTTGCAAGGTTCTTGGTGTAGGCGATAACGCCGCCCTTGCTGGCAGCATAGGCAGGAAACTCCGATCCCGTATGCCCGCTCGCCGACCCCACATTGACCACGGATTTGATAGCCGGCGCCGGCTTGGCGGCAAGCCCCTCCCCCGCAAAGGCGTAGCGCTCGGTCACGTTGATGGTGCCATACAGGTTGGCGGCGATGTCGTCAGCCGAATCCTGCGTACCGGCAACGTTCACGATCACCTGGGGTTCAAGATCGTCTGGAAACGCGTCCGGCTTGCGAACATCAACGATCAGATGGCGGTAGCGCTCGTGTTTGATCGCCGCCGGTAGCAAATCAAAGCCCACGACCTCGTGGCCCTCGTCCAAAAATCGTTGCACGCATGCGGCTCCGATACCGCCCGAAGCACCCGTGATCAAAACCCGCATACTTGCTCCTTAGGCGGTTGCGTGGCGCTCGAGGTACTCGGAGCCCACATTCTCGCGCTCCCAGCCGCGCACGACCTTGTAGCCCACGGGGCTCAGGAAAACCTCGCACAGCAGCTCGGCAACAGCGCCGGTCAGCGAGCACATAAGGACCTGCACCCAGGTCCAACCAAAGAACGTGTGGCTCACCACAATGGCAAAGACCAAGTTGTCGATAAACTGGCCAACACCCGTGGACACATAGGAGCGGAAGGCGAAGCTCGCAAAGTTATTCTTTTTGAGCATGCGGCCGAGCGACTGGTTGAGCGTGGAGTTAACCACGGCAGAAACGAGCATTGCCAACGAAGAGCCCAGCACCACGTACCAGGTGCCGCCGATGGTGGCGTTAAGGGCGGTGTTGACCTCGATCATACCCGTGTCGTAGTAGGCGCCCCACATGCCAGGCGTGAGCGAGCATGCCCAAAAGCACAGGCTCACGGCCAGGTTGACCAACAGCGCGAGGATAGAGATTTTGATGGATGCCTTGGCGCCAAAGCGCTTACAGATCATGTCCTGGCACAAAAACGAAACCCAGCTCACCACAAAGCCGCAATCGAGTGCCAGATACGGCAGGCTGATGAGCTCTTTGTTGGCCAGCAGGTTCATCATGATGACGCTCACGAAAAACAGCGAAACCGTTGCCGCGGGAATGCTCCGCAACAGGACCTTGTAGTCCTCCATGACCTTCTTGATCATTATGTACTCCTTTGGTTTTAGGTTTAACGAGCAGGATATCGGACCCGAACTGCTCGGACGTCACGGTCTTGAGACGACGGTGGGTATGATAGCCGCTCACACGGCATCAGGCAAGTAAATGGCGCGGCAGCCCCGCAGGGCCACCGCGCCGATGCGTTAAAAGGCCACGTTGCCAAACTCCGACAGGATAAGGTCGGGGTTGTGGTCAGTTGCCCAATCCACGTTCCACGGGCTCGTGAACAGCAGCAGCTTACCGCCGCGCATGTCCTCGACGCGCAGGGTGTCGCGCGTGAGCGAAAGGCCCGGGATATCGATGGTGTCGGGGTCATTCTGGATCCAGCGGATGTCCGTATAGGGCAGCGGCTGGCGACGAACCTCAACACGGTACTCGGCCTTGAGACGGCGCTCGAGCACCTCAAACTGCAGCACGCCGACCACGCCCACGATGACGCTCTCCATGCCGGCACCCAGCTCGCGGAAAATCTGGATGGCGCCCTCCTGGGCAAGCTCCTCCATACCCTTGACAAACTGCTTGCGCTTGAGCGTGTCGACCTGCGTAATGCGGGCGAACATCTCGGGGGCAAACGTCGGAATCTGCGGATACTGCACGTGGCGCTTGCCGGAACACACGGTGTCGCCGATGCTAAAGATACCCGGATCGAACAGGCCCACGATATCGCCCGCGTACGCCTCGTCCACGATGGCGCGGTCATCGGCCATCATCGACGTGCCCGTAGCAAGCTTGAGCTTGCGGTTGCCCTGCACGTGGAAGGCGTCCATGCCACGCTCGAACTTGCCCGAGCAAATGCGCACAAAGGCGATGCGGTCGCGGTGGTTCTTGTCCATATTGGCCTGGATCTTAAACACAAAGCCGCTAAAGTCATCGCGGCAGGGATCGACCGGCTCGCTGGTGAGCGTATCGGTATAGGCGCGCGGCGTCGGGGCCAGACGCAGGAACTCCTTAAGGAAGGGCTCCACGCCAAAGTTGGTGAGCGCCGAGCCAAAGAACGCCGGGCTCAGCTTGCCGCAGGCCACGGCATCCAAGTCGAGCTCGTCGCCGGCACCATCGAGCAGCTCGATGTCGTCCATCAGGTTCTTGTGGTTCTCCTCGCCGATGAGCTCATCCATGGCAGGATCGCCCAGCTCGGCCTCGATCTCGGCGACCTTCTTGGTGGCGTTGGCGTGGCCGTCGCCCTCAAAGGCGATAACGCGACGGGTCTGACGATCGAACACGCCGCGGAAGTTGCGACCGCTGCCGATCGGCCAGTTCATGGGATACGTATTGATGCCCAGGACGTTCTCGATCTCTTCCATGAGCTCAAACGGATCGCGAGCCTCGTGGTCGAGCTTGTTCACAAAGGTGAAGATGGGAATGTGGCGCAGCGTACAGACCTTAAAGAGCTTTTTGGTCTGGGCCTCGACGCCCTTGGCGCCATCGACGACCATGACCGCGGCGTCGGCGGCCATAAGGGTACGGTAGGTATCCTCCGAGAAGTCCTGGTGGCCGGGGGTATCGAGGATATTGACGCAGGCGCCGTTGTAGGTGAACTGCAGCACCGAGGAGGTAACGGAAATACCGCGCTCCTTCTCGATGTCCATCCAGTCCGAGACGGCATGCTTGGCCGAGCTCTTGCCCTTGACCGAGCCGGCGGTCTGGATGCTGCCGGTATAGAGCAGCAGCTTCTCGGTAAGTGTGGTCTTACCGGCGTCCGGGTGGCTGATGATCGCGAATGTGCGGCGCGACGAGATTTCATCCGACAGGCTTGCCATGCGGATCCTTTCTTGCATTGAGTGCATTACGTCGTTGTAACCGCACTATTGTAGCCGCGAAATCCCGATCTAGGGCACCTATCAGGACAAATTCATCAGTCAGGGCCGGGCAGCCGGCCCAATCCGAATTTGTCTCTTGCGTAACTGTGCATAGTGTATATATACTGTGCTTACCGGTTATATACACGTATAGCCCAACAGCTAAGGAGCCGCTGTGGACATCATCCTATCCAATTCGAGCGACAAGCCCATCTACGAGCAAATAGCCTCGCAAGTCAAAGCTCAGATCCTTTCGGGCACGCTCGCGGCGGGGGCCAAACTCCCCAGCATCCGTGCACTCGCGAGCGATCTTGGTGTGAGCGTCATCACCACCAAGCGCGCCTACGCCGATCTGGAGCAGCTCGGGTTTATCTGCACCGTGCAGGGCAAGGGCTGTTTTGTCGCCGAGGGCAACCAGGAGCTCTTGCGCGAAAACCAGCTCTGCCATATCGAGGAGCTGCTTGCGAAAGCGGCGAGCCAAGCCGAAGCCTTGGGCGTCACGCGCGGCAAACTACACGAGATGCTCGACCTTGTAGCCCCCGAAACCATGCAGTAACCATCTGCAAGAAAGGCTATGCCATGCAAACCTTGCTAGAACTCAAAGGTGTATCGCGCCGCGTGAGCGACCGCTTTTCGCTACGCGATGTCACGCTTGCCGTAGAGCCCGGCCAGATCGTCGGCTTTGTGGGCGCAAACGGCGCCGGCAAGACAACGACCATTCGCGCCGCGCTCGGGCTTATAAAGCTCGATGCCGGCGAGGTGCACCTGTTTGGGCAGTGCTATGGCGCCGACGCGCCCGACGAGACTCAGCGCCACCTGCGCTCCCGCATCGGCCTCGTCCTGGACACGTGTCCCTTCCCCTCCACGCTCAAGGTGGGCCAGGTCGAGAGGCTCGTAGGCCCGGCATATCCCACGTGGAGCTGCGAAACGTTCGCCGGATTCATCGACCGATTTGGCCTCAATCCCAAGACGAAGGTCAAGGACCTCTCCCGCGGCATGGGCATGAAGCTGCAGCTCGCCTGCGCGCTCAGCCACAATGCCAAGCTGCTCGTTTTGGACGAAGCCACCGCGGGCCTCGATCCCATGGCGCGCGAGGAGCTGCTCGATGAGCTGCTCGCCTTTGTTTCCGACGGCCAGCGCAGCGTGCTGCTCTCGAGCCATATTACGTCCGACCTCGATCGCGCCGCCGACCGCGTCATCTGCATCGATAACGGCTCGATTGTGTTTGACCTGCCGCGCGAGGACATTACCGACCGCGCCGGCATCGCCCACTGCACCCAAGCACAGGCGTCCGAGCTCATGGCTTGCGTCGAAGGCGCCCGTGCCGCCCACCACGCCTATAGCGTGGACGTGCTCGTGCCCAACCGTCGCGATACGCTCGAAGCCTTTCCCGAGATTCCCTGCGATCGGGCAACCATTGATGACTATCTGCGCCTCATGCTGAAAGGAGCTTCGAAATGAAACGCGCCTTTATGTCCGAGCTCGCCATCGTTCGCACGCTCGTCCCGAGCATCGCGGGTGTCGGCCTGTTCATATTCGTCGTGTTGACCCTCGCCAACGCATCGGACGGTGACTCTGGTATGAGCGCCGGCGCCTGCGCGGTAAGTGCCATGTCGCCCATCATGGTCATGAGTTCGCTGGCCGGCTTCGATAATCAAAACGGATGGGAGCGCTATCGGGCAACGCTGCCCATCTCGCGCAAAGACATCATCTGTGCACGCTACCTGAGCATCATTGTCTTCTCGGCTGTCATGGCGTGCGCCGCCGCGCTTCTGAGCATCGTCTCTATCCCGCTCTTCAACAGCGCGGGTATCCCCTCGACGGGACAGACCGTCTTTGAGATCACAATCGCTTCGACCGCGTCCATGCTCATTTCCCTCATGATGGTGTTTTTGGCACAGCCGCTGTTCTTTCGATTTGGACACATGGAGGCGCTGCGCCTTTCCGTCGGCCTGTTTGCCCTGCTCGGATGCCTTGCCATGGCAGCGCTGAGCTCCTCCAACCCCATCAGCAACTGGCTTATGTCGATTGCCGGGGCGAATCCCGATCCTGCCGTCCTTGGCTGTCTGTGTGCAGGAATTGCCGTACTGGCCCTCGCGCTATGTGCAATCAGCTGCACTGTCAGCACCAAGGTCTATCGAGCACGCGATCTGTAACCACGCGAGCCTCAATCCACGAAGGGCACGATCGCCGCCCCTTCCCGCAAATCCGTGGCAAACGGTATGTCCCCGGCGTGCGCCACCGTACTACTTGCGCAGCGGCTTGGGCAGCGGAATGCCGGCGGCGATGGCTGCGGCGATGATCATGCAGACGATACCCTTGAGTGGGAAGCACATGAGCAGCAGGCCCACGACCATGACCGGCTGACGCATGACCGCACCCATCGTCGATGCCGTGCAGACGGCGACGCAAAAGACCGGATCAGCGCCAGTGAGGATAGCAAAGCCGTAGCCCAGGCTCACGCCCGAGAAGATAACGGGGAAGAAGTGGCCGCCGCGCCAGCCCATGTTGATGAGGGCGGGGGTCAGCATGGCCTTAACAAGACCGGTCGCGATGAGCACACCGGCGGGGATGGTCAGATAGGTTTCCATGAGCACGTCGGCCTGCGTCTCGCCGGCAAACATGGTGAAGGGCAGAGCCGTACCGCAGGCGGCAAGTACCAGACCGGCCAGCATGGCCTTGGCGACGGGGCGCTCCCCTATTGCATGGGACAGTGCCTCGCTTGCGTGCTCGGAGACAAAGTACAGCCAGCCGCATACGGTGCCGACCAACGCCAGCGGGATGAGCCAGGCAAGTTCCAGGTTGCCCACCTCGGCGGACTCAAATCTGGGCATGCCCATGCCGCCGCCCACAAGCTGGCCAAGCAGCAGGTAGGCGCCCAGACCGCCGGCAATCGCAATGCCGTAGACCACCGTCTTTTGCGCCTTGGGCAGCTTGATGGTGATTTCGACGGATGCGGGGTCCTCAGCATCATTGGCACCATGGCTGTCGGCGCTACCGGCGAGCGGAGCCACAAAGCCAAAGACAGGCGCGGTAAAGAGCGCCGTCAGGGCAGCCTGGGCACCCAGCAGCGTAAGCTCCCTAAACTCGGCACCAAAGCGGCGCATGCGGTTGCCGACCCAGCTGCACAGGCCCGCGATGACGCCGGTCAGACCGGCCTCCGGTCCAATACTTCCGCCAAACAGCAGCGGCAGCAATGCCGCGAGCGAAAGCTTGCCCAGGTTGTCGTACGGGTAGCACCCGTCTTGCTTTACCTTAGCCATCACCTGGTTGAGGTCATCGGTCTTGGTGCCTGTCATCTTTTCGTACAGGCCAATCACCAAGCCGCCCAGCAGGCAGACAAAAAACGGGTACGGCAAAAAGCCAAACGGGCCGCTGGCAAGCTCGGGCGAAGCAACGCCCAGCGCGTGCGGAATCTCGGTCCATAGATAGTCGATACCGTGCTCCATCGCAAAAAAGAACAGCCAGACCGCGGCGCCTGCGAACGTACCGGTCACGGCAACGCTAACTAAAAACAGCGCACGGTTTTTGGGTTTTGCAAGGCTATCCATCGGGTCCTCCCGTGGCCAAAATCGACAAAGATAGGTTTTATTTTAGAGCGAATGTGGCCCAGACAAGCCAACCATCCGCGCTGCAAACGGCGCCAACGGGAAGCACGGCGGGACAGGCTCAAGGCTCATCCGTTGATAATCGAGGCAATCTCGTGCAGGTCCTCGGCAAAGTAGATGCCCTGTTGGCGCCGCGGGCTCGATAGGCCCTTATCGATCATGTGTCCGAGCAGTGCCTTGAGGTCGTTGTAGTAACCGTCCAGGTTATACAGGATGCACGGAGCACTCAGGTGCCCCAACGACACCGCGGACATAACCTCGGCAATCTCCTCGAGCGTTCCCGTGCCGCCGGGAAAGGCAATGAACGCATCGCCGAGCTCGATCATCTTTGCTTTACGCTCCGCCATATCGCTCGTCACGATGAGGTCGTCGATACCGTCATGTTGAAACTCGGCCTCGATAAAAAAGCTCGGCTCCACACCCGTCACGTGCCCGTCGGCATTAAGTACGCTATCGGCGAGCGCGCCCATCAGTCCCGACTTGGACCCGCCGTATACCAGCGCGTGCCCATTGGCGCCAATCCAGTCGCCCAGCTCCTGCACCGCGGGCAGAAACGCCGGGTCGTTGCCGGCACTGGCACCCAGATACACGGTGATATTCATGTTCAGTCCCCCTCATCGTGACGCGCGACGTTCGTCTTAGCGCTGCCGACGACGGTACTCGCGCACGCGTCGCGACAAATCGGCAAGTTCATCGCGGTCAAGCTCTTCCAAGCGCTCAAGATCGTCCATAAAGCGCGCCATGGTGTCCTTTTGGCGCATCTTGATGAGCGTATTGCAGTAGCTCACCGCCACGCCCGTGAGCATGGCGATGTAAAAAATGCTAATAACGCTCAGGACGACCGTGATGGCACGGGCGACCGGTGTCTCGGCCGGAATGTCACCAAAGCCGATGGTCGAGACCGTCTCAAAGCTAAACCAAAGTCCATCGCCAAACGTTAGGGTCGTGGGCTCAGAGAGCCAGACGGCCGTTGAACACAGAAGATAAAAGACGAGAAATAGGCCCGTGATACGCACGAAACCGGCCTGACGCAACACATCGGCCAGCGTCCTCAGCTTTTTCATCGAGACCCCCTTTTTTTTCAGGACAATCAATCGCTTTTGGTCGGTATTGTCCCACGCCTCCCCTGCAAACGGAACCAATCATTAAGAACGCTTCTAAACGACGGGTTGTGAGGGACAATCCTCCCACGACAAAACGAAGGACGTTTCAATCTGCGGAAAACGGGGCGTTCCCATCGAACTCGCAGCCTGAACTAGTATCGTGATATAGACACACCGCCCACCATCGTGCACGCAACACGCGGAAAGAAAGGAAGCCCACGATGTTTAGACCTCTTCGCAGGAAGAAGCGCGCTATCACCGATCAAGAGGCACGAGAGCTGCTCGTTAATTGCAAACGCGGCATTTTTGCCGTCAACGGAGACGACGGCTATCCTTACGCCATTCCCGTTAACTACTACTTTGACCCCGAGCACAACAAAATTTACTTTCATGGAGCCAAGGCGGGGCATAAGGTCGATGCACTCAAACGCAGCGACAAAGTCTGCTTTACCGTCTATGGCAACGATTGGTATAAAGACGACGACTGGGCACCCTATGTTCAGAGCACCGTGGTTTTTGGCCGTTGCCGCCTCGTGAACGATGACCCGGCGTTTGTCGAAGACAAAGTCCGACAGTTTGCCCTCAAGTACTATCCTTCTGCCGAAGAGGTCGAAGAGGAAATCAAGCAAAGTATCAGAGGCGTCCAACTGTATGAAATTACGATTGAGCACCTTTGCGGCAAACAAATTCAAGAAAAGTAGCGAACGTGGAAAACGCGCTCGCAACCCTCTGCGCTCTATGCGCCCACGCACATTGACGACATGGGCGCAAGCCGCGGTACCCGAATCGTGCGACCCCTATACCCCAAAAACGTAGCGGTCTAGGCGGTCGCACGCCTCTTTTACGCGCGAAAGCGGCAGCGCCAGATTCACGCGAATGTGGCAGGGCCCGTGGAACGGACGGCCATCCTGATACCCCACGCCCACGCGGGCGCCCTCGTCGAGCAGCCACTGAATATCACGGCCATGCTCGCGACACCACTCGGTGCAGTCCAGAAATACCATGTACGTGCCCTGCGGACGCGAAAACGCGACGCCCTTCCATTGTTTTTCTGCATACGTGCAGAAGTACTCGATATTGCCGGCAAGCACCTGGTTGAGCTCGTCCACCCACTCGTAGCCCTGCGGCTGGTAGGCGCCGATCAGCGCATGCATGGAGAGGACATTCATCTCGTTGTAGTGGGTCTTGTTGGACACGGCGCACACGCGGTCGCGCAGCGTCTCGTTGTAGACAATGTGGTAGCTGCCGACCAGGCCCGCCAGGTTAAACGTCTTGCTCGGCGCATAGAGGGCAACCGTGCGCATGCGGGCATCCTCGCTCACCGACTGCGTCGGGATGTGCTTGTGCCCCGGCAGGATGATATCGGACCAAATCTCGTCCGAGATCACCACGCAATCGTGCTGGCGATAGATGTCCATGGCGCGCTCAATCTCGTCGCGCTCCCATACGCGGCCGCAGGGATTGTGCGGCGAGCAGAACACCGCGGCATGGATGTGGTTTTGGGCGAGCTTGTGCTCCATGTCCTCAAAGTCCATACGCCACACGCCCTGGTCGTCGAACTTAAGCGGGCTGTGGACAATGCGATAGCCCGCGGCTTCGATAGACTTGGTAAAGCCGATGTAAGTAGGGCTGTGGACCAGCACCGCATCGCCTGGCTGGACATACGCGCGCAACGTCGACACGACACCGCCCAGCACGCCGTTTTCGTAGCCGATATGCTCAGGTGCCAGGCCCTCGACGCCATTACGGCGGCTCTGCCATTCGATGATGCGGTCGAAATACTCGGGGCGCGGATTGAAATAGCCAAACATGGGGTGCTGGGCACGCTGAATGATGTGTTCCTGGACCGTGGGCACCGTGGCAAAATTCATGTCGGCCACCCACATGGGAATGCGATCGAAGCTCTCATCGGGTGCGTTCGGAGCCATACCGGGGATCTCGCCCCAGGAGTCAACGGCGATGGAATCCATGCCGTGGCGGTCGATAAGCGAGCTAAAGTCGTATTTCATGCTGAACTCCCGTGCAAAGTGATTGTTTTGGTAGGCGTTATTGTCCACCAGCACGGGCGATTTTGGCATGGGTTTGGCGCTTAATTTGACGGGTGCGGACGAATGGCTGGTTAGTCTTGCGCGTCGTTGACGGCGACTACGGTTAGCTGGGTTTTATCGACCGTAAAAGATATGTCGAGCCCAGCATAAGCTAAGTGGTAAACGCGGTTTGGCTCGTGCTTGCTGCCCGCGCGGCGCGGATCTTGGCAAAGGACCTCGACCAAGCCGGGGAGCTTTGCGGGCGGGACCATATCCTGCAGCGCTTGTGGAAACTCAACATCGAGCTCTTGCCACGGAGCACCCTCAATCCAGCCGCCGGTCGCATCCGGGTGGCAGTCCGCAAACGGGATGTAGGGCTTGATATCGTAGATGGGCGTGCCGTCGCGCAGATCGGCCCCCAGCACATGGATGATGGGGCCGTCGTCGGTAAGCTCCACGCGGTCGAGCTTAACGCAGGTGAGCCCGATGGGATTAGGGCGAAACGGACTGCGCGTGGCAAAGACACCCACGCGCTCGGCTCCGCCCAGACGCGGCGGACGCACGGTCTTCGACCACTTGACGTTGGTGCCAGACCTGTCCTGCGACTTGGCATCGGCAGCTATGTCGTTTGCCGTGCCGCCGGGCGTTCCGTTTTCGAAGCGCCACAACAGCCATAGGTGAGAGAAGGAGTCCAGGCCCTCAACCGCTGCATTGGAGGCAAATTCCGGCTCAAAGACGATGTGTCCCTGCAGATGAGGCGCCAAAAAGCTGTTGCGCGGAATGCCGAACTTCTGCGGCAGATCGGTATGTATGTATGCAATAGGTTCCATGCCGGCCATTGTACGGCATGAAGGTGTGGGGCGTTGCGCGCAATTCTTCGCCGCGGTTCCCCGTCGTGCAACCAACGGTTGCTTGGAAGGGCACCTGCTGCCGCGTATGCTTAAGCCGCCAACCAGCAGAAAGGAGCCGCTATGGCCTTTGCAGAAAAGCTCATTGCCATCCGTCGCGCCCATCACCTTACCCAGGAGCAGCTCGCCGCCAAGCTCTTCGTCACACGCCAAGCCGTCAGCCGTTGGGAGCGCGGCGAAGTCACCCCGGGTATCGACATGATGAAGCTCATTGCCGCCGTAACCGGAGAGCCGCTGCCCCACCTGCTCGAAATGCCCGAGCATTATTGCCAGAGCTGCGGCATGATACTCACGCCCGACGACTGCGGCACCGACGCCACGGGCGCCACGACCGACCATTACTGCAAGTGGTGCTACGACCACGGCAAGTACACCTACGACACCACCATGGAGGCGATGATCGAGGATTGTGCCCCGCGTCTGGCACAAAACACCGGCATGTCACTCGACGAAGCCGTCTCGCTCATGGGCGCCGTCTTGCCGCAACTGGAACGCTGGCGCGCCGTGCAGGAAAACGAGGAGCGCTACGGCGCCGAAGCGCGGGCGCGCTATGGCGATGAGGCTATCGATGCAGCAGATGAAGCGCTGCTGGACATGGACCCCGAGACATGGAACGACATGAAGGAACTTGAACGCGCTGTTCTGGGCCAGCTTTCGATTGCCATGGGCATTGGCGACCCAGAGAGCAACGAGGCCCACAAACTTGTCGCAATGCACCGTCGATGGATTGCCCTTAACTGGGGACACGAGCCCCAAGACGAAGCATACCTGGGCCTCGCCCACGGTTATCTTGCCGACCAGCGCTTTGTTGACTACTACGACAAGCCCTGCGGCACCGGAGCCACGGCGTTTCTGGTCCAGGCCATCGAGTCGTCGTTGACGCGCGCATAGACCGCGGCTGCTTTGGGTATTTCAATCGAAACCTCAACCGATTGGAGACCCATGGCTACTAATCATGAGCTCACGCTGTACGTTATGACCGGCTGCCCGTATTGCATAAAAGTCAAGCGATTCCTTGCCGATAACGGTGTGACCATCCCCGAGCGCAATATCTCGACCGATACCGAAGCCGAGCAGACACTCATCGCCGTCGGCGGAAAACGCCAGGTTCCCTGCCTGTTCATCGACGGCAAACCACTCTACGAATCGAGCGACATCATCGCATGGGCACAGGAGAACCTGCTCTAGTGCAACAGAGTCGTTGGGGACGTTCTTAAATGACTAGTCGTTAAAGAACGTCCCCAATGACTAGCTAACTGTGGAAGCGGGCTATGGGCGCAAGTGGCTGCTCGCGAAAGACGCGATCGACGGCGGCGCGGTATTCGTCGACCTTTTTAGTCTTGCGCACGAGCTTGTGGACGGTAGCGGGGTCGGCGAAGGCGCATTTGGCGTAGAACCACCACTCCTTCATGCGAAAGACCGCATTACCGCCAATCTCTTCTGCATATGCCGCAAACAGCGTGTCGTGGAAGCGCTGCAGCTCAGCAGCCGTTGCAGCAGGGCCGCCCTTGACCATGCGAGCCAACGCGGGGTTCGCAAGCAAGCCACGCCCCAGCATCACATGGCGTGTACCGGGATAGGCCTCAACCAGCGCGTCCATATCCTCAAGATCAAAAATGTCACCGTTATAGGCGACCGGAAACGGCGCGCGCTCCAGCGTCTCGCCATAAAACTCCTTGCGCGGCGTGCCCGTATAGCGGTCCTTTTGTACGCGCGGGTGCACGATCAGCTCTGCCAACGGTATGCGGCAATACAGATCGAGCACGCGCTCGTATTCGTCGTCACTCTCCAGCCCCAGCCTGGTCTTGACCGATACCGGCAACGGCGAGCGTTCGCACACGTCGCTCAAGAACACCTCAAGTTCGTCGAGATTACGCAAGAAACCCGAGCCCTTGCCCTTGGCGACAACCGTCCCCGAGGGGCAACCCAAGTTGAGATTGACCTCGCGATAGCCCATGTCGGCGAGCACCTGTGCCGCCCACACAAACTCGTCCGCGTTCTTGGACATCAGCTGAGGCACTACGTTAAGCCCCTGGTTATTGGCAGGATCGATCTCCTTAAACGCCTTGCCGCCAAAGCGGTTGCCCACCCGCGGCGGCGGCAAAAACGGCGTGTAATAGCAATCGAGTGCGCCGAAGCACTCCGCATGCACGCGACGGAACACATGCCCGGTAATCCCCTCCATAGGGGCAAGCGAAAGAATCATCTACTCTTCTCTCATATCAACGGATGTGACAAAGGAACCGCCCCCTTGTTACATGCATTATGCCTTGTGCTCCAGATGATTCACAAGGCAGAGGCAGCAGCTTGACGATAATCACCCTTCCATCCGGCGCCTCATGCAACGAAGGTGAATGGTTTTCCGCGAAGTGAACGAGTGAAATCGGACCCTCGATGCATCGACACTTTTGGAAGGCCAATTCCTGCGGTTTTATCACTCAAATCCTGCGGTTTTAGCGTCGAAAAATGTGGGTGCTTCAGGGGTCCAAATTAGGTCGTTCACTTCTCGGGAAACCATTCACCTTCGATTTGCTGTTTGTGGGCATCGACAGCGGCTTCATGCTCCAAAAGACGACGTTCGCGATCAAACGATCACCAACAGCACGCTGTTGACCGCTATGTATGAACAACAGACATCCTCCACTCATCTATACTCAAGAGCGTGTGCGCATCGCCCCAAAAAACGATGAGAGTCGAGGCCCCCATGCAGCAGCTTACCGAACAAGAACAGAAACGCATCCAGCGGTACTGCACATACCCCAAAATCGCAGCGACCGCACTCGTCATGTCGTTCGTAGCATGCCTATTGATGTTGCCGCTCCAAATGATCAACGATATCGCGTTCCACCAAAAGGAATTCCAACCCGCGGGCATATATACCGCTATCGCACTCACCGTAATCGAACTCGCCATCTTTTGCTATTGCGCTCTTGCGCCGCGCTTTGGAATGCAGGGCAAACAGTGGAAGGAACTGCAGAGCAGGCTTGCGGTGGCCCAGACCAACAAGGACCATTCCGCGGAGGTCGCCGGCGTGCTTGCCACGCAAGCTGCCGGCCGCCTGCTCAAGAACAGCGACAACGATCTCGTACGCAACCTGGGCGGTGCCGCTGAGGTTGCCAGCGCCGTAGGGGCAGTCGCCACGGCGGCAGACGTGCTGGCCGAAACCTCGAGCAATGCCGAGGCCATGGCGGCCGCATACGGCGTTGTGATTCCGAGCGCCAAGAAACAGATTATCGCGCTCATCGCAGTGCCCGCCATTGTGCTGCTTGGCGTCTACATCCCGCAGTTTGTCCAGGGAAATAACGAGCTTCAGGCAAGAAAGGCTGCAGCCGCCGAGCAGCTCGCCATCGCGCAAGATGCCTTGGAGCCCGCGTGCGAACGCGTCGCGGCAGACGACCCATACGAGTCGTATCACGACTACGGCTACCGCATTATCGGCTATCTGCGCGATAATGACCTCGGCGCTCAAGCAGCCTATGTCTACCTTTCTTTCGATGCAGACGGCATGCTCACGGACGTCGATTACGTCAGTCAGATCGACCCCGAGGCAAGCCTCGCAGACAACCTCGCCCGCGCCGAGCAGGATATCGCGACGCTCTGCGCCCCGCTCAACGGGTTGGACATTTCCGTTGCCACACCGGGCCTCCTCACGCCATGCAGCCTGTCGGATGAATTTAAACAGACATTTTTAGCTGGCTCCCTATATGAAGAAATCAGCATCAAGACGGAGGACGAATCTATCAAGTCGTACTACACCTTTGACACCGAGGCCGCAGAAGAATTCGACGAATACACCCATCCGGAAATTAGGCTCATGCTCTCTGCAAAGAAGAACTAAAGGCTTTCGATCTAATTGCCGCTCGCGAACATCGTCTATATCTCGAGGTCTAATACTTTTCCAAGAAGTGAACGACCGTTTTTGGACCCCTGAAGCATCGACATTTTCTGGCGCCAAAACCGCAGGATTTGGTTGGCAAAACCGCAGGAAATTGCATCTCGAAAGTGCCGATGCTTCGGGGGTCCATTTTGACTCGTTCACTTCTCGGAAAAGTATTAGACCCCGATTTCGCAAGTGCCTCAATGTGACAAAGGAACAACCCTTTTGTCACATTATTCGGAGCGCAGGGCTTCGACGGGATCCCTTTTGGACGCGCTGCGAGCGGGCAGCAGGCCGGCAACGACCGTTAGCAACACAGAAATCGCAATGAGCACCAGCGCATCCTGCACGGGCAGGCTCATCAGATTGGGCACCTGTTTGGCAGCAAGCGCCCAGGCATTAACCGGGAAGCTCACGGCCACCACGACGACAATGGCAAAGACACCGGCGATAAGCCCCTCAATAAAGGTCTCGGCATTGAATACGTTGGCCACGTTGCGCTTCGACGCGCCGATCGCGCGCAGGATGCCAATCTCCTTTTTGCGCTCCAGCACGCTGATGTAGGTGATGATGCCGATCATGATGGAACTCACCACCAGGCTGATACTCACGAATGCGATGAGCACCAAGCTGATGGTGTTCACGATGTCGGTCACCGAACCCATGATGATGCCCATGTAGTCGGTGTACGAAATTGCCCGATCATCATGGCCAGCGGCTTTGACCTGCTTGTTGTACGCATCGATGTGATCGAGTACGCGCTCCTTGGCCTCAAAGTCGCGCGGGAAAATCTTGACCGAAATGGGGTCGGCCTCGTCCGCATAACCCAACGTGGTCAGATTGTTATCGTAGGTGAGCTTCGACGCCTTGGCATAGCTCATCATGAGCGAACTCAGGTCCTCGGCGTCCATGTTGAAGTGAATGGCATGAGCAAAGGCACTCGCATCCACGCGCATGGCGCTCGCCAGGTTAGCAAAACTCGACGACATCTGCGTCGCCATCTGGCCCATGAGCCCTGCTGCGCCTGCCCTGAGCTGAGCTGACACCGTCGCCGCAATCTGATCGCTGATCGACTTCATCACCTGATCCATAGCCTGCTGCAGATACGGAGCCAGCTGCTTTTGCACATAGTCGGTCATCGCCTGCTGCAGGCGCTCGGCCAGGGCATCGCCGCCGAGCGCTTTGAGCTGGGCCAGGATTTGCTGGGCTGCCGTATCACTCTCAAGATACGTCGAGAACGCGGCGGCAAGCTTTGACGCGTCCTTAAGATCATCGGGTGTCAGCGCCTTAAACTGATCAGACTGCAAAAAGCCCTCAAACAGCTGGTTGGCTAGCGTTCCCACCTGCTGCATTTGCTCGGGCGTGAGTTCCAGGCCGTCAAAGATGCCCGAGAAATCTGGAGCCGGCGCTTTGGCCATGATGTCACCGAAGTCGATGTCCTTGCCAACGCCCGAAAGATCAATATCCAGGCCCGACAGATCGACGCCCGTTAGATCAATGCCGCCGCCAGCCGCACCCGAGAGCGCAGACGTATCGAACGAGAACGTACTCTTGAGCGCCGCCTCGTCCACACTGAACATGCTGCCCAGGTCCACGCCTTGTTTGGCCTCGCCTTGCAGCTCATCGAAAGACTTGCCCGTAAAGACATCCGTCTCGGGGTGGGCGAGTTGCTCCTGCACAATCTGCGAATCGGCGGCGCGCTCCATAAGCTGGCGAGTCAGCGCATGCGTGTAGGCAATGCCCGGGGACAACGCGCTCGCGTTGGCCGTCTCGTTGGGTCGCACCACGCCCACAATGTGCACGTCAATACCGTTGGCAACCTTGGCCGTCATAAAATCGGCGTCGCCAGACATGTCAGTCCACATGCCGGTCTCTTCGTTTTTGCGATAGGCATCGGCCGGCGACAACACCTTAAACGTCGTGGACAGCGCATCGTCGTAGGTAAAGTCGGCGCCGGTCTCGGGCGTCTCGACCCCACCGTCAGCCGTCATGGCGCTGTTAACCAGATCGTTGAGTTCATTGATATCCAACGCACCGATGCTGTAGAGCGTGTAGTCGCCCACCGTGCCGCGACTCGAAAGCACCATCACGGCTTCGTTAGCAGACGTAGGCCAATGCCCCGCCACGACGTCGTATTGGCTGTCGAGCAGGCTCTGGTCGTCAATCATTTCGTTGAAGACCGAGGTTCCCATGGACTCCATGCTCACCGTTGCTGCCGAGCTCGCGCCGCCGCTCATGGCCTCGGTCATGGCATTGGGCACCAGACGCACGGGCTTCTCGTCTCCCTTGCCCGCGCGATAGACAACCGGCGTTACGCCATAGCCGTACTGAATAGCGTTGACCTCTTTGTCGATGCCGTCGCCACCGGCATCGAGCCATGCCTTAAAGCTCGTCATGTCGTTGGACTTAACACTTGCAAACATATCCTTTACGGCCGTGACCACGGGAATCTTATCGGTTCCCGGAGCCTTGCCGTCGGTGCCGTCGTCGGATAAATCCTCGCCGTTGGACGCCTCATCATCCACAGCCCCCTGTCCGCCCATCATGGACGACAGGTCGTAGTCCTGCTTGGAGATGGTGAGCGGGTAGCTCGAGAGCGTATCCTCCTCGACCTTTTTGATGTAGCCGTTTACGCCGTTGGACAGCGCCAGAATCGCCGCGATACCGATAATGCCAATCGAGCCCGCAAAGGCAGTCATGGCCGTGCGGCCCTTCTTGGTCATGAGGTTGCGGGCAGAAAGCCCCAGCGCCGTCACAAAGCTCATCGAGGTTTTGCGCGTAGGCTTGGCCTCGCGGCGCGTGGCCTTGGCAACATCGAAGGGGTCGGAATCGTCGGTGATCTTGCCGTCCGCCAGGTTGACGATGCGCGTGGCGTACTGGTACGCCAGCTCGGGATTGTGCGTGACCATAATAACCAGACGGTCGCGCGCCACGTCCTTGAGCAGATCCATGACCTGTACGGATGTCGTTGAATCCAAAGCGCCGGTCGGCTCGTCTGCCAGCACAATCTCGGGATCATTAATCAGGGCGCGGGCGATGGCCACACGCTGCATCTGCCCGCCCGAAAGCTGGCTCGGGCGCTTGTTAACGTGCTCGCCCAGGCCGACTTTCTCCAACGCCTTGCGCGCACGCTCGCGGCGCTCGGTATGGCCCACGCCCGTGAGTGTAAGCGCCAACTCCACGTTTTCCAAAATGGTCTGATGCGGGATGAGGTTATAGCTTTGGAACACAAAGCCGATGCGGTTGTTGCGGTAGGCATCCCAATCGCGATCGTGAAAGTCCTTGGTCGATATGCCGTCGATCAGCAAGTCACCGGAATCGAAATGATCGAGCCCACCGATAACGTTGAGCATCGTAGTTTTGCCCGAGCCCGAGGGACCCAGAATGGCCACGAACTCGTTATCGCGAAAAGACAGGCTTACGCTATCGAGCGCCACCTGCGTAAACGACTGCGTAACGTACCTTTTGCAAATACTCTTGAGCTCCAACATGGACGGCAACCTCTCCCACGCGGGCGCACTTGCCCGCTCTCCCCCGCCGTTCGTATTCGACGCGTTTGTCCTACTCTATCCCCATTTTTTGCCGGCGCCAGTGAGGAATGTAACGAAGCACGCCAAAAAACGAACGGGACGGCGCCTAAAAGAAGAGGCCCCGAGCGGGACCTCTATATGGTGGAGATTATCTTGAAAGGCAGCGGACTACTCCGCGCAGCGGCGCACGATCCTCGCCATGCTTTACGCGTTTTTTACTGCTCGCTATTCGCAATCGCCTGGTCGATAAGCTTGTCGAGTGCTGCGCGCTGCTCGGCTGAGCTAATGGCTCCCACGATGGGCTCCCCTACGATGTTGCCATTCTGATCGATGACATACGTTGTCGGGAACGAGAACAAATTTGACGTGAACTTACCGGCCTCGCTATCCGACTTGAACCAGATGTTCTTATACGTCACGCCCTTCTTGCTCAGCACGTCCTTGGCATCTGCGATCTCGCCCTTGTTGCCATCGAGCGTAAAGGAATTGACGCCCACGACCTGGCCGCCCTTCTCGGCAAGCTCCTGATTCAGCTTCTCAAGATCGCCCAGCTCGCCCACGCACGGCTTGCAAGTAGTGAACCAGAAGTTCATGACGGTGACCTTGTTCTTAGAGAACAGCTCGTCGCTGCTCACGTCGTTGCCATCCAGGTCTCTGCCCGTAAAGCTGGGGAACTTCGTCGCCTCGCTCGAAGCATTGGCACCAGCCGTCATGCCAGCGGCCGAAGCATCGACGCTCTCGCCTGCGCTCGGCGTGCTTCCACAGCCGGGGAACTCCTTCTCCAAGCTCTCGAGCTTGTCCTCGATCTCCTTGATCTGCTGTGCACCGGCCTTGAGCGTCTTAAGCTCATCCGCCGTGAACTCATCCTTGGCACCGTCGATGGTCTTGAGCAGGAAATCGCCGTAATTGCTGCCGTCCTCAATCATTGCCGAATCTTTATTTGCCGCATTGAATACCTTTTCCCACAGCGCGTTATCACTCGAAAAGATCTCGTTCTCCTTCTGCATGAGCTTCGCATACAGCTCGGCGGCCTCGTCGGCATTGGTCGGCTTCTGCGCAGTGAGTTCTGCGATCTCAGGATCGGAGCCCGCAGATTCGCTCGCATTGCCACCAGGCGCCGAACACGCCACAAGACACAAGGCCAGCACCGGCACCATAAACAGGGCCGCAATCTTAGAAAGCTTCATGGTCATTCCTCCGTTTTGTCGAAGCTTGTTTACTTTTTATCGGCGGTCAAGGGGAGCTTTTCCGCCGACACATCCAGGCCATAGCGATAGCTGATGGCATCGACGGGACAGGCCCCGATGCACTTTCCGCACCGGATACATTCGGCATGATTGGGCGCGCGGACCACATCAACGTCCATCTGACAAACCCTTAAACACTTGCCGCACGAGACGCATTTGCACGCGTCGACCTGAATCCCCAACAAGGACACCTTATTCATGAGCGCATAGAATGCGCCGAGTGGACAAATCCATTTGCAGAAGGGGCGGTAGAACAAAACGCTCAGCACTACCACGGCAATGAGAACGGCAAGTTTCCAAGTAAAGAGATGTCCCAACGCAGATCGAATGCCGGCATTGGCAATGGCCAGCGGAATGGCGCCCTCGAGCACGCCCTGCGGACAGATGTACTTACAAAAGAACGGATCGCCCATGCCCACGTCGTTAACCACCAAGACGGGCAGCAGCACCACGGCAAACAGCAGCACGACGTACTTGATGTACGTGAGCGGCTTAAGCTTTTTCGTGGAGAACTTTTTTCCGGGAATCTTATGAAGCAGCTCCTGCAGCCAGCCAAACGGGCACAGAAAGCCGCATACAAAGCGTCCCAGCAGCACGCCGAGCAAAATGAGCGTACCGGTAACATAGTAAGAAAAGTTGAACTTGGATGAACCTACCACCGACTGGAACGACCCGATGGGGCACGCACCCGATGCCGCGGGGCACGAATAGCAGTTAAGTCCAGGTACGCAGACTGTTTTTCCCGCGCCCTGATAGATGCTTCCTTTGGCAAAGTTTGGCAGGTGAATGTTGGTGACCAGCGTCGCCGCCGCCTGAATGAATCCGCGAAATCGGGCCAAAACATGCGACGCAGTGTTTTCTCTTTTATCCAATTCCGATACACTCCAAGCACAGCCTAATCGCTTTGGCCAGCACGGCATCCGCCTCGCCACGCATAACACCAAAGCACACCATGGCAATTCCGACGATCAACAAAGCGACCTGTACCATGGGTTTTACCGCTTTAAACAACTCGACCACTCCTTTCGTTACGCGACCATTGGACCATATCGACTATAAAATCCGTGTTAAGCGCGATTTGGAATGTGCAAGGAGACTGTTATGCGTATTTTGATCGTCGAAGACGAGCGAGCGCTGTGCGATGCAATCGCGCGCAGCTTGCGAAACTTGGCGTACAGCGTCGACTGCTGCCACGACGGACAGGAGGCGCTCGACCTGCTGGGCGTCGAAGTCTTTGACCTCGTGGTACTCGACCTCAACCTTCCCCGTATCGATGGCATGACCGTGCTCAGGGAACTTAGGAAAACCGACTGCGAGACCAAGGTACTGATTCTGTCCGCACGCGGCGAGGTCGCCGACAAGGTCGCCGGACTCGATGCCGGCGCCAACGATTACCTTACCAAGCCGTTTCATCTTGACGAGCTTGCGGCAAGGATCCGCAGCCTTACCCTCAGGCGCTTTGCACAAAGCGACATAGTATTAACCTGTGGAAAGCTCCGCTTTGACACCAAGGCGTGCATCGCTTCCGTAGACAGCGAGGCCCTATCTCTTACGCGCAAGGAAACGGGAATCTTGGAATACCTGATGCTTAATCAGGGGCGACCGGTAAGCCAAGAGGAGCTTATAGAGCACGTTTGGGATAGCAGCGTGAACAGCTTTAGCAACGCGACCCGCGTTCACATCTCGTCACTCCGCAAAAAGCTACGCAGCGCTTTGGGATACGACCCGATTCGCAATCGGATTGGAGAGGGCTACGTTATGGAGGATAGCGAATGAAAAGGCTTTCGCTGCAATGGCGCATAACGATTACGACGGCACTGCTCACGTGTGCGGCATGCGTGCTGACGAACTGCCTGGTCGGCTATACGGGCATGCGCTACATGGATGCCATCGGCAGTAACATCTCGGCCTTTAACGCAACCGGCGAAAATTCGCCCCAGGCGTTCGACCCAACGAAAGCGACCCCCGATGACAAGGTCACGATCGTCGTAAACGACGCACAGGAGTCTTTTGGCACGACAACCTGGTGCATCACGGCCGGAGTCACACTCCTTGGCGGCGTGCTGGCATACTTTGTGAGCGGCCGTGCGCTCAAACCACTACGAGCTTTTGCCGCCCAGGTTGAGCGTGTGCAGCCTGACAACCTAAGCGAAATCAGACTCAGCGAAGATGTGCCCACCGAGCTACAACGATGCAGCGCCTCTTTCAACGACATGATCGCCCGTCTTGGCGAAGGGTTCTCTGCACAGCGTCAGTTTACCGGCAACGCCGCACACGAGCTGCGCACCCCGCTCGCCCTTATGCAAGCACAGATTGAACTATTCATCTCCGAGCACTCCGGTTTGCAAGCCGAAACAGCCGAGCTGCTCGGCCTGCTACAAGAACAAACTGAGCGCATGTCTCGAATGACCAAGGTATTGCTCGAGATGAGTGAGCTCCGCAGTGTCCCTTGCGGGGACGCTGTTGAACTCGGCCCCCTGTCCGAAGAGGTCCTCACCGACCTTGCGCCACTTGCCGAGAATAAGGGCGTAGCCCTCAATTGTGCTGGAGACGCTTTAGTAATCGGGAGCGACACGCTCCTCTATCGGCTGGTGTTTAACCTGGTCGAAAATGCCATCCATTACAGCCGCCCCGGCTCGACTGTCAACGTCTCCATCTGCGACAACGACAGCCACGTGTTCCTGAGAGTCGAGGACCAGGGCCCGGGAATACCCAAGCAGTACCGTGAGAGCATCTTCCAACCGTTCTTTCGCCTGGATAAATCCCGCAGCAGGGCATACGGCGGCGCAGGACTCGGGCTAGCGCTTGTTTGGGAGATTGCAGCGCTTCACGGTGGCACGGTAGAGGTCGAAGCAAATTCCGAGAACGGAACCGTGATGCTCGTGACCCTCTCAAAGGGGGCCACCACGTGATCCGACTGTCCAGGAGTCCCACTCGACATTGTGAAACGCGTCCCAAAACTTGGACATGAGAAATGGGAGACAGTGGAGTGGGTATGATGAATTGGACACCTAGTTAAGAGCGAAAGGTGTTCAAGATGGCCCAAAGAAGAAAGCGATACG
>NZ_JADPCH010000012.1 GCF_015670745.1 Collinsella aerofaciens | reverse complement strand
GCCTCGCTCGAAGAGCCCGATTGCCGCCTTCCTGGCCTCGATGTCGTGCTTCACCCTCAAGTCGACACGCATAAAAAGCCTCCCATTTCTCATGTCCAAGAAATGGGAGGCAGTTCATGTGCTCGACGGGGACTTTGCCGTTTGATGGCTAGCGCTGAGGGTGATTACTCGCCCAGCAGGCTCTTGGTGATGGAAGCGGCGGCCTTCTTGCCGGCGCCCATCGCCAGAATGACCGTAGCGGCACCGGTGACGATGTCGCCGCCGGCCCAGATGCGGGGATCGGTGGTCTGGCCGGTCTCCTCGTCGGCGACGATGTAGCCCCACTTGTTGAGCTCCATCTTGCCGCCGATCTTCTTTGCGAAGGGGTTGGCGTTGGTGCCGATAGCCGAGATCGCGACGTCGCAGGGGATCTCCTCGATGGCGCCCTCGATGGGCACCGGGCGACGACGGCCGGATTCGTCAGGCTCGCCGAGCTCCATCTTCTGGACCTTGACGGCGCACACGGAGCCGTCTTCGCCAGCGACAAACTCGAGCGGGGAGACAAGCGGCAGAACCTCGACGCCTTCGGCCTTAGCATGGTGCAGCTCGGCGCGACGGCAGGGCATCTCGTCCTCGGTACGACGGTAGGCGATGATGGCGTGCTCGGCGCCCAGGCGCTTGGCGGTACGGACGGCGTCCATAGCCACGTTGCCGCCACCAAAGACGACGACGTTCTTGCCGTGCTTGGTGGGGGTGTCGTACTCGGGGAACTTGTTGGCCTTCATCAGGTTCACGCGGGTGAGGTACTCGTTAGCGAAGAAGACGTTGGGCAGGTTCTCGCCGGGGACGTTGAGGAACTTGGGCAGGCCAGCGCCGGTCGCCACGTAGATGGCGTCGAAGCCCTGCTCGAACAGCTCCTCGGCCGTGGCCATGTTGCCCACGACGGAGTTGTACTCAAACTTGACGCCCATGTCCTCCAGGCCGTCAATCTCGCGCTTGACGACTGCCTTGGGCAGGCGGAACTCGGGGATGCCGTAGACCAGCACGCCGCCGCCGGTGAAGAAGGCCTCAAAGACGGTAACGTCAAAGCCGTTGCGGGCGAGCTCGCCAGCGCAGGTGATGCCGGACGGGCCGGAGCCGACGACGGCGACCTTCTTGCCGTTCTTGGGGGCCATCTTGGGCGTGGAGGCGAGCTCGGGGCGGTCACCCAGGAAGCGCTCGAGCTGGCCGATGGCCACGGGCTCGGACTTCTTGCCACGGATGCACTTGCCCTCGCACTGGTTCTCCTGCGGGCAGACGCGGCCGCAGATGGCGGGAAGCATGGAGTCCTCGCGGATGGTATCGAGAGCGCCGCCGAAGTCCTTCGCACGAATCTGCTCGATAAAGCGGGGGATGTTGATGTTGACGGGGCAGCCCTCAACACAGAACGGCTTCTTGCAGTTGAGGCAGCGCTCGGCCTCGGCCAGCGCCATCTCCTCGGTGAAGCCCTTGTCGACGGGGCGGAAGTCGCAGGCGCGCTCGGCAGCCGGCTCCTCGTTATCGGGGGTGCGGGGCGACTTCATATCGGCAACGAAACGACCGTTAACTAGTGGCATGCGCAGCTCTTTTCCTCATAGGCCTTGAGGGACTCGCCCTCTTCGGAACGGTAAGCGGCCTGGCGGGCACGAAGGTCATCCCAGTCGACCAGGGTGGCATCGAAGTCGGGGCCGTCGACGCAAGCGAACTTGGTCACGCCGCCCACCTCGACGCGGCAGCAGCCGCACATACCGGTGCCGTCAACCATGATGGGGTTGAGCGACGCGGTGATGGGGGTGTTGTACTTCTGGGCGGTGAGGGTCGAGAACTTCATCATCGGAACGGGGCCGACGCAGAAGACCTGGCTCACGGCCTTGTCCTGCAGCAGGCGCTCCAGCGGAGCGGTGACAACGCCCTGCTCGCCGTAGGAGCCGTCGTCGGTGGTGATATGGATGTGGTCCTCGTCGAGGAGTTCGCGGAACTGGTCCTCCATGAGCAGGAGGTCCTTGGTGCGGGCGCCCATGATGGCGTGCACCTCGTGACCGGTCTCGACCAGGTGCTTGGCGACCGGGAAGGCAATTGCCAGGCCGACGCCGCCGCCAATGACAGCGCAGGGGCCCTCGGCCATCTCGGTAGGAACGCCCAGCGGGCCCACGACGTCGCGCAGCGACTCGCCGGCCTCGTAGGTGGACAGCATCTCGGTGGTCTTGCCGATCACCATGAAGATGAACTCGACCCAGCCCTCGTCACCGTTCCAGCCGGCCAGGGTAAACGGGACGCGCTCGCCCGTCTCGTTGGCGCGGACCATGAGGAACTGTCCAGCGTGCGCATGCTTGGCGATTGCGGGCGCCTCGATGCGGAACTTGAACACCTTCTCCGAGAACTGCGTCTTCTCCAGGATCTTATACATAGAACCCCTCTCTTGTTAGGGCTGCCGAACCGTGCCTCCACGGAAATGGACGGTAGCCCGAATAAAACCGTACGCGCACAGGCGTTGTGCAGACATACGGTGCAAATTATACCCTCATGGGCATGTCGCTTACGTGTATCTTTGGCAGGCGAGAAAAGTGACCTACCAAAAAGGGACAGGTTTATTTTGGCTGGTTTTATCAGGCAAAACGGCAAAGGGGGCCGGCCTCGCGCTTCGTTGAGGCCGGCCCCTTTGGGGCGTTATGCATGTATGGTGGCAGCGTGTTTATTGCGATGTGCCGACTGGGGTGTTTCCGCATATAAAACCTGCCAAAATAAACCTGTCCCTTTTTGGTAGGTTTTAGTGCTTGCCGTTGGCAGAGGCGGCGCCGTTTACGTGATCGCGGGCGTAGATTACACCGTGGACGATGGCCAGACCGGCAGCGTCGGCGGCGCGGGCGCAGGTGTCCTGGAAGTCCTCGGCCTCGCGGGCGCGCAGCTGCTTAAGCACGTAGTCGGCGACGGCCATCTTGCCGGGAGGGTTGCCGATACCGGTGCGGATGCGGCTAAAGTCGCGGCTGCCCATCTTGTCGATGATGGAGCGCAGGCCGTTGTGGCCGGCGTGGCCGCCGCCCACCTTAACGCGTACGTCGCCGGCGGGAATATCGAGCTCGTCGTGGATTACGAGCAGCTCTTCGGCCTTAATTTTGTACTCGCGGCAGAGCTTGGAGATGGGGCCACCCGAGGTGTTCATGTACGACTGCGGCTTGACCAGCACAATCTGGCGCTTGCCGCCCTCTTCCTCGGCATCGTTGATATTGATGAGCGCGACCTCGGCGCCTGCCTGGTTTTTCCAGTACGTGACGCCGGCCTGGCGGGCCAACTCGTCGATTGCTTTGAAACCTGCGTTGTGGCGGGTCTCGGCATACTCATCGCCAGGGTTGCCAAGCCCGGCAACCATGCGAATCTTAAGCGGCTGTGCAGCTGCCATGTGCTTCCTTTCGTCGATTTGTCGTCTGCTATGGTGAGCGACCCCGCTGCAGCTGTCAAATGGAGGGCGATTGAGGTTGTTTGGGGGCGTTTGGACGGCCGTCGAAATCCGAGGTGGACAGTTAGTTCAGATACGTATAAGTTCTGAGGACTCGAATTGCTCAATTCAATGCCGATACGTTGTTTTGGAACTTTAGTTAGTCCATATGACGCTGTTTTGAAGTCTACCCCGCTTTCAAATAGGGCGAATGGTATAGAGATAGCTGCAAAACAGCCTAATTCAATGTGTCTATTTATACGTATTTGAACTAACTGTCCAGCCCTGTTCGACGGCGCACGGGTGATTCGCCGTTTAGACCGGCGCAAGGCCGATTCCGGCCCGCAGAGCGTTGAGCCAAGCGGCCTGACGCTTGCGATAGCCCTTGATGCGATATCGGAATCGGACTCCTGCGAGTCGATGCATCGTTTGGGCGAAGGCTTCGAGTGCAACAAGGTCTTTCATTTGGTCGCGATTGATAACCAGGACGTGGATGCCCATTGCCTTGAGGCCATTATTTCGATTGCCATCGTGGATGCGAGCGTTTTGAAGCCCATGCCCAATTCCGTTGTATTCGTTGTCGACTCCGGCTGCCGGGCAATATAGGTCGCAGATGGCATAGGGGATGCCCGAGGACATGTTGACCGCAAGAGTGTCGAAGTCGATTCGATAGTTGAGTAGCAGGCCTCCCATGGGCAGACTGCAACATCCGAATCCTCCAAAGCGCATGGGCGCTCCGAGAACGGCAAACATTAGGGATTCGGCTGGGGATGCAGATCCGGGTCGGGCAAGTTTGAATGCCGTGCGAAACGATGTGTATGAGCTACTTTTGGCGAAGCGTGCAACCACCTCAAGCTCTTCGATAGTTGTGGCGGGCTCGCATTTGTAGTGTGCCTGTTCATAGCGGGTTTCGTTCTGTTGCT
Source organism: Collinsella aerofaciens (assembly GCF_015670745.1). Taxonomy (GTDB): domain Bacteria; phylum Actinomycetota; class Coriobacteriia; order Coriobacteriales; family Coriobacteriaceae; genus Collinsella; species Collinsella aerofaciens_T. The sequence goes on along the minus strand of NZ_JADPCH010000012.1, from coordinate 72,514 downwards.
CGACCACCGACTGGTTGCCCAAGCAATCAAGATCGCCCGTCGCTGCGCAGCCATCGCCCTTGGGCCAGATGTCGTCATGGGCAATGGGGTATGTTGCCCCGGGAGGAAGGGAGTAGGTTCCGAGCAGTTCCATGAGAAGCATCAAGGTTTTGGCGACTGATTCATTTTTGGAACAAAGCATGGCTGTCACGGCAGGAGACGTTGCGTAGATGTCGGCCTCGACGTGCATAATTGCACCTTCAGGAAGCGGAGCGGTGAGAATATGCTGAAGAAGCCGCTTGTCGGGGCGTCTGTTGTCTTCGTCTGAAACGAGAAGATCGAGTAGTTCGGAATCATCTTCATCCCAGGCATCGAGTATCGAAAGTGCGTCAAAGTCTATCGCGTCATTATTGGGAATGCAGCTAGCCAAGGCCTGTGCTTGCTGTCCACTATCAACGGAGTCCCAGGGTAGGGCAGAGTACGTCCGTCGTGCGCGACGAATTGCGCGGAGGGCGGAGAAATGTGAAATCACGGTCGTCATGGCTATAACGTACTAAGTTGGCGGCAGAATGCGACCGCCATACCGTTCTTTTCGCTCAGCGGGGCGCTGCGCGCCATGAACGGCTGGGTGTTATGAAATCGGTAGAAATCGGTTGAGGGGATTGCAGGATATTGAGCTCTGCCGCGAAGGTTGACGATAGCTACCGGACAGTTAGTTCAGATACGTACAAGGCGGCGGGCGATCGAGGCGTTTCTAAGGGCCTTTAAGGGCGATTTGAGGGTAAATATGCGGCGGTTGTACTCGAAAACGATGAGCTTTGGACGGCGGGGCATCCGCCGGGGAGCTCAGAAGGCTCCGAACGGTCCTTTGGAGCTTTAAAAAATACGTATCTGAACTAACTGTCCAGGGAAGGTTGGCGAGGGATGGAAAAAGGGCCGGAAGCGAGCTTCCGGCCCTTTAAAAACATCAAAGATGATGCGATATGCGTTGGATTACAGCGCGAAATCGCCGCCGACGAGCGTGGAGACGGGCTCCTCGTGGTAGACGGCGGAGATGGCCTGAGCGAACTCCTCGGCGACCGAGATGGTCTTGATCTTGCCGCCGACCTCGACGGGAATGGCGTCGGTGACGAGGCACTCGACGATGGGGGCATCGTTCAGACGCTCGATGGCCGGACCGGAGAAGATGCCGTGGGTGGCGCAGACGTAGATGTCGCCAGCGCCCATGGCCTTGAGCTCCTTGACGTTGGCGCACAGGGTGCCAGCGGTGTCGATCATGTCGTCGTTGATGATGCAGGTCTTGCCCTTGATGTCACCGATGATGCCCATGACCTCGGCGGCGTTGTGGCGCGGACGGCCCTTGTGGGCGATGGCCAGGTCGCAGCCGAGCATGTCGGACAGCTTCTTGGCGGCCTTGGCGCGACCCACGTCGGGGGAGACGACAACCAGGTTGTCGGTGTCGAAGTGCATGTCGTTGTAGTACTGGCCAAACAGCGGCAGCGCGGACAGGTGGTTAACCGGGATATCGAAGAAGCCCTGGATCTGGCCCTGGTGCAGGTCGAGGGTGATGATGCGGTTGACGCCGGCGCGTTCGAGCAGGTTGGCGACGAGGCGGGCGGTGATGGGCTCGCGCGGGCCGGCCTTGCGGTCCTGGCGGGCATAGCCGTAGTGGGTGATAACGGCGGTGATGGAGCGGGCGGATGCGCGCTTGGCAGCGTCGGTGGCGATGAGCAGCTCCATGAGCATGTCGTTGACGTTGCCGCCGGCCACGGACTGAATCAGGAAGACGTCGGCGCCGCGGACGGTCTCGTCGTAGCGGGCGTAAATCTCACCATTGGCGAACTGCTTTAGCGTAAGGCCCGAAAGCTCGACCCCAAGGTACTCAGCAATCTTCTGAGCGAGGGGACGGTTGGAGGAACCGGAATACACGCGGATGGACTTGCGCATATTCTCCGACTTCTCGGGATCATTAATCGGCATTACCCTTCTCCTTTATACATCGAATGCCATATAGATGCCTTTTTGCATTGTAACCGCGCGGCGGGGTTTATCGAGTCTTGATAACGTCTTTACCGTCAACGGACACGAACCGACCACTCATCCGGTTGCGCAGGTCACGATAGAAAAAGGAGCCGCCCCCCATGGGAACAGCTCCTTTTGTGCTTGATAAAACGTTATGCCTCGTCGTCCTCGTGCAGGCGGCGGCGATAATCGGCGGCCCAGCCCTCGATATTTACCTGACGGGCGCGGCCCAGGCCGAGTGCGTCTGACGGGACCGGCTCGGTGATGACGGAGCCGGCGGCCACGAGCGCGCCGTCGCCGATCTGGGCGGGTGCGACCATCATGGTGTCGGAGCCAATGAAGGCGTCCTTGCCGATGACGGTCTTGTGCTTGTGCACGCCATCGTAGTTGCAGGTGATGGAGCCCGCGCCCACGTTGACGCCGGAGCCCATGGTGGTGTCGCCGATGTAGGACAGGTGCGGCACCTTGGAGCCCTCGCCGATCGTGGACTTCTTGATCTCCACGTGCGTGCCGGCCTTGGAGCCGTCGAGCATGTGGGTGCCCGGGCGCAGGTAGGCGCGCGGGCCGCAGTCGACGCCGTTCTCGATGACGGCCTCGATGGCGATGGTCTCATCGATGATGCAGCCGCTGCCGACGGTGGTGTCGGTGAGGCGGCTGTTGGGGCCGAGCTGGCACTCTTCGCCCACGGTGACGTGACCGATCAGATGCGTCTGCGGCCACACGATGGTGTCGCGGCCGATGACGGCATCGGGGCCGATCCAGGCCTGCGTGGGGTCGATGAAGGTAACGCCCTCGGCCATCCAGTGCTCGTTGATGCGGTCGCGCGCGATGGCAGTGAGCTGTGCGAGCTGGATGCGGCTGTTGACGCCCAGGCCGTCGCGGTAGTCATCGCAGTGGAAGATGGAGACTGCCTGGCCGTGGCCTTTGAGGATTTCGAGCATGTCGGGCAGGTAGTACTCGGACTGCGCGTTGTCGTTGCCGATCTCGTTAATGTGGGCGGCGAGCTGCGCGCCGTCAAAGGCGTAGCAGCCGGCGTTGCACTCGAGCAGCGTGGCGGCCTGCTCGGGCGTGCAGTCCTTCTGCTCGATGACACGCTCGATCTGACCATCGGCGCCCAGCTTGATGCGGCCGTAGCCGAAGGGGTCGGGCGGGGTCATGGTCATGACGGTGCAGGCGAGCTCGCCGGTGGCGACGGTTTGCGCGAACTTGGCGACGGTGTCGGCGGTGATGAGCGGCAGGTCGCCGTTGAGCACCACGACGGGGCCTTGCGCGATGCCGCAGGCCTCGAGCGCGACCTTCACGGCGTGGCCGGTGCCCAGGCGCTCGGTCTGCTCGACGCACTCGACCTTGGTAGCGCTGTTGGCATAGGCGCCGTCGATGAAGGCGCGCATCTCGTCGGCGTGGCTGCCGATGACGACAACGACGCGGCTGCAGCCGGCCTTGATGGTGGCGTCGACGATCCACTGAACCATGGGCTTACCCAGGATCTTGTGCGAAACCTTGCAGTGGTTCGACTTCATGCGGGTGCCCTCGCCGGCAGCGAGGATAATTGCGGTTGCGTCCATGTGATCTCCTGTTACGTTATAGAGACGTGTGTTTGGAAACGATACACGGCGCAATATGATACCGCAGGCATATGTTGAGCGCGTAGCGATTGGTTTGCGGCGGTTGAGGCTTGCGCCGCCGGCGTGGCGTTTGCGCTGCTTGCGTGCGGCGTTGGCGGTGCTGCGGAGCTGTCGTTTGAGCGAGGGGACGGGGGTGCCCGTGGACAACATACGAGAGGAGTTTGGCGGCGAGCCCGTCGCGGCATTCTCGATGTCGCATCCGGCTGTGCCGGCACTCTATATAGTGCTGACGCTGGGGCTCACCATGTTCTCGATGCAACCGGTGCTGATCGCGCTGTCGCTTGCGGGCGGGCTGGCGTACGGGCTTGCGACGCGCGGTGCTGCGCGCACGTTGGGGGCGCTTCGCTGGCAGCTGCCGGTGATTTTGATTATCGCGCTGGTCAATCCGCTGTTTAACGCCTCGGGCTCGACGGAGCTGTTCCGTATTGGTATGCGCACGGTGTATCTGGAGAGCATGGTATATGGCCTGTGCATGGGCGGACTGTTTGTGGCGAGCGTGCTGTGGTTTGAGGCCGCGGCGTCGATGCTCGAATACGACAAGGTGCTCGCGCTGCTGGGTAATGCCGCACCGGTGATTGCGCTCATGATCTCGATGTGCATGAGGCTTATCCCGCAGTTTTTGCGCCGCGGTCGTACGGTGCTGGCGGTGCAGGATGCGATTGATGTGCCGGGCCGCGCGCCCACCGATCCCGTGCGATCGCGCCTGCGGGCGTCGAGCGTGTTGATGGGCTGGGGCATGGAAGATTCGCTGGAGCGCGCGGACGCGATGCGCTCGCGCGGGTGGGGTGCCGCGACACGTCGTACGACGTATGCGCGGTATCGACTGGGGCGCAGCGACGTTGCCGCGCTGGTCGGGCTCGCGCTGTTTGGTGCCGCCGCGGTGGCCGTGGCGGCGACCGCGACGACGCAGTATTCGTTTTATCCGCAGCTCTCGGTGCCGGCGCCGTGGCTGGGCTATGTCGTGTACGCTGCCTGGATGATGCTGCCTTGCGCATTGCACGCGATTGATGAGAGGAGGTTTGGCTGATGGCTCGGTTGGATAGGGGCCCGGTGTCGGGCGCGGCGTGCGGCCCGGATATGCCGGCGATTGAGGTGCGGAGCCTGAGCTTTGCCTACCCCGATGCTGATGCTGCGGTGCTCGAGGGGCTCGACTGGTCTGTTTCCCAAGGTGCGTTTGCGCTGCTTGTTGGCGGTACCGGTTCGGGCAAGTCGACGCTGCTGTCGCTGCTCAAGCCCGAGATCGCTCCAGCGGGCGAGCGCACTGGCGAACTGCGCGTGCTGGGCGAGCCCGTCGCCGACATGGATGTGCGGGCATCGGCGGAGCGCGTGGGTTATGTGTTTCAGGATCCCGAGAACCAGATTGTGTGCGAGACCGTGTGGCACGAGATGGCGTTTGGCCTAGAGAATCTGGGTGTGTCGCGCGACGAGATGCGCCGCCGTGTTGCCGAGACCAGCTATTTCTTTGGTCTGGAGGACTGGCTTCATCGTGATACCGATACGCTTTCGGGTGGCCGCAAGCAGCTGCTGTCGCTTGCCGCCGTCCTGGCGCTGCGTCCGCGTGTGCTGCTACTCGACGAGCCCACGTCTCAGCTTGATCCGGTTGCGGAGAAGAATTTCCTGCACGCGCTGTTTCGTGTGAATCGCGAGCTGGGCTGCACGGTTGTTGTGGCGACGCATCAGCCGCGCCCAATGCTCGAATACGCGACGTGTGCGTACCGGATTGAGGACGGTCGCGTGCGCGAGGTGGCGGATATGGCTTCTTTGGGACGCCGAGAATCGCTGTTTTCCGATGACATGTTGGGGTGGGGTGCCATCCGATGTGCAAATAAAGGAGTATTCAGCAGGCGTGAGGACAATTTGGGCTCTCCAGAGCCGCCCGGGGACGTATCGAGCGCGAAAAAAAGTTCAGAATTGGACAAATCGTCAGAATTTGTGGCGCAAACGTCGCTCGAAAACGGCTCGGAAGCTTTCCCGCGCACGGATGGAAGCAGAATACTCCAAAAAATGCACGGCGGGTCGGCTACCACCCTGTCGGAAGGCTGGTTTCGCTACGATCGAGCGTCCGGCTGGGTGCTGCGCGGGCTCGATGCGTCGTTTTCGGCCGGTGCGGTGCATGCGATCGTGGGCGGCAACGGATGCGGTAAGTCGACGATACTCTCGGTGCTGGCGAAGACCGCCAAGCTGCAGCGCGGCCGCATGGTGCGCGGAGCGGCCTCGGCGGCGCTGCTGCCTCAGAATCCCAAAGCATTGCTGGTTGCCGAGACGGTTCGCGATGAGCTGATGGAATGGGCCTCGACCTGCGGATATGACGAGAACTTGGCGCGGGAGCGTGCGGCGAGCTTGGGGTTGTCGGGTCTGGATGGACGCCATCCGTACGATCTTTCGGGCGGGCAGCGTCAACTGCTTGCATTGGCAAAACTGCTGCTAATCGGCCCCGAACTGCTATTGCTCGATGAGCCCACCAAGGGTCTAGACCTGTTCAGCCGCCGCACCATCGCCCGCGCCCTGCGTGACCATGCGAAGGCTGGCGGCACCGTCATCATGGCTACGCACGATTTGGACTTTGCCGAGCAGGTAGCCGACGACGTCGCCATGATGTTTGACGGCGAGATTGCCTGCATGGAGTCCCCGGCCGACTTCTTTGCCGACAACGTGTTCTATAGGGCGTGATGGGATGACGGACTGTCGTTTCTCGCGTTTGCTTGCAAAACTGGAGATCCCGCTGTTGTTGGCGGTGCCGGCGGTGATGGCTGCCGCGTTGCTGGCGGGTGTTGAGCAGACAGCGTTGGCCATGCTGGTTGTGGTGGCGTTGGTGCTTGCGCTGTTCTTTGCGGGCTATGAGGCATCGCGTCCAGGCCTGCGTCAGATTATGCCCACGCTGGTGCTGGCGGCGCTGGCGGCGGCGGGGCGCATCCTGTTTGGACCCATTCCCGACTTTAAACCCGTGAGCGCCATCGCCATTATCGCCGGGGCGACACTCGGTCGTCGTAACGGCTTTATGGTCGGTGCGTTGGCGGCGCTGACCAGCAATTTCTTTTTTGGGCAGGGCATGTGGACGCCGTGGCAGATGTATGCCTGGGGGCTCGTGGGATATGTTGGCGGTGCGCTGGCGCATGCCGGCGCTTTTGATCGCGCCGATGGCGCCGTGCGTATGCCGGCGCTGCTGACCTACGGCTTTGCTTCGGGTTTGCTGTACGGCGTTGTGATCAACGCCTACGACATTATCGGTTTTGTTCAACCGCTCACGTGGGCGGGTGCCATGGCGCGTCTTGCCACGGCAGTGCCGTTCGATATCACACACGGTCTCGCGACCTGCGTGTTCTTGGCCGCCTTGTACAAGCCTTGGTGCCGTCGCATTAACCGTGTCGTCGTGAAATACGGGCTGTAAGGCATTTCGCGTTCCCTCACGAACTTTCGGTGGAATAGTTCTCGTTTTTGGCTATTTGCTGCCCAAACAGGAACTATTCCACCGCAACTTATAGGGGGAGAGGGGTCACATGATCTGTTTTCCTCTGTCTCCCAGGAAATTACTTGGGGCTAGAGCTCTAGCGTGAGGGTGACGGGGCAGTGGTCGCTGCCGAAGATATCGCCACGGATACCGGTGTCGCGAACGTTGGCGGCGATTGCATCGCTTACCAGGAAGTAGTCGATGCGCCAGCCTGCGTTGTTCTTACGGGCATTAAAGCGGTAGCTCCACCAGCTGTAGACGCCCTCGACGTCGGGGTTTGCCGCGCGCCAGGTATCGGTAAACCCGCCGTTGAGCAGCTCGGTAAACTTGCCGCGTTCTTCGTCCGAAAAGCCGGCGTTGCCGCGGTTGGACTTGGGGTTCTTAAGGTCGATCTCCTCGTGTGCCACGTTAAAGTCGCCGCAAGTTACGACGGGCTTGCCGGTCTCGCACTCGAGCGCGCTCAAAAAGCCGCGGTAGGCATCGTCCCAGGCCATGCGCACATCGATGCGCGCGAGTTCGTTTTGCGCGTTGGGCGTGTAGACATCCACAAACCAAAACTTGTCGAACTCGAGCGCACAGACGCGGCCCTCGGTTGCGGCTTGGGCGACGAGCTCGGCCGCCTCGCCCTCGCCGGCGTAGGGTAGCAGCGCGTCGGCGTGCAGCACGCGCAGCGGTTCCTGGCGGCTAAAGACCGCGGTGCCCGAGTAGCCCTTGCGCTCGGCGTAGCTCCAGGTTTGGTGATAGCCGGGCAGGTCAATATCGACCTGGCCTTCTTGCAACTTGGTCTCTTGCAGCGCCAGGATATCGACGTCGAGTTCTTGCGCGATCTGGATAAAGCTCGGGTCCTTTTTGAGCACGGCGCGCAGGCCGTTGACGTTCCACGAGGCAAAGGTGTAAGTCTGAGGCATGGTGTCCTTTCGACGGGGTTGGCAGGCTTAAGATTAACGCAACAAGAGCGGGGCGGAGTCCGCGAGTGATGGTGCGAACGCCGCCGTCCCGGAGACACGGACGGAGGACATGTATGACGCAGGCAATATCAAACCCCAAACAGGCCTCCGCCGCCCTGGCGGATCTGTTTGACACCCACAAGCGCGTGGTCTTCTTTGGCGGCGCGGGTGTTTCCACGGCAAGCGGCATCCCCGATTTCCGCAGCGTGGACGGTCTGTATCACCAGCAGTTTGCCTTTCCGCCCGAGACCATGCTGTCGCATAGCTTTTACGAGGCGCATCCTGCGGAGTTCTTCGACTTTTACCGCACCAAGATGATCGCGCTTAACGCTAAGCCCAACCGCTGCCACACCAAACTGGCCGAGCTGGAGCGCGCCGGCAAGCTCGACGCCGTGGTGACGCAAAATATCGACGGTCTGCATCAGATGGCTGGCTCACAGCGCGTGTTCGAGCTGCACGGATCGGTCCATCACAACATTTGCCAGTCGTGCGGCGCGGTCTATAGCGCCGAGTGGATTTGCTCGCGCGAGCACGAGGATGCCGCGGGCGTGCCCGCGTGCCCCGCGTGCGGCGGCCGCATCAAGCCCGATGTGGTGCTCTACGAAGAGCCACTCGACGAGCATGTGTTGACCGGTGCCGTTGCCGCCATCGCCGCGGCCGATGCCCTCATTGTGGGCGGGACCTCGCTCGTGGTGTATCCGGCGGCAGGCCTTACGCGATACTTTACCGGCGATACGCTGGCCATATGCAACCTTGCTCCCACCGATCAGGATGCAAATGCCGACCTGCTGATTTCTTGCGACATCGCGGCCGCGTTTGCGTTCTAGCCCGCGCGCGCGGATACAATAGAAAGACTGAGTGCAAAGCGACCCCGCCGCCAGCTCCCCAAGCTCGGCGGCGTGGGCATTTTAGGAGGATGTTCATGGCGAACGACAGCAAGACATGGCGGTGCGGAAAGTACGAGCTCAGCTTTGACCGTCCGCGCATCATGGGCGTCCTCAACGTGACGCCCGATTCGTTTAGCGACGGCGGGGAGCACTTCGACCCCGATGCCGCCATCGAGTACGGCCTGGCGATGCTCGACGCCGGCGCCGACATCATCGACGTGGGCGGCGAGTCCACACGCCCTGGTTTTACCCCGGTCAACCCCGACGAGGAGGCTCGCCGCGTGCTGCCCGTGGTGCGCGCGCTGGCCAAGGAGGGCGCCATCGTCTCGATCGACACGCGTCATGTGGCGGTTGCCAAGGCGGCCGTGCGCTGCGGCGCCTCGATCGTCAACGACGTGACGGGCTTCACCGATCCCAAGATGGTCGAGTTTGTTAAGACGAGTACCTGCGGCGTCGTCGTGATGCATGCCGGCGAGGTCGCCGCGCCCGCTCGCACGCACGCAACGGTGCAGCTCGATACCTCGGCAGCGGCGTTTGTTGCCGAGAAGGCGCGCGAGGCGGCTGCCGAGGCCGCGCGTGAGGCCGAGAAGCCGGCTCGCCGCCGTCGCGGCAAGTTGCTGGGCGAGCTTAAGCCGGAGGCCAAGCTTCCGGGCGGCGTGGTGCAGCCCTCGTTGCCGTTTGGCGAACCGGAGCCCACGTCCGAGCCTGCAAGCGAGCAGGAGACGCCGGCCGCCGAGCAGGCTGCTGCCGCCGAGACCGTCGCGCCCGCGCCCGAGGCCGCGCCCGCAGCCACCGAGGCCGCATCGGAGTCCAATGACCGCCTGGCCGCCATGATGCGCCGCAGTGCCCGCCGTGAGGAGGCCTATGTGCCCACCTCGCAGCTCCGCCGCTTTACCCTGCCCGATTCGGCGCCCATCATGCGCCGCGTCATGGGCTTTCTGTCCGACCAGGCCCGCACGCTCATCCATGCCGGCGTGTCGCGCGACCGCATCTGCATCGATCCTGGCCCGGGCTTTGGTAAGTCGGCTAACGAGGACATCGTCATCCAGCGCGAGACTGCCAAGATGGCGTCACTGGGCTATCCGCTCATGTGCGCCGTATCGCGCAAGCGCTTTGTGGGCGCCGTCTCGGGCGTGACCGAGGCCGCCGAGCGCGATGCCGCTACGTTTGGCGTGTGCCTGGGCGCCATCCAGGCCGGTGCCAACATCGTGCGCGTGCACGACGCCGCGGGTTTTGCGCAGTTCCTGAACGGCTACTGGGCTGTCGCCAAGCCGCAGCCGCGTCGCGCGTTTGTGGCCGTGGGCTCCAACCTGGGGCATCGTTGCGACAACATCCGCGCCGCGCGCGACATGATCGCCGAAATTCCGCTCACCTGCGTGTCCAACTCCTCCAAGATCTACGAGAGCGAGCCGGCCTACGAGATGCGCCAGGACGCGTTTGCCAACGCCGTCATCGAGATTAAGACCGAGCTGGCGCCGTTGGTGCTGCTCGACGAGCTCATGAAGATCGAGGCCGAGCTGGGCCGCGACCGTTCCAAAAAGGCCAAGGCCAACGGCCCGCGCACCATCGACTTGGACCTGCTGTGGATGGACGGCGAGACCCACGGCGGCAAAAAGCTGCGCCTGCCGCATCCGCTGATCGGCGAGCGTGACTTTGTGCTGGTGCCGCTCGAGGATCTGATGCACGACCCGGCGCGGTTCTTCCGCTACAACGGCGTCGAGGTCAAGGAGCCCGAGGATCGCGTGGGCCATATCGTGGGCGAATTGGGGCGTATGTAGATGATCGAGATGAATGCTGTTGCCGCTGGCACCGAGCTCGACGCGGCGCGTGACGCGGGTCGCGAGGGCGTGTCCGCGGGCTGGTGCGCGTGGAGCGTGGGCGATGCTTCGCTGACGTTTTCGCTGGTTGTGCGCCCCGATGTGAACATGCACGCCTTCCACGGCCTGCCGTTTGTGGCCGCGATGGGCATGATGGACGCGCTCGTGGGCACGGCTTCGACGCCGGGGTTGGGCCTTGCCGGTAAAGTGGGTATCCAGTGGCCGAGCGATATCGTGTGCGGTGCGCCTGCGTTTGAGGCGTCGCTCGCGCGTGTTGCCGTGAACGGCGGTGCCGGTGCTGCGGGCATGTTTGCCGCGGTGACGGTTGATATTGAGCGTGCGGCGCTGGGTGAGCTTGGCGTGGATATGGCAGATGAGGCGCTGATCGAGGCATTGGCCGCCGCCGTGCTGGTCCGCGTGGATACCTGGGCTGCCGTCGCGAACACCCCGCAGGGCGCCGCCGGCCCGCTGGCTCCGGTGCTGGGCGAGTACTTTGACATGGTGCCACTGCTGGGTCGTCAGGTCGCGGCGGTGTCGCCCAACGGTTTGCCGCTTGCGGTCGGTGTGTTTGCGGGCCTGGACATCTGGGGTCGCGCGACCATCAAGACCGATGCCGGCGAGCAGGAGTTTCCGCCCGAGGCTGTACGAATTCGCGGGCTGTAGCGCGGGGCGCTCGCGCTCAAAGATAACGATGACAACGAAGCCCTCTTCGGCCTGTGCCGGGGAGGGTTTCGCCTGTCTGGGGAATGGGCTTGGCGAACGTTTGCGGGGACTGTGGCATCGGGCGTGCTTGACTTAAGCTCCTGCTCTATCCCAGCTCCTGCATGCGGCGGTAGATTTCGCAGATACCCTTGATGGTGAGCTGTCCGTCGACCACGTCGAAGGCATCGGTCGAATCGGCGACGATGCTGGCGAGACCGCCCGTGGCGATAACGGTGGCATCCTCGCGGCCCAGCTCGCGCTTCATGCGCGCGACCAGGCCCTCAGCCATGGCGGCGGCGCCCGTTACGGCGCCGACCTTGATGCACTCCTCGGTATCGCGGCCGATGGCGTGCTCGGGCGCCTCGAGCGGCACGCTGGCGAGCTTGGCGGCACGGGCAGCAAGCGCGTCCATGGAGATACGGATGCCCGGCGCAATCGCTCCGCCAATGTAATAGCCGTCCTCATCAATGACGTCGATATTGGTTGCGGTGCCAAAGTCCACCACGATCGCCGGCGCGTCGTAGAAGGTCTCGGCAGCGACGGCGTTGGCGATGCGGTCGGCACCAACGGCCTGGGGGCGCGCCGCCCGCAGCTTGGTCACGGCGGCCGTCTGCGGCCCGATGACGATGGCGTCCGCGGCAATGCGGTCGGCCACGGCGTGCCACTCGCGCGAGAGCTGCGGCACCACGCCGGCAAAGGCGATCGCGTCGACCGCGCCGAGCGAGAGGTCGTACATCTTAAAGAAGCCCATCAGGCGCACGTGGATCTCGTCGGCGGTATAGGAGCGGTCGGTGGGCATACGCCACGACTGCACCAGCTCGTCTCCGTCAAACAGCCCCATGGCCGTCTGCGTGTTTCCCATATCGATAGCGAGCAGCATGTCTACTCCCGGTGTTGGCATAAAAGGACGCGCACCATTGTATACGTGCCGTCGACGGCGCTCGGCTGCGATTCGTTTACGGTGATAGGGGCTGAGGGGTTTAAATATGAAGGAATTATGCTCTACGAGATTTTCCTTGCCGTTTACCGAACTCCCGCGTATTATTCTTTCTTGCGCACATGAGGCGCCCAGACATTGCGGGGTGGAGCAGTCTGGTAGCTCGCCGGGCTCATAACCCGGAGGTCGTAGGTTCAAATCCTACCCCCGCGACCAAGAACTTGCAGCTCGTCGGCCTAGCCGGCGAGCTTTTTTGTTATTCCGGGACCGTGTTTTCGGTCCAATTCTCGGCCTCTCAAACAAAATCTCGATCTGTAACATCTAGACCCGATTTAGGCGGCTGGGTGTTACAGATCGAGATATACCGGTGGGTTGGGTCGTGTTTGTCTAAATCTGTAACACGAGGGACGGATTTTGCCGAGTTGTTGTTATAGATTGAGATTTTCTAGCAGGCGGGTTTGGTTTGTCTCGATCTGTAACAGGTAGGGGTCAAAAGTGGGCCTAGCTGTTACAGATCGAGATTGTTGAGGATGGGTCGAGAGGAATATCTTGATCTGTAACAGTAAGACCCAGTTTTGCCGCGTAACTGTTACAGATTGAGACAAACCGACGGGCCGCCCCGCCCACCCCCATCCACCTGCCGCCACCTGATATTCGCCGATTTCCGTTGTGCCGCTGTGCCCCCATGCCATATCCTCTAGACAACTACGCGGCAACATCGCCGCCGCGCCTACAAGAGAGGAATGTCCATGACCACACCTGCATCCAAGCTGCTCCAGCCCATTACGGTTGGCCCCCTTGAGCTCAAGAACCGCATTATGTTTCCGCCGCTGACCACCGGCTACGAGGAGCGTGACGGTTCCATCGGCGAGCGCAGCCTGGCTTTTTACGAGCGCCTGGCCCGTGGCGGCGTGAGCTACATCGTCATCGGCGACGTCGCTCCCGTCATGACCGCGAGCCCCACGCCCAAGCTGGCAACCGACGCCCAGATCCCCACGTTTAAGGCCCTGGCCGACGTCGTCCACAAGCACGGCGCCAAGGTCGCGCTGCAGCTGTTCCACCCCGAGTACGATGTGCCCGGTGTCGGCCGCATGGTCATGGGATCCATGGCCGCCGCCAAGGCCGCGCAGGAGGCCAAGGCCGCCGGCGACGAGGAGACCTTTGCCGCCAAGATGGCCGAGTCCAACGAGATCCGCAACCAGGCCTACGCCAAGCTGCACCACGACATGCAGCACTTTGTGAACGAGGCGAGTGTGGAGCAACTCACCCAGATCAAGGAGGCCATCGCTGCCTCGGCCGCTCGCGCACAGCAGGCCGGGATCGATGCCATCGAGGTCCACGGCGACCGCTTGGTGGGTTCGCTGTGCTCGGCCATCCTCAACCAACGCACCGACGAGTACGGTGGTTCGTTCGAGAACCGCGTTCGCTACGCGCTGGAGGTCGTCGCTGCCATTAAGGAGGCCGCGCCGCAGCTGATGGTGGAGTACAAGCTCCCCGTGATCATGGAGAACCCCGACGGCACGCCGCGCGGCAAGGGCGGCCTGCAGCCCGACGAGGCCTGCGAGTTTGCCAAGCTGCTCGAGGGCGCGGGCATCGATATGATCCAGGTCGCACAGGCCAACCACACCGGCAACATGGGCGACACCATTCCGCCCATGGGCGCCATGCCCTACAACTGGACGCTGCCCGTGGCCGAGCGCGTCAAGGCCCTGGTCTCCGTGCCGGTGGCAACCGTCGGCCGCGTTGTCTCGGTCGAGGCCGGCGAGAAGATTCTGGAAGACGGCGCCGCCGACATCATCGCCTATGGCCGCTCGCTCATGTGCGACCCCGACATTGCGCTGAAGGCCGCTACGGGCGAGCCCATCCGCGAGTGCCTCAACTGCAACAAGGGCTGCGTCGACGCGATTCAAAACCGCAAGTACATCTCGTGCGTGCTCAATGCCGAGAACGGCGACGAGGCGACCATCGCCATCAAGCCGGGCGAGGGCGACAAGAAGATCGCCGTGGTGGGCGGCGGTATTGCCGGCCTGGAGGCCGCACGCGTGGCGGCCAAGCGCGGCTACGACGTGACCATCTACGAGGCGAGCGATCACTTGGGCGGCCAGATTGTGCTGGCGGCTGCGCCTCCGCGCAAGGACGAGATCATGCGCTCGGTCGAGTACTACGAGAAGATTCTGCCTGGCCTGGGCGTGAAGGTTGAGCTCAGCCATGCCGCTACCGCTGAGGACCTCAACGCCGCCGACGCCGCGATTGTGGCCGTGGGCGCGCACGACGTGGTCATCCCCGTTCCGGGCGCCGACTCGGACAAGGTCGTCTCGAGCTGGGACGTGCTGGCCGGCAAGGTGGAGCTCAGCGGCCGCGTCGCCGTCATTGGCGGTGGCCTGGTGGGCACCGAGACTGCCGAGTATCTGCTGCAGCACGGCTGCGAGGTGGCGATCGTGGAGATGCTCGACAAGATTGCCGCGGGCGAGTCCGAGACCATCCTGCCGCTGATTATGAGCGACTTTGCCGAGCACAACGTGGAGCAGCACGTGAAGACCCGCCTGACCGCCATTACTGACGAGGGCGTGGAGGCCGTTCGCACCGCCGAGGACGGCGCCGAGGAGCCGGTGAAGATCGCCTGCGATTACGTGGTGATGGCCGTGGGCTCCAAGGCCAACGCGTTTGACCTGGACGGCGTGACGGTGCCCGTGACCTGCGTGGGCGACTGCTCGGGCGAGCGCACCGCCGACATCGCGAGCGCCATTCGCACGGCGTATCACGCGGCCAACGAGCTGTAGTTGAACATCGCGGCCAGGCGGGGCGGTAGCACGGATCCGTCTCGCCCGGCTGTGTCCCGTCGGGTGTCAACCGGTGCGGGGCCTGCAAACGCAGCAGGTCCCGCCCTTTTTGTTTTGCTCCTGTGGATGGTAATGCGCGGTAATCATGAGGAGTGAGGACGTCTACTGCCTTGCAGATCACTCAAAATTATTGGGGGAGGGGTTAATAACTATATCCTCTATACCAAAGGACATAAAGAGACGCCAATTTTGTTGACAAGCGAATGACGATTAGCTGCGAGTCAGCTACCAGCGTAAATAATCGATAAAGAAATGTCGTAATTTGGTGCCAAATGCCCAGATAACGCCGCGTCTATTTTAATTAACTGCTTTGAGCAAACAGTAAAATGCTACTATCTAACTTGCACGTAAGAAGGCAGATTAACGGTTAAGGCTAAGAAGTGGCAGGTATGTCGGAAGCAACTAGGACTCGCACGCATGCGCCCGAGGTTAGGCAGCGCGCCGTCGAGATCCTCCAAGAGGGGGTCGGTCATCGCGCCCTCGCTGCGGAGCTTGGCATTCCCCAGGCCACGGCTCGTCAGTGGGCCCGCGCGTATGCCGTGGGCGGTGCCGACGCCGTTCTCAATGCCGGTTCGCATCATCACACCTATTCGTACAACGTAAAGCTCGCTGTGGTTAAGGACCGTCTGGAAAACGGCTTGACGGTTCGCGAGGCCATGATCAAGCACAAGATTCCCAGCGAGTCTTCGGTCAAGGCTTGGTGCCGTCAGTACCGTGAGAGCGGTGAGTCCGCACTGGTCGATAAGCCGCGCGGTCGCAAGCCGCGCGTTAAAAAGGCGGAATAGCAAACGGGATGGTGCGCCCACGGGGCGCATTTTTCTTGCCGCCTCTCTGCTCCAAAGCGGACGTGCCCTTACCCCGTACGCCTAAAACTCCCCAGTTGACCGAAAACCTGCCGCCGCTATTCCTCAATTGAGCTATAACGTTAAACAATTGCAGCGTTTTTGCATGGGGGAGTGATGGTATGACGCTACTGTATTTCCTTACCCTGTTTCCGCTGGTACCGGCGCTGGGCATGCTGCTCGCGCGCGGTGACCGCGCCCGCGATGCGGTGGGGCTCATAGGCTCCGGCATTATTATGGCGGTGACAGTTGTAGTCGCCGTCATGTTTTTTGGCACGGGTCCGCAGAGCTTTGAGGTTGCCCCCGGCACCTCGCATGTGCTCTCGATCATCAGCTCCGTCATCGACGTAATTCTGTGCGCCGTCATCCTGTACAACGCGTACAAATATAGGAACGCGCTCACCATGGTGCTCGGCATAGTCCAGCTGGTGGGCTCGCTCGCCTTTGCAGCCATGACGCTGCCCGCGGCCGAAGCCGTCACGGCGACGCCGCTCTACCTGGACTACATGAGCGTGATCATGGTCCTCGCCGTCGGCATTGTTGGCAGCCTCATCTGCGTGTATGCCTTGGGTTATATGAAGGACTTCCAGGCCCACGACGAGCACGAGGCCGCACTGCGCGGGCAGACCGCGCCCGACCGTCGCCCGCAGTTCCTGGCGCTTATGTTCCTGTTCCTCTCAGCCATGTTCGTCATCGTGACGAGCGACAACCTTGAGTGGCTGTTCTGCGGCTGGGAAATCACCACCGTGTGCTCGTTCCTTATGATTGGCTACACGCGCACGCCCGAGGCCATCAAGAACGCTTTCACCCAGATCATCCTTAACATGCTGGGCGGTATCGCGTTTTTGGCGGGCCTTATGTTCTTGCACGTTAACGGCATGCCGCTGACCATCTCGGGCATGATCGAGCTTTCCGGCGCCGGTACCGCGCAATCAGCGCTGCTGGTGATGCCGGTCATCCTGTTGTCGCTCGCCGCGCTCACCAAGGCCGCACAGATGCCGTTCCACACTTGGCTGTTGGGTGCCATGGTTGCCCCCACGCCCACGAGCGCCCTGCTGCACTCGTCAACCATGGTCAAAGCCGGCGTGTTCCTGATGGTCAAGCTGAGCCCGCTCTATGCCATCTATCCCGTGACCGGCTTTATGGTCACGAGCGTGGGCGCCATCACGTTTTTGCTCGCTGCCCTTATGGCCATCTCGCAGAGCAATGCCAAGCGCGTGCTCGCGTACTCCACCATTTCCAACTTGGGCCTCATCAGTGCTTGCTTGGGTGTCGGCGCGCCCGAGGCCGTATGGGCGGCCATCTTCCTGATCCTGTTCCACACGGTGGCAAAGTCGCTGCTGTTCCTGTGCGTGGGCACGGCCGAGCATCATATCGGCAGCCGCAATATCGAGGACATGGACGGTATGTTCAGCCGCATGCCGCACCTGACGCGCCTGATGATGCTGGGCATCATGGGCATGTTTGTGGCGCCGTTTGGCATGCTCGTGTCCAAGTGGGGCGCCCTGGTGGCGTTCGCGCAGACCGGCAACGTGCTCATGATTATGGTGCTGGCCTTTGGCTCGGCCGCGACGTTTTTCTTCTGGGGCAAGTGGCTTGCCAAGCTTTCGGGCGTCGACCCCACGGCTCAAAACGTTGAGGTCAATGTCCATAAGACCGAATGGATGGCCCTCAACACCATCGCCGCGCTGCTGATTCTGTGCTGCGTGGCGTTCCCGGTTATCTCGAGCGGTCTGGTGTCGCCTTACTTGGCCATGGTGTTTGGCCGCGTGCCGTACGTTATTGGCAAGGACGCCATGTACCTGATGGTGGTTATCGTGGCGTTTATCGCCGTGGTGCTGCTGACTTCATTCCGAGTGAGCAACAAACCGCATGTAAACGTATATCTTTCGGGCGTGGGAACCGACAAATATCGCCATTTCCGCGGCTCGATGGGACACGAGGTGAAGGCCGAAAAGCGCAATTGGTACTCGGAGGACGCCCTTGGCGAGAAGCGTATTGGCCCCGCGGGTAGCGTCGTGTGCTGCAGCATTATCTTGTTTGCGCTGCTGTGTTGCGCGTGGATTGGGCCCGAGCGACTTGCCATGAGTGCGCCCTCGGTGCTGCGCGGCAAGTATTTTGAAGGTTCGGGCGTCGTGGGCATTTTTATTGGCACCGTGGCATTTGCCTTACTGGCGCCGCTTGTGGGCGGCCTGATCGACGGCGTTGACCGCAAACTTTCGGCCCGCATGCAGGGCCGCGTGGGCCCGCGCCTGCTCCAGCCTTTCTACGATGTGGCCAAGCTGCTGCGCAAGGCCCCCGCCAGCGTAAACACCATGGACGATACCTACATGGCGTGCGCGCTCATCTTTACCGTGGTGGGCGGCGGCATCTTTGTGTCGGGTTCCAACACGCTGTTGTGCGCTTTTATGGTGACCCTCGCTGCGATCTTTGTGGTGTTGGCGTCCGCCTCGACGCAAAGCCCGTTTGCCCAGGTCGGCGCCGACCGTGAGCTGCTGCAGGTCATGAGTTACGAGCCCGCCGTTTTGCTGATGAGCGTGGGCCTGTACCTTGCCACCGACAGCTTCGATTCCATCGCCGTGACGGGGCAGTCGGCCCCCATCATCGTGTACAGCGCGCCCATTTTCCTCGCGCTGCTCGCGGTGCTCACCATCAAGCTGCGCAAGTCGCCGTTTGACCTTTCGTACTCGCATCACGCGCATCAGGAGATCGTCCAGGGCGTCGCCACCGAGATGAGCGGCGGCACGCTGGCCAAGATGACCCTTATGCACTGGTGCGAGACCGTGCTGTTTTTGATGTGGGTGGGCATGTTCTTTGTTTGGGACAACCCGGTGAGCTGGGTGGTCGCCCTGGTCGTGATGGCTGCGACGTATTTTGTCGAGGTGCTGATCGACAACACCTTCGCACGCAGCACCTGGCGCAGCTGCTTTAGGCTCGGATGGGGCGTGGCGCTAGTGTTTGGCCTGCTCAACCTTATGCCCATCCTCGTCGATGTGTTTATTTAGGAGGCGGCATCCATGGATCATAAAATGTCGCGCTCGCCGTGGGTTATTCATTACGACGGTTCGAGCTGCAACGGATGCGATATCGAGGTGTTGGCCTCACTTACCCCGCAGTTCGATGCGGAGCGGTTTGGCGTGGTCAACACCGGCAACCCCAAGCATGCGGATATCTTTTTGGTGACGGGGTCGGTCAATGCCCAGAACCTGCCCGTCGTGCGCCAGATCTACAACCAGATGCTCGAGCCCAAGTGCGTGGTGGCCTGCGGTATCTGCGCGTGTTCGGGCGGCGTGTTCCGCGATGCCTATAACGTGATCGGCGGCGTGGACCGCGCGATTCCCGTGGATGTGTACGCGCCCGGGTGCGCCATTCGCCCCGAGACCGTGATCGATGCCATCGTGGAGGCGTGCGGCATCCTGGACCAGAAGGAGGCCGTGATGCGCGCTGGCGGCGATCCACTTACCGTGGGCGGTGCCGCTACTTGGGACGGTGGCGTTGAGTTGGGCGAGGACGGGTTTGTGGCTGCGGGGGCCGGGGCTGATGGTGCCGGTGACGGTGTCGAGGCCAACGTGTCCACCAGGTCCGCCGCGCCCGCCGCTGCAAAGGAGGCCGAGTAATGCAAAAGGCTATCTATACCACCGTCGGGATCGACGAGCTCCTGTCGCATGTCCAGGCGCTCAAGGGCGTCGGCGCGCGCTTTGTGCAAATGCACGCCGAGCGCAACGTCGACGACGGCACGTATCGCCTGGTCTATACGTTTATCAACGTTCGTGTTGCTCAGGAGCAGATTGCGCAGGACGGCAGCTATGCGATCGAGAACCTGGTGGTTGAGGGCATCGACCAGTACCAGGAGGTTCCGTCCATCAGCTCGTATTACCCCGCGGTGTTCCCGTTTGAAAATGAGGCCCACGACCTGTTTGGCCTTGCCATCACCGACATGCAGGTCGACTTTAAGGGCTTTTTCTACCAGGTTTCGACTGCCGAGCCCATGAGCGCTATCACGCCCGAGGTGAAGGCCGCGCGCGAGAAAGCCATGAAGGTCCGTGCCGCTGCCGAGGCCAAGGCGCGCAAGGCCGCGGCCGAAAAGGCCGCCGCTGCGGCTGCTGCAGGGGAGGGCGCTGCGGGCGCCGGCGATGCCGCGGGCGCCGCTGCTCAGCCCGCTGCGGCTGCCGGCTCCGATGCTCAGCACGATGAGGCTGCTGCGAAGGCCGCGCTCAAGGCTGCCGAGATGGAGGCAAGGCTCGCTGCCATGGATCCCGAGAAAGCAGCCAAGGTCCGCGCGGCGCTTGCCGCCAAGGCCGCCCGCGACAAGCAGAAAAAGGAGGCGTAAGGCCCATGGCACATCGCTCCGTCATTCCGTTTGGCCCGCAGCACCCGGTGCTGCCCGAGCCGCTTCATCTGGACCTGGTGATCGAGGACGACCGCGTTCTCGAGGCAATTCCGCAGATCGGCTTTGTGCACCGCGGACTCGAGAAGCTCACCGAAAAGCGCGACATGCACCAGTTTGGCTACATCGCCGAGCGCATCTGCGGCATCTGCGCCGTGGGCCACAGCTGCGGCTATGCCAGCGCCTGCGAGCGCATGCTCGACATCGAGGTACCCGGCCGCGTGCAGTATATCCGCACCATTTTGCACGAGCTTTCGCGCATCCACTCGCATCTGCTGTGGCTGGGCCTGCTCGCCGATGCCTTTGGTTTTGAGGCGTTGTTCTATCGGTCGTGGACCCTGCGCGAGCAGATACTCAAGATTTTTGAGAGCACTTGCGGCGGGCGCGTGATTCTGTCGATTAACGAGATCGGCGGCCTTAAGCACGATATCGAGGACTCCGAGCTGGCGGGCATTGTCCAGACGCTCGATGCCATGCGTCCCGACTACGAGGCCCTGGTGCATACGTTTTTGGACGACAACAGCTGCGGCGAGCGCCTGCATGGCGTGGGCGTGATCAGCAAGAAAGACGCGCTGGAGCTTTCGATGGTCGGTCCGTTCGGGCGCGCCTCGGGCGTGGATTACGACGTGCGCATGTTTGGCGACGGCGCCTATGCGGACCTGGCCGCGTTTGAGCCTATCGTTGCTAGCGATGGCGACTGCTATGCCCGCTGCCGGGTGCGTTGCGCCGAGGTCACGCAGGCCATGGACATCATTAAGGAGCTTGTGGGCAAGATACCGCACGACGGAATCGGCGGGCGCACCAAGCTCACGCCGGCCGACGGCGCGCGCGGCGAGGTTGTGATTGAGCAGCCGCGCGGCGAGGCGTATTACTATGTGCGCGGCAACGGCACCAAGAACCTGGACCGTTTTCGCGTGCGCACGCCGACGTCGCAGAACCTGGCGGGTCTGACGCATGCACTGCAGGGCGTGCTCCTTGCCAACGTGCCCATGATTATCCTGACCATCGACCCCTGCATTAGCTGCACGGAAAGGTAGGCGCGGCATGAGTTTGCTGACATTTGCCAAGACGGCCTTGGGCTCTATGGTTAAGCAGCCGGTAACGGTGTGCTATCCGCAGGAGAAGCTCGCGGCACCCGAGCGCCTGCGCGGGCATATCGTCAACGACATGGACGTGTGTGTCTGCTGCGGCATGTGTGCGCGTCGCTGCCCGGCGGGCGCGCTTGCGGTCAATCGCAAGGGCGGTACCTGGTCGATTGATCCGTACGCTTGCGTGGTATGCGGTGAGTGCATCGAAAGCTGCCCCAAGCACTGCCTGACTATGGACACCGCCCGTACTCCAGTCGCAGCGGACAAGACTCCCACGGTAGAAACCAAACCGGAGTAGCTCTGGAATGGGGCCGGTGGGGCAAAAATGCCCCACCGGCCCCGCGTTTAAACGCGCGGCTGTGCCGTCGCGAACAAAACTATGCCGGATTACGGGGCTGGATAGCGAACCTCCGACCATACAGAAAATCGCAAAAACAAACCCGCAGGTAGATAGTCTGCCGTTTTCAAAAAATGAGGGTATGGATGAGGGTCCCGACATTTGCCCCGTAATCCGGCATACTTTTGAAATGCCACCATACCGGTGACAGCCCTTGATCTCCCATGGACGGAGGAAAACGGATCATTTTTGCCTGATGGCTCCGAGTCGCACCCGTTTTCCTGCGAAAATGCCGTGTCTCAACTTTGGTGAGACATTTGTCTCACGCCCAAAACGGAATCTGGAACATGTGTCACCTGCCCAAATTGTGTCTCATTTCGTAACTTTAGGCTGTTGCAAGGTCTGAGACCGCGAGAAGGGAGACGCGATGAGTAAGTACACGAGGGGTCTCTTGGCGGTGATACTTGCCGTAGTGCTTGTGTTGCCGGCTGCAGCATTTGCCATGCTGCCCGAGGCCAACGCCAGGTCCAGCACCGGAATGGACGGACCGACAATGACCGGAAAGGTCGTCGACCCCGACACCAGCAACTACTGGAAGTTCTGGGCCGGCGGCTATAACGGAAAGGAAGTAACAACTCAAAACGTCGGCCGAATCTGGACCGACAAGACGGTCAAGGCAGTCGAGAGCGGGGATTCGGATTTCCTGACCACGCTGTCTGCCATCTCTTCGACATCCGATACGACGATTTCCGGCAAGCCGCTCGACATCGTGATGGTGCTGGATGCTTCTGGCTCGATGGACGACCCTATGGGCACGGGCGACAACACAAAGCGCATCGATGCGCTAAAGACGGCCGCCAATACCTTTATTGACGCCATCGCCGCGCAAAACCAAAGCATTACAGATGCGTCCAAGCAGCATCGGGTTACCATCGTAAAGTTTGCGGGCAAGAAGAAGACTGATAAGGTCGGCAACGACACTTATCGTGATGGACGGTACACCTACAACTACTCGCAGACCATGAAGAACCTGACGTCCTGCAAGGGCAAGGATGCGGATAGCCTCAAGGACACGGTTGGCAACATCAAACCTGCCGGTTCCACGCAAGCCGACTATGGTCTGGAGCTGGCCGAGAACATTACTATTAATTCTGGTCGTGCAGATGCCAAGAAGATTGTTGTGTTCTTTACCGATGGCTCACCTACGAGTTCAAGTGGATTCCAGGCAAGTGTTGCCGATAGCGCCATCGCTAGCGCCAAGAGCCTCAAAGCTAATGGTGCCGACATTTATACTATTGGCATCTTTAACGGAGCAAATCCCAGCGCCGACCCCACAGCTGAAGGCACGAGCAAAGTGAACAAGTTCATGCATGCTGTGTCGAGCAACTATCCTGGTGCCACGTCAAGCATCTCTTTCTGGGGCGAGTGGGTCATCGACTATGGCACGCGTGCGGAAAACTCCGACTACTACAAGTCGGCAACCAGCGCCTCTGAGCTCGAGAAAATCTTCGAAGAGATCTCGGGAAGCATTATCCAAACTGGTTACCCGACAGAAGTTCACAGCGGTTATGGCGAGCATAAGTCCGGCTACATCACGTTTACCGATGAGCTGGGCGACTTTATGCAGGTCGACAACTTTACGTCCGTCGTGTATGGTGGCGAGACGTTTGAAAAACCGTCAAAGAAGCCCGAGGGTAACGTCGACACCTACACATTTTCTGGTGCCGCTGCGAACCTGGTCATCACCGTTCAGCATGCCGAAGAGGGCAAGCCTCAGACCGGCGATATCGTAACGGTTAAGATTCCTGCGTCGCTGATTCCGCTGCGCCACTTTAAGATCACCGACGGCGTGCTTACGGTCGACAATACTGAGCCCATTCAGGTGAACTACACCTCGAGCGTTAAGAAAGAAGCGCTCGATAACCTGTTTACGCCCAAGAACGTAAAGGGGCTCGAGGACTACATCAAGAGCAATACGACCACCGGGGAGAACGGTTCCAAGACCGTTAACTTCTACGCGAACAAGTGGAACGCTGGCGCGCTGGGCGATACGATCGCGAACTTTGAGCCTGCCGACACCAACCGCTACTACTACTTCCAGAAGCAGACCCCTATTTACACGGACAAGGACTGCACGCAGCCTGCAAAGAATCCGCTGGCAGATACCGGCACCTATTACTACAAGGATGAGTTTGAGGAGCAGGGCGAAAACGGCGTGGCCAAGCCCGCCACCGCCGTCATCGAGTTTATCGGCCGCGACGCTGCGAAGCTTGACGGCGCCATAGTTCGCGATAAGGACGGTAACCTGTCGTTTAGTGCGGGAACCGCGCGCCTGGCATTTATTGACGAGCTTCATACCGACAAGAACCCCAACGCGACCGGCACCGCGTCCGACGTGCTCAATCCCAGGTGGAATGACACGTCGTCCAAGGCGAGCGCAACGCACATTGATTCTCACCTGGGCAATAACGGCAAGATTAGCTTTGCGTACAACATGACGCCGGCAACGGTGGATACCAAGGCGGAGTTTGGTCTGACCAAGGTGCTCGAGGGCCGCGAGTGGACGGGTACGGATGCGTTTGAGTTTGAGCTCTCCGCGACGTCCGACAACAATGCCCCGATGCCCGACCCCGCGACCGTAACTGTGACCAATGCCGATCTCGACAAGGACAAGGCAGCCATTAACTTTGACAAGATTACTTATGCCGAGCCGGGCAAGTACACCTATGAGGTCCGCGAGAAGAACGCTGGTCAAACTATCGATGGCATCGCCTACAGCAAGAACGTCGCGGAGATTACCGTGACGGTGATTCCCAACAAGAAGGGCGAGCTGAGCGCTGATGTGGAGGTGACCTCGGGCAAGGCCAAGTTCGAGAACACCTACACTGCGAATCCTGCTGAGTCCAGCGTTACCGACAAGATTGACGTGACCAAGTCCCTGACCGGGCGCGACCTTGCGGCCGGCGAGTTCAGCTTTGAGCTGCGCGAGGTTAAGGGCGAGGACTCTGAGCTTATCGAGACCGTCAAGAACGCCGCCGATGGCAACGTTACGTTCAGCCCCATCAAGTACACCGAGATAGGTCAGCACACCTATACGCTGCACGAGGTTAAGGGCAACGCCGGTGGTATTGCCTATGACAACACGGTTTACACCATCGTGACGACCATTGCCGACAACGACAAGGGCCAGCTGGTGGCTACGCACGAGCTGAAGAGTGCCGAGGGCGTCAAGAACATTAAGTTCGAGAACGCTTACAATCTGACCCCCAAGAGCTTCAGCGTCACCGATAAGATCGCCGCGACCAAGTTCCTGACTGGGCGCGACCTCAAGGCCGGCGAGTTTTCCTTCGAGCTCGTCGAGGGTAACGATGTCGTCGCCACCGGCACTAACGCCGCCGACGGCAAGATCGCGATGACTGCCATCGAGTACACCGAGGCCGGCGAGCACACCTACACGTTGCGCGAGGTCAACGGCGGAACCGCCAGCAACGGTATATCTTACGACGGCAAGACCTATACCATCGTGACCACCATCACCGATAACGGCGACGGCACCCTCAAGGCCGAGCATGTCCTGAAGGACGCCAAGGTTGCCGAGTTCAAGAACGCCTACAACCTGACGCCTACGGACTCCAGCGTCACCGACGAGATCAAGGCGAACAAGGTCCTGACCGGGCGCGACCTCAAGGAAGGCGAGTTCTCCTTCGAGCTCGTCGAGGGCGACGAGGTCGTCGCCACCGGCACCAACGGTGCCGACGGCACGATCACGATGGGCGCCGTCAAGTACGACAAACCCGGCAAGCACACCTATACGCTGCGCGAGGCCAACGGCGGAACCATCGGCAAGGGCATCACCTACGACGGCACGACCTATACCGTCGAGACGACCATCACCGACAACGGCGACGGCGCACTCAAGGCCGAGCATGTCCTGAAGGACGCCACGTCTGCGACCTTCAAGAACGCCTATAGCGTGACCCCGCTCGATGCAGAGCTCGACTTTGGCCTGAGCAAGGCTGTCGACGGCCGCGACTGGACGGATGCAGACGAGTTCAGCTTTACCATCACCGCTCCCGAGGGCGCCCCGCTGCCCGATCCCGCAACCGTAACCGTGAACAAGAAGGACGCGAAGGATGGCATCGCCGCCATCAAGTTCGGCAAGATCCACTACGCTGCCGCCGGAACCTACAAGTACGAGATCCGCGAGAACGCGGGCAACGCGGCCGGCATGACGTATGACGGGCATGTCGCGACCGCCGAAGTGACCGTGACCGAGAACGGCGAGGGCGTCCTGACCGCCAACGTCACCAAGAAGGAAAACGGCCACTTCACCAACACGTACCGCACTGAGCTCGATTACGCCGCGGCCGGCGGCCTTAAGCTCAGCAAGACCCTCTCCGGACGTCCCATGACTGAGGGCCAGTTTAGCTTTACCGTGACGCCCGCCGACGAGGCTTCGGCCAACGCACTTGGTCTGCTGCCCGGGGCCAACACTTTCAAATCCCCTGCAACGGCAGAGGCAACGGTCGGTCTGATTGGCATTCTGGCGGGCCATGAGGTCAAGTTTACGCAGGCTGACGCCGGCAAGACCTTCAAATACACCGTGGCCGAGAAGAACGACGGCAAGCCCGGTTACACCTACGACAACGCCGAGCGCACGGTGAAGATTGCTATCGCCGACGATGGTGCCGGCACGCTTACCGCTACGACGACCGTCTCCGGCGGTCCCGAGGGCACGCACGAGACAATCCACAAGAGCGGCGAGAACAAGGTTGAGAGCGCTCTGGTCCCGTTCGAAAACAGCTATAGCGCATCGACCGATAACCCGGGCGTTTCTGCACAGATTGTCGCCACCAAGACCCTGACCGGCCGTCCGCTGGCCGACGGCGAGTTCTACTTTGGCATCGCCTATGCGGGCGAGACGGAAGCCATCAGTGGCACGCCGGCGTTCAACTATAACGGCCAGGTGAGCTTTGGCACGCTGCATTACGACACCAAGATGCTCGCTGACCTGGTAAGCACCGGGCGCGCCATCCGCACCGACACGGACGGCAAGCTTGCGTGGACTATCAACTACACGGCCTTTGAGTACACGAACTTGCTGGCCGACCAGGGCATTACCGCCGCGAAGTCGAGCTTTAGCTTTAAGGTCATCGTCGTCGACAACGGCGACGGTACCCTGACGGCAAAGCCTGACTACGGTGGCGTCGAGCCCGTGTTCGAGAACGTCTACGGCGCCGATGCCGTTGACGCCGCGCTCGCTGGTACCAAGAAGCTCCAGGCTGCCGAGGGCCTGACCCCGGCAGACATCGCGGGCAAGTTCACCTTTACCGTGACCGCCGACGAGGCGGGCGCCCCGATGCCCGAGCGCGCGACCGCAACCAATGACGCGGCCGGCAACGTGGACTTTGGCAAGATCCACTTTACGCTCGAGGACCTCAACCGCGCCCTGGGCGTGACGACCGATGCTTCTGACGACGCATCGAGCGACGCCGAGGCCAACGCCGACGAGGCCGAGGTTGACGCCGACGCTGCCGAGACCGATGGGTCCAACGACGAGTCCGAGCCCGCGGCCCCCACCGCTCCGCGCTCGCACACCTTTACCTACACGGTGGCCGAGTCCGGTACCGCCCCCGGCGTGACTAACGACGCCAACACCGCGCGCAAGGTTTCCTACACCGTGACTGACGACGGTGCCGGACACCTGAGTGTCGTGCGCAACGGCGACGACGGTGCGGCTTTCACGTTCACCAACACCTACAGCGTGACGCCCACCAATTCTGTCGTGACCGATCAGGTCAAGACGGTTAAGCGTCTGATCGGCCGCGACCTTGCAGCTGGCGAGTTCACGTTTGAGCTGCTCGAGGACGGCGTGACTGTCGCTAGTGGCACCAACGACGCCAACGGCAACGTTACGCTGAGCCCGATCCGCTACGAGGCACCAGGCACGCACACGTACACGCTGCGCGAGGCTTGCCCCAACGCGCTCGGCCTGTACAAGGGCGTCACCTATGACGGCACGACCTACACCGTCGTGACCACCGTCTCCGACAACGGCGATGGCACGCTGGCCGCGACGCACAAGCTCGAGGGAACCACCGAGTCGGCTGGCTTTACCAACAAGTATCACGCCATGTCCACGCAGGTTTCCATCGGCGCCATCAAGGTGCTCGAGGGGCGCGAACTCAAGAAGGACGAGTTTAGCTTTAAGCTCGTTGGCGAGGACGCCGAGTCCACCGTCACCAACGATGCCGACGGCAAGATCAACTTCGACAAGTTCGAGTACGACGAGCCCGGTTCGTACGTCTACACCATCAGCGAGGTCAAGGGCGACGAGGCCGGTATGACCTACGACAAGTCCGTTTTTACCGTGACCGTTAACGTGGTCGATGACGGCGAGGGCAACCTCAAGGCGAACGTCGCCTTTACCAAGGGCGACAAGAGCGTCGAGGGTATCGTGTTCAACAACACGTACAAGAAGCCCGAGACGCCCGTGCCGGCGCCCGATCCCGGTCCGTCCAAGACCGTGACGAATATCGTCAAGACGGTTAAGGGCTTCCTGCCCACCACGGGTGACCAGCAGGCCGCCGCACTGCTCATGGCATTCGTCATAGCCATGGCCGGCGTCGGAGCCCTAGTCTGGGGTATCCGTAAGCGCTAGGCGCGCTGACAGCGCCCGGGGCCAAAAGGCCCCGGGCCGCTGGCGGGGAGCCAAAACATAGCCCCGCCCCACCCCCAGCCGCCACGGAGACATCTCCCTTCTCCGTGGCGGCGCTTTTGTGCGTAGGCGAGAAGGGCTTGCCGCGGAACCGGCCCATCTACTACGTTTAGCCCCTTACCCCCAACCATGCCAAAAAGCGCGAAAACAAAATCGCAGGTAGAACGCCTGCGATTTTCCATGAAACGCGGTTATGGTCGGGGGTATCGAGTCAAGCGTAGTGGATGGGCCCCATTTCGTGGCGAGCGGTTCCGCTGATCCCTTGGGGACGGAAGAAAACAGATCATTTTGGTCCCGCAAGGCTTGCGGAGGCACTCGTGCAGGGGCGCCCGAACAAAACTATGTCGGTTTACTACGATGAATTCGACATTCCCGACCATGACTGCATTTTTCTAAATATTGCAAGCGTTCTACCTGCGGTATTGCAAGCGCGCAATTTACCGTGGTCGAAGGTGGGCGATTCATCGTAGTAAACCGGCATAGTTTTGAAATGGCGTTAAATCGGTAGCAGCCATTTTGCTATGCCGGGGGGCTCGGTCTTTGGGCAACTACCCTCGAAGGTAGGCGATGGCGATCTGCGTGCGGTTGCGTAGGCCCATTTTGGCAAGGATCGAGCTGATGTGGTTGCGCACGGTGCCTTCGCCCATGTATGCCGTGGCGGCGATCTCCTTGTTGTCGAGGCCTCGGGCGATGAGCTCGGCGACTTCGAACTCGCGGTCGGTCAGGCTGGCAAAGGCCGCGGGCCGGCGAGGCGTGCCCGCCTCGACGTCCGTTCCGTCAAAGTCGATGTCCTCGATCGCCCTGCCTTCGAGCACGCGTTTACCGTCCATAACCTGCGCCAACGCCGGTGGAATGGCGGCGACATCGGTTTTAATCAGATAGCCGCGGGCGCCCAGCTTGAGCGCCGACACAATGTACTCGTCATCCGAGAATGTCGTCAGAAACACCACGCGTGCCGCAGGGTCGCGCTCAAGGATCTCGTGCGTCGCCGAAAGTCCGTCGCGCCCCGGCATCTGAATGTCGAGCAGCGCGATGTCGGGTGCGTGCTCGGCGTAGAGCGCGACCGCGTCGCCGCCGTTGGCGCCGGTGCCCACTACCTCGATCTGCGGCTGGGCGCCCAGGATAATCTTGAGCGAATCGACCACCAAGCGGTCGTCGTCGACAACGATGAGCCTCATCGATCCTCATCTCCTTGCTGTTTGGGAACGGTGGCAAACACGCGCCAGCCGCCGGCGCCGGCACGCGGGCCGGCGGTGAAGGTGCCGCCAAGCGCCTCGATGCGCTCGCGCATGGAGGCGAGCCCCATGCCCTCCGCGGCGCCGCGGCCGCTTGCTTGGACTCCGACCACGCCATCGTCGGTAACGATGAGCTGGTAAAACGACGGATGCTCCATGCATCGTACAGTGACGGTCTGGGCGCAAGCATGGCGCATGGTGTTGGAGAGCGCCTCGCGCAGGACCGCCGCAAAGCAGTTCGCGACGTTTGCGGGCGCATGTTCGGTCATAACATCAAGCTCAATCTGCGGGCCGCCGTCCGAGCGCGCGCCTTCGACAATGCGTTCGAGCTGCACGGAAAGGTCGACGGCGTTATCGTTGAGCGCGTGGACGCTGGCACGCACAAGCTGGAGCGCCTCGTCAACCGTGCGTTTGACGTCGGCAAAATCGGCGGCAACCCTGGGCTCGTCGGCATGGACTACGCGCAGGGCTTCGGCCTGCAGCGAGGCGCGCGTGAGCTGGTGGCCCACATTGTCGTGGATCTCGCGCGCGATGCGGGCGCGTTCGGCGAGCGTCGCGAGCTCGACTTCGTAGTCCTGGCGGTCGGCAAGATCGCGGTTGCGCGCTTCGAGCGCCAGAGCACGTTCCTGCAACTCGTCGCGGATACGGCGCATGCGCTGCTGCTCGCGCTCTAACTGGGCGGTACGTAGCGATAACAAGGTGGCGGCAACCGAAAGGATGGCGGTCAGCAGGAGCGTTCGGGCAGTAAGCGCGTCGGTGCGAAGGCCCGCGACGAGCGCAAAGACAAAGGCGACGCCAATGCCCAGCGCGACCCAGGCGTGCTCGCGGCGCACGCGCCGCGCGATGTCATAGAGGGCGAGAGGCGCAAACGGCACAAACGGCGGCACGAAGACAGCCGCGATGATGTAGACGAAGCTCGCGGCCTCGCTTGTGCGGCGCATGCGTTCTTCCTGTGCGACCTCGGCCAGCGAAGTGGCAATAACGCCAAGGCAAAACGCCGCGACCAGGCGAGCGTCCACAGCAAGGCCCACGGCGGCTGCGATGCAGCACACTAGCACGATCGATTTGTCGAAAAGCCTGTTCATACGGGTATTGTACGCGAAGCTGCGCGTGGTGGAGGGGCCGCCTGCGCAACCGTGACATTCCTCCCGCGCGGCAAAGCGGGGGCGTCGGCAGGCCGCACGACTAAGACCTCCGCACTCGTGACAAAGCTCACTGGTGCGCGCCGCCCGCTCCTGCGATGATGCAATCGTACCGGGCCGCAATCAACGGAAGGGCCGCCTCATGACAGATATCGTCCACGTCGAAAACCTCGTCAAGCGCTATGACGACCTTATTGCGCTCGACCACTTTAACCTGAGCATCGCCCCCGGCGAGATCTTTGGCCTGCTGGGCCCCAACGGCTCGGGCAAGACCACGTCCATCAACTGTATTCTGCAGCTGCTCGCCTACGACAAAGGCACCATCGAGCTGTTCGGCGAGCCCATGACGCCCGCCCGTTATGATCTCAAGCGCCGCATCGGCGTGGTGCCGCAGCAGGTGGCGGTGTTCGACGAACTCACCGTGCGCGAGAACATCGACTATTTCTGCAGCCTCTACGTTAACGACCGCAAGCGCCGTCGCGCGCTGGTCGAAGAGGCCATCGACTTTGTCGGGCTGGGCGACTTTACCAAGTTTCGCCCCGGCAAGCTCTCGGGCGGCCTGGCGCGTCGCCTCAACATTGCCTGCGGCATCGCGCACAAGCCCGAGCTCATCTTTTTTGACGAGCCCACGGTGGCGGTCGACCCGCAGAGCCGCAACGCCATCCTGGAGGGCATCTGCCGCCTGCGCGACGAGGGCGCCACGGTGGTGTATACCAGCCATTACATGGAGGAAGTCGAGCAAATCTGCAGCCGCATCATGATCATGGACGGCGGGCGCGTGCTGGCGCAGGGCACCAACGACGAGCTCAAGCGCATGATTCAGATGGGCGAGCGCGTGACTGTCGAGGTCGGCGCCGTCGAGGCCGCCACAGTCGAGCGCCTGCGCGCCCTCGAGCACGTGCTCAGCGTCGAGCTGTCCGGCGGCGAACTCGTCTGCACCTGCGAGGCGAGCCCGCACAACTTGGTGGACATCCTCGACACGCTGCGTGCCGCCGACGTGGCGCTCGGCCGCGTGTGGAGCGAGCCGCCGACCCTCAACGACGTGTTCCTCGAGATCACCGGCCGCGAGCTGCGCGACTAGGGGGCAGCCATGTTCAACACCATCATCACCACGGTTAAGACGCTGCTGCGTCGGCCGAGCACGTGGGTTTGGGGCGCGGTCTTTCCCGTCGCGCTTTCCACGATGTTCATGTTTATGTTTGCGAATCTGAGCTCCGACGGCACGGTCGACCCGGTGCCGGTTGCCGTCGTGGCGGACGAAGCCTGGGACGCCTCGACCTTTAAGGACGTGGCGACGTCGCTTGCCAAGGAGGGCGACGATCAACTGCTCGAGATCCACGAGTACGACGACGCAGCCGATGCGAACCGTGCGCTCAAGGCCGGCGAGGTCACGGGCATCTATGCGGTCGACGATGCGGGCGCGCCCAAACTCACGTTGCTTTCGAGCTATGACAGCTCGCGTGCGTCGACGGTGCTCACCGACCGCAGCATTCTGGAGACGGTGGCAAGCTCGTATACACAAAATGCCGAGCTCATGTCCCAGATTGCCCAAGACAACCCGGCGGCGCTCGCCGACCCGGAGGCGGTTGCGCGCGCCCTGTCGCTCAAGGGTGGAACCCGCCGCGTGAGCCTGACACGCACCACGCCCGACGGCACGGTCATCTACTATTACGCGCTCTTTGGCCTGGTCGCGATGATGTCTGCCGAGTTTGCCGCCTTGAGCGTCGTTGACCTGCAGCCCAATCTGTCGGGCCTTGGCGCGCGCCGCTGCGTGGGCGGTCTTTCCAAGACGGCGTCGCTAGCCGGTATCTTTGTGGGCTCGTGGCTGGTCTCCTTTGCCTCGATGGCGATTGCGATTGGCTACGTGCGTCTAGTCGTTGGCGTCGACTTTGGCGGGCGCGATGGGCTGTGTCTGGTGGGCGGTGCCGCTTCCGCGCTTGCCGCCACGGGCTTGGGGCTCTTTGTGGGCACGCTTCCCGTTAAGGGCGGCAAGGCGCCCAAGTCGGGCATCCTCACGGGCTTTGCCACCACGTGCGCCTTGTTCGCCGGCCTCTACGGCGAGCCGGCGATGGCACTTGCCGACGACGTCGCCCGCGCCTGCCCGGCCGAGTGCTGGCTCAACCCCGTCAAGCTCATCTGCGACATGTTCAACCGCCTGTATTTCTTTGAGGACCTGAGCCCCTTTGCCGTTCGCGCCGGCGCGCTCGTCCTGATGGCGCTGCTGTTCGTTGCCGCCGCCACGCTGATCTTTGGAAGGAGCCGCTATGAGCACCTTTAAGACCGCGCTTCGCATGGCGCTGGCGCACCCGTTCTACCTGCTCATCTATACGGTGTTCATCTCGCTCATGGGCGTATTCATCGCGGCATCGGTGAGCTGGAACTCGTCGCAGCTCACCGAGTACAAGCCCTACGACACCAACGTGATCGTGGTCGACCGCGACAATAGCGACCTTTCGCGTGCGCTTGCCAAGCATCTGGGTTCGCGTTTTGAGCTGGTCACGGGCGTCGGCGACGACACCTATGACCTTGCGGACGCGCTCTCCAAGAGCAACAGCGCCAAGGGTAGCGCCGACTGCGTGTTCTTTATTCCGGAGGGGTTTGAGGGCGACCTTGTTACAGCCGCCCGCGCGGGGGAGTCTCTGCCCAAGCTCGATGTGACCTACGGCGCCGGCACCATGGCAGCGGCGCTTTCGTCTGCCGAGGCCTCGCGCTGGATCTCGCTCGCGGGCGCTGCGGCCGCGCTTGAGCCCGCTGCCCCCAACGGCGATGTTGCCAAGGCGGCCGAGCATGCCGCCGCGAAGCGCGCCAAGGTCGAGGTCGAGCAGGTCAAGGTTGACTCGACTGCCGCCGCCACGCTCGAGTCGTACTTCAACTTTGGTGCGTACGCGATTATCTCGTCGGTCATCGTGTCGGTGGGACTGGTGTTCTCGGGCATGAACGAGCCCGAGCGCGTGCGCCGCATGGAGGCCGGCCCAATCTCCGAGCGCCGGCGTTCGCTCGCCGTGTTCGCGGCTGCCGCCGTGCTTACCGTCTGCATCTGGTTTGTGTCGAGCATGATGGGCGTCGTGGGCTTTGCCGTCGCGGTCGCCGAGGTCGGCGTGGGGCGCGTGTGCCTGGCGCTGGCAGCAACGTTTGCCCTGGCGTGCACGCCGCTTGCCGTTGGCTTTGCGCTGTCGAGCCTGGGCGCGCGCGAGGAGCTGCTCAACGGCGTGGGCAACCTGCTTGGCATGCTCATGACGTTTTTGGGCGGCGCCTGGATGCCGCTGTCGCTCATGGGATCGGCCGTGCAGACGGTGGCGCACTTTGTGCCGACGTTTTGGGTGAACGACGCGATCAGCAAGGCGCTCGCCTCGGATTTAACGTCCACCGTGCTGGGCGACATCGCCTGCGACCTGGGCGTCACGGCACTCTTCGCCGTGGCCATCGCCGCCGCAGGCCTCGCCCTCGCACGCACCAAATTCCGCGTCTAGCCACCTAGTCATTTAAGAGCGTCCCCAATGACTAGGTGTCGCGCTTGACTTTGACCCTACTTTAACGGGTACCATCCTCTTATGTCTGTAACGCCATATAGACCGAGGGGATAGATCTATGACCGCAACTGCACCCGCAGCACCCGCTAAGGTGTACTTCACCAACCTGCGCACGCATGCTCGCGAGAGCCAGCTCGACAAGCTCAAGCGCCTCATCCGTCACGCCGGAATTGAGCAGATCGACTTTGAGAACAAGTTCGTCGCCATCAAGATTCACTTTGGCGAGTTGGGCAACCTGAGCTTTTTGCGCCCCAACTACGCTCGCGCCGTCGCGGATGTCGTGAAGGAGCTGGGCGGCAAGCCCTTCCTCACCGACTGCAACACGCTCTATGTGGGTAGCCGCAAAAACGCGCTCGAGCACATCGACACCGCCTACCAGAACGGTTTTACCCCGTATGCCACGGGTTGCCAGATCATCATCGCCGACGGTCTCAAGGGCACCGACGAGGCGCTCGTCCCGGTCGAGGGCGGCGAGTACGTGCGCGAGGCCAAGATCGGTCAGGCACTCATGGATGCCGATATCGTGATTAGCCTCACCCACTTTAAGGGCCATGAGCAGGCAGGCTTTGGCGGCGCCATGAAGAATCTGGGCATGGGTGGCGGCAGCCGTGCCGGCAAGATGGAGCAGCATGCCGCCGGCAAGCCGAACGTCGCGACCGAGCACTGCGTTGGCTGCCGTGCCTGCGAAAAGATCTGTGCGCACAACGCCATCTCGTTTGACGATACCCGCGAGCGCGAGCTTGCCAACGGCAACACCCGCACGGTGCACGTGGCCGCCATCGACCACGATCGCTGCGTGGGTTGCGGACGCTGCATTGCGGCATGCAACCAGGACTGCATCAAGCCCGGCTATGACGCTGCGGCCGACGTGCTCAACTGCAAGATCGCCGAGTACACCAAGGCCGTCGTCGACGGCCGCCCGAGCTTCCACATCTCGCTTGCCATGGATATCAGCCCCAACTGCGATTGCCATCCCGAAAACGACACGCCTATCGTCAACGATATCGGCATGTTCGCGAGCTTCGACCCGGTCGCCATCGACCAGGCCTGTGCCGATGCCGTCATGGCGTCCGAGCCGCTGCCCAACACCGAGCTCACCGATAGCGCGGCTAAGATGGAGCACAACCACGAGCATCTGGAGGGCGAGCAGGCCAAGGACCCCTTCTGCATCACGCATCCCGACACCGACTGGCGCGCCTGTATCGCACACGCCGAGAAGATCGGCCTGGGCACGAGCAAGTACGAGCTCATCGAGGTCAAGTAGCGCCTAGTTATTGGACAAATGAAGCGCTTTTCTGGCGCAAGTAGAGCAAAAGCCGCCCGTGGGCACAGCGCTCACGGGCGGCTTTTCGGAAGTATGCGGCAAATTTCGAGACCGCCGAGCACACGACGTTTTTTGGCAACAAAACCCCTGATAAATTGTTGGTAAAACTGCGGTCTGGTCGGCAGTTCCAGATTTTACCGCATACTTTCGAAAATAGGGGGTCAGATAAAGCCCCAGACGTTGCTTTTTGCCTAAAAATACTCGTCGAGGAAGTTGTTGACTGTGTTCCAGTAGAGCTCGGGGTCAACTTGCGCGCTCTTGGCGTGGGTGGCGCCATGGATGGTGAGCTTTTGCTTGACTTTGCTGGCGCACGCGTCGTAGTTTTGGTCGAGCATGTCGTACGGCACAAAGGTGTCCTGGTCGCCGTGGATAAACAGCATGGGAACCGTCGCGTGTTTGAGTTGCTCCACACTGCTCGCCTTATGAAAGTCGTAGCCCGCGCGCACGTTGCACACCAAGTTTGCTACATCGAGCAAGGGAAAGCTGGGCAGGCCGAACACGTCCTTGAGCTGCAGAGAAAACTCGTCCCAAACACTCGTATAACCACAGTCCTCGATAATACATTTCACGTTTGCGGGCAGAGATTCTCCCGCCACGTTCATAGCGGTTGCTGCACCCATCGACTCGCCAAAGACCAGGATGCGCGCCTCGGGGTCAGCCTGAACGATTTGCTCGATCCATGCGACGATATCGAGGCGCTCGGGCCAGCCCATGCCGATATAGTCGCCGCCGGAGCGCTCGTGGGCGCGGGCGGCAGGCGCAAGCACGTTCATGCCGCGGTCGTGGAAGCGCTTGGCGTATCGGGCCATGCCGATGGGCTCGTTGGTATATCCATGCAGGCAGACGGCGTAATCGTGGGTGTTCTCCGAGGCGGCAAAATACCAAGCGGCAAGTTCGGTTCCGTCATCTGCGGTGAGGCTGCTGCTCTCGCGATTCTCTTTAAACCACGCCCGCGCCTCGGTTTCCTCGGCATCCGGCTGCTCGCCTTCTTTGTCGTTCTTGCTATCCTGCATCATCTTCATGGTGTAGGGCGCTTGGGGATTCAGGGCAAAGTCAAACAAAAAGTTGCCGGCAAACCCCAGCAGCGCGACAACGAGCACCAGCGCAACGACGCCGGCTATCTTGAGCTTTCGATGGGAACGTGCGTTTTGAGACATAAGAAGCTTTCCTATAAGATGTTAATACATCAACATTTAATGCAAGCGCATTATGGACGTTCGCCGTTGATGCGTCAACAGGCAAAGAATGGGTAAACAAAGGGTCACGTATGGTGCAAATTTCGCACGTACCTAGACGCTTTGATATAGTGTTGAGAACTCTTTACGTTGGAGGATGTAACCGGCATGTCCGATTCGAGCGACAGTTCTAAGCCGCGACCCAAGACCGCGGCCGTTCCACACTACACGGTGGGCGAGGAGATCATGAACTCCGTCACCCATGGTGTCGGCTGCCTGCTGGGTATCGCGGGCCTGGTGCTCCTGATCGTATTCGCCGCCCTGCGCGGCGGGGGCCCGGCCCACATGGCCGCGGCAATTGTCTATGGCGTCAGCATTATCCTCGAATACCTAGCCTCTACGCTCTACCATGCGATTCAGCCCGCGGGCGCTAAACGCGTGTTCCGCATTATCGACCACAGCTGCATCTACCTGCTCATAGCCGGCAGCTATACGCCGTTTTGCCTCATCACGCTCGCAAACGACGGCGGCGCTGTGCTGTTCTTTGCCGTGTGGGCTATTGCCATTGTCGGCATCGCCCTCGAGTGTTTTATGCGTGAGCGTCAACCGCACTGGGTAAGCGGCCTGGTCTACCTGCTGATGGGCTGGCTCGTCGTTTTTAAGCTGCCCGAGCTCGTGGCGCTGCTCAACCCCGTGGCACTTGCCCTGCTCGCCGTCGGCGGCGTGTGCTACACCGCGGGCGTGCCGTTCTATATCGCCAAAAACGTGCGCTATCTGCACAGCGTGTTTCACCTGTGGGTGCTCGCCGGCAGCATCTTCCAGTTCATGGCGGTGATCCTCTTCGTAATCTAGCGACCATGTCCGCGCGCCCGCGTCCTCGTTTGGGCGCCGGTGCAATTGCCGTATCTGTCATCAACGTTTTACCCTAACGTCCCGAATCTTGGAGGTTCGAGAAACTCCCGATGGACATAACCATCTCCCTTATCACCACCCTCGTTTTGACCCTCATCAACGGCTACTTCTCCATGTCCGAGATGGCGCTCACCACGGCTAAGCGCGCCGTGCTGGAGCACGAGGCCGAGGAGGGCGACAAGCGCGCCGAGCGCGCCATTAAGCTGGCCGCCGATTCCGACCAGCTGCTCGCCACCATCCAGGTCGCCATCACGCTCGTGGGCTTTGCCTCGTCTGCCGTCGCCTCGACGAGCCTGTCCGACCCGCTTGCCACGTGGCTCACGAGCTTTGGCATCGCGCCGCTCTCTGCCATCGCGCGCGGCCTGGCGCCGGTCATCATCACCGTTGCGGTCGCCTTCGTGTCCATCGTGATTGGCGAGCTTGTGCCCAAGCGCATCGGTCTGGCCAACGCCGAGGGCGTGTCCAAGCAGGTCGTGGGACCGCTCTCCGTGTTCCAAAAGATCGCCCGTCCGCTCGTGTGGCTGACCGGCGCTTGCTCCGATGGCCTGGCCCGCATCCTGCGCATTAAAAGCGCCGACGACCGCCAAAACGTCTCGGAGGAAGAGATTAAGTACATGGTCTCGGAGCAGGACGACCTGCTCGACGAGGAAAAGCGCATGATCCACGAGATCTTCGACCTGGGCGACACCGTTGCCCGCGAGGTCATGGTGCCGCGCGTGGACACTACCATGTGCGAGGACGACGAGACGGTCGCCGACGTGTTGTCCACCATGCGCCAGACCGGCTTTAGCCGCATCCCCGTCTATCACGAGGATCCCGACAACGTCGCCGGCATCGCGCACATCAAGGACCTGATCCAGCCTTCGCTCGACGGCAAGGGCGACCAGCCCATCGCCGACTTTTTGCGCGACGCCGCCTTTGTGCCCGACACCAAGGACATCCTGCCGTTGCTGTCCGAGATGCAGACCTCGCACGACCAGATCGTAGTGGTCGTGGACGAGTACGGTGGCACGGCCGGCATCATCACCATCGAGGACATCGTCGAGGAGATCGTGGGCGAGATCGAGGACGAGTTCGACCCCGACAACAAGTACCTCACGCGCCTTTCGCGCCGCGAGTGGCTCGTCGATGGGCGTTTTTCGTGCGATGACGCGATTGAGCTTGGTTGGCCGCTCGAGGAAAGCGATGATTATGAGACCATCGCCGGCTGGATTTTGGAGCTTTGCGACTCGGTACCCGACATCGGAGAGGTGTTTGAGGTCGCGGGGTACAAGTTTAAGGTGCAGTCGATGCGTGGCCAGCGCATCTCGCTCATTCGCGTGATCGCTCCGGCCGAAACCGATAAGAAGGATTCCGAGCCCTCGGCAGATAAGCCGACGGTGTCGGGTGCGGGCTCTGCGGACCCGCACGACGGCGACGAGTAGGGCAAGGAAGAGTAGGGGAGAGTTATGGCAGGCCTGTTCAACATCCTTAAGGTCACCGTCAGCGAGGACAAGATCTGCGCGCATGTGCTGGTGAACCCCGGCATGCCGCTCATGACCTCGGAGGACATCGAAGCCACGGCGCGCGTGTACTACCTGGTGCCCGCGATTGCCAAGCATCTGTGCCTGGGCGATTCCGGTCGCGAGTTCCAGGACTGCATGGGCCAGACCGAGCTTTGCCATCTGCTGGAGCACGTGACGGTCGAGCTCATGAACGAGACCGGGCTTGCCGGCAGCATTTCGTGCGGCCGCACTCGTGTGAGCGAGCACGATGAGCGTGTCTTTGAGGTCGAGCTTTCGTGTCCCGACGACGCGCTGGCCATCGGCGCGCTGTCTTCGGCGACCTTTATGATGGATTGGGCCTATCTGCATGCCGACCAGCCCGCTCCCGATGTGGACGGTACGGTCGCGGGCCTGCGCAACCTGGTGCTGGGCATGCGTGCCGAGGCCGAGGGCAAGGATCCGCACGAGGCCGTCGCCGCCGCGAACGCCGAGGACGAGGCCGGGGACGCGACCGAGGGCGAGGCGCCTGCCGTGGCTGCCGTCGATCCTGTCGACGAGGCGCCTGCCGAGGCGGCTTCCGAGCCCGAGTCCGCGGAGCCCCAGGGCGTCCCGAACTTTGACGACGTGCCGCAGGAGGCAATCGATACCGAGGGCGCGACCGCTGAGAGCCACGAGGCCCCCGCTGCCGTCTACGGTGGCGCGGCGACGGCTCTGGTTGCCCCCGCGCACGAGGGAACGCTGCCGCTCGTTGACGGCGCCGGCGAAGACCCGGCCGCCACGGTGGCCATGCCGGCCGTGCCGCAGGAGTAGGCTCACTCGCTTATCACCATCATGTACCTGCGCCTTTACCGTACGCAGATGAGCAAGACGGCAAGCGCAGTGCTGCGGGTATAATGGACAGCATTCAAACGGTGGGCGCCGAGGTGCCCGCAGGAGAGGAATGAACATGGGTAAGACTTTCAACTTTATCTCGGGTGCGCTCTTCGGTGCTGCCGCCGGCGCCATCATCGGCGTCGCCCTGGCTCCGCGCTCGGGCGCCGAGACCCGCGCCATGGCTGCCGATATCGCCAACGACGCCTGGGATAACATGCGCGACACCTACGAGCACGGTGCCGAGGGGGCCCGTGCCGCGGTCAACGATTTTGGCCCGATGGTTGACGCCAAGACCGATGACCTGCGTGCCAAGGTTGACCTTGCCCGCGAGCGCATGGACCAGCTGCGGGAGCAGCTCAACGACGCCATCTCGGGCGGCAACGTGACGCCCGCCGCCGATGTCGTGGTCGAAAACGCCGTTGAGGCCGACACCGAGGCCGCGGAGCCTTCGACCGAGGCATAATGCGCGCCGGGGATTTTGTCGGCGCCAAGATCTATCGCAAGCCTACCGAGGATAAGCGCACCAAAAAAGATGGCACGCCGCGCAGCCCTAAAAAGCTCGGCAAGATTCACTTTCCGGTTTTTACCCCGGGCGGTACGCGCGTGGTGGGCTTTATGGTTCGCCAGTCCGATATCGCGGGCATGATCGAGCGCCCTGACCGATTTGTGGCGCTCGATGCCATTGGCGTCTACGAGGGCGCCATCGCGGTTGACGACGTCAAGGGCACCTACGATGCCGCTGCGGCCAAGCGCCTCGACATCAACCTGGACGATTGCATTATCTGGGTTGGCATGGACGTGCGCACGGAGTCGGGCGATGTCGTGGGCTATTGCTCGGATGTGGAGTTCAAGCCGCGTTCGGGTGTCGTGCAGACGTTCTACGTGACCGCTGGTGCTGCTTCGAGTGTGCTGGTGGGCGACACGCAGATGCCGCCGACGATGCTGCGCGGCTATGCGGACGGCGCGATGATCGTTTCGGACGAGGTCAAGTCGCTCGGGTATTCGGGCGGTGCCGCTGCAAAGGCTGCCGAGGCAAGCGTCGCGGTGGGCGATAAGGTCAAGAAGGGCGCCAAGGTGCTCGATGACAAGGGTTCGGTCGCCGTGGACAAGGGCAGCCGCGCGCTGGGCAAGCAGCTCGGCAAGACGCGCGGTATGTTCAAGGCCTTTAAGGACGAATATCAAAAGGCGAGCGGGGGCTCGTCGAAAGCTAGCAAATAGCGACGTACCAAATGACGGGAGACAAGCCGGAGACCTGTTGCTCCGGCTTGCTGCGTTTATGGGGGAGGGCACATGCGTCAAAACGGATCTAACTTAAACAGGCGCTCGGGTGCGCGTCCGACGGCGCGCCGCGACCTGGGGCAGCTGCCCAGCGGTCAGCGCAAGCGTCACCGTAAGCCCGGCGCGATGTATCTCAACCATAGCCGCGGCTTTAGCGACCGCAGCGCTCGCATCGGCAACAGCCGCACGCCCCGTCGTTCGTCTCGCCTGCCCTATGCGCTTATTGCCGTGGGTTGTGCGCTCGTGTTGTTTATCACTGCCGTCGTGGGCTACGTCAACCGCAGCGTGGATGTCGTCCTCAATGGCCAGGAGACTGCGGTGCGCGTCGGCTCTACGCTGCAAAATCTCATCGACGACCAGGAGCTGGACGATACCTACGATGCCGGGGACCTGCTGGCTGTTGACGACAGCGTGCTGACCCGTCATGGCGGCGAAAAGCTGTCGGTAAAGGTGGACGGCAAGCGCATAAAACAGGGCAAGTGGAAAAGCCGCGAGCTTACGGGCGGCGAGAAGGTGACGGTCAAGGACGGCCGCGACACGTATGAGAAGCACGAGGTCCAGGCGACGGTTATCGAGCCCAAGCTCAAGGTCGAGGGCACGGGTGCCATCGAGTACGTCAAGACGTGGGGCATCCAGGGCCGCTCCGAGGTGTGGGTCGGCGAGCAGTCGGGCAAGACGCAGGACCGTGGCGAGGTCGTGCCCGCCACCGATTGCGTGGTCGAGTGCGCGAGCGTGGCGCCCAAGGGCAACGAAAAGTACGTGGCGCTGACGTTTGATGAGGGCCCGAGCGGCGCGACCAAGCAGATCTTGCAGGTGCTCAAGGAAAAGGGCGTCACTGCGACGTTCTTCCTGTCGGGCGATGCGGCCGAGGCCTCGCCTGCCACGGCCAAGGCGATTGTCGATGCCGGGTGCGAAGTCGGCTCCAACAGCTACCGCGACGAGTCGCTCAAGGGTCAGGACCGCGACGCGGTGCGCGAGCAGATTTCGAAGGGCACCGAGGCGATCAAGTCCGCGACCGGCGTGAAGACGATGCTTTTGCGCGCTCCCTACGCAGCCTTTGACGAGCAAAACTGGATTGATGCGATGGACCTGGCGTCTGCCGTGGTCTCGTGGAATATCGATTCGGGCGACTGGCTGCTCAACGGTGCCGACGAGCAGGTCTCGACGGTGCTCGATTCGGTGACGCCGGGCAACATTGTGCTGCTGACCGACAGTGATGAATGTGCCGAGCAGACGCTCGTGGCGCTGCCGCAGATTATCGACGGGCTTATTGCCGACGGTTACAAAATCGTGACGTTGAGCGATCTGGTCAAGACGGACGCATCGCTGAGCAAAAAGCTCAACTCGCTGGCGAAGGTCACCATGCCCAAAAACGCCGTGTTCCCCCAGCTCGCCGAAGATGACGACACCACAGACTAGTTATTTAAGAACGTCCCCAATGACTATGTCACGGATGCGTCGGCGTTTGGTATGCCCGTGATGTTTGGAGCATAAATTTGGCGCCACAGCGCGATGCTGATGCTATAGTTACTGCGGATAACAAGGGTCAAGAGAAAGGTTACAGGTGAAATCCAAACCTCGACCATACAGTCGATGACCCCTTGCAGGTGCTTCTTGCGCATGCACGGGGTGTGAGCGCCGAGCGGCGTGCCGCCCGCGCATGCGTATACATATCTAAAAGTCCACGGATGGCGTGCCGGTATGGCCGCAGTCCGAAGGAATAATGATGGGGAGCACCAGTGAATTATCTGAGTGAGATGCTCAAACTGCCGGTCTTGGACGTCGATGGCGAAAAGCTCGGCGTTGTGAACGATTTTGGCATTGCTACCGGCGAAGTTTTTCCGCACGTGACGTCGCTCGCGTTCCGCGGACCCGGCAAGACGCCATTTATGATCAGCTGGCGCAAATGGGTCGACCGTATCGACGAGACTGGTGTGCACCTTAAGTCGCCGGCCACCGAAATCCGTTTTTCGTACCTGCAGCCGACCGAACTCTTGCTCGCGCGCGACGTGCTCAACAAACAGATTGTCGACACGCAGGGCATGAAGGTCGTGCGCGTAAACGACATCAAGTTTTCCATGTCGGGCGAAAATCAGCTGCGCCTGCTGGGTGCCGAAGTTGGCGCCCGCGGTCTGCTGCGCGCGATCAGCCCCACACTCGAGCATGTCGTCGAGGGCTTTATGAAGCACCTGGGCAAACCGCTCGGCGAGGATATCATCGCCTGGTCCTACATGGACCTGCTCGATCGTTCGACTAAAAACATCCAGCTTTCGGTGTCGCACAAGACGCTTGGAGAGCTGCACCCTGCCGACATTGCCGACATTATCGAACAGCTCGACCCGCGCCTGCGTGCGCAGGTGTTCGCGCAACTCGATACCGCCCAGGCCGCCGAGGCCATCTCGGAGTTCGATGACGACGAGCTTATGACCGAGATGCTCGAGGGCCTGTCCGACACGGACGCATCGTCGATGCTGGCCATGATGGACCCGGACGACGCCGCCGACCTGATCGACGAGCTCGATTACGAGAAGGCCGAGAAGCTTTTGCGCCTGATGGGCGTTCAGGAGGAGAAGGCGATTCGTAACCTGCTGGGCTATGAGGACAACACCGCCGGCCGTATCATGACCTCGGAGTTTGTCTCCCTGCCCGCTACGGCGACGGTCGGTGACGCCATCGAGGCGATTCGCAAGCTCGACGAGGACTTCGAGAGCGTCTACTACGTCTATACCGAGGACCCGAGCGGCATGCTCACCGGCGTGCTTTCGCTGCGCACGCTCATCGTGGCCGACCGCGACGCCACGCTGGGCCAGCTGGCCTATCGCGACCTGGTTTATGTATCGCCCGACGATGACCAGGAAGACGTAACGGACGAGATGACCAAGTACGACTTGGTCGCCATCCCCGTTTGCGACGAGAATCGTCACATCTTGGGTATCGTGACCTTTGACGACGCCATGGACGTTATCGCCGAGGAGCACCAGGAGGACCTGCAGATCGCAGGCGTCGGCTCGGGCGATAGCGCGTCTGACGATTCGACGAATGTGCTCAGCTGGTTTGTGCATCGCCAGTACTGGGTTGTCGTATGGGGCATTGCCTCGTGCATCATGGCAACAGTGCTGGGGACGGCGCTTGGCTCTGCGCATCTGGTGGTGTTCCCCATGTGCGCCATGCCGCTCGTGCTGCTGGCTGCCTCGCGTATGGTGTCGTTCGTCAAGAACTACTTCTTGGAATACGACGGCCATGACGATGAGCCCAAGCCGTATCTGGGATTTTTCTTCCAGAGTACGGGCATGGGCTTGATTCTGTCGCTCGTGACCTACCTGTGTGCCCAGCTGGTGCGCACCGCCGCGTTCCTCGACGCG
Organism: Collinsella aerofaciens; assembly: GCF_015670745.1. Lineage (GTDB taxonomy): Bacteria > Actinomycetota > Coriobacteriia > Coriobacteriales > Coriobacteriaceae > Collinsella > Collinsella aerofaciens_T. The sequence goes on along the minus strand of NZ_JADPCH010000012.1, from coordinate 27,623 downwards.
CCTATGTTTGAGGAGCAACTCTTTACCGGCTGCTTTAACATCGCGGCCATCGTCTGCCTGATTGGCAACATGAGTGCCGTGATTTACCTGATGGTGCTGTTCTGGCGTGACGAGCACGACCTCAATACGTCGGGCACCGCCATGAACGTCATTGCCGTCATGATCTCGTGTGTGGCGTACTGCATCGCCGCGGTGCTGCTCACCATGTCAGTCATGGGTTAGGTGGTCGCGTGCAAAATACCAAGCAAAAGTCGGGCACCAAGCAAAAGTTGACAATCGCGGCCATCTTTGGCGCTATGGGTCCCGGTCTGCTGGCGGCGCTTTCGGGCAATGACGCCGGCGGCATTGCAACGTATTCCAGCGCGGGCGCCAGCTATGGCTACAAGATGCTCTGGATGCTTCCCGTCATGACTGTGCTGCTCATCGTGACGCAGGAGACCGCGGCGCGCTGCGGCTGCGTCACGGGCAAGGGCCTGGCATCGCTCATTCGCGAGCGCTTTGGCGTGCGCAAGAGTGTACTTGCTATGGCGGCGCTGTTGATCGCCAACACGGCTGTGACCATTTCGGAGTTCGCGGGCATCGCCAGCGGCCTTGCTCTCTTTGGCGTGCCGGCGAGCATCTCGGTGCCGTTGGTAGCGCTGCTGGTGTGGATGCTTACCATGTCGGGTAGTTTCCAGCGCATCGAGAAGATTCTGCTGCTGGTGAGCTGCGTGTTCGTGACCTATATTGTCGCCGCGTTTATGGCTGGCCCCAACTGGGGTGAGGTCGCGGTCGACCTGGTCGTGCCTAACATTCAAAATGACCCCAGCTACGTGTCGCTCGTGGTCGCAACGATCGGTACCACCATCGCGCCGTGGATGATTTTCTTGGCGCAGAACAACGTGGTCGACAAGAACGCGGGCGAGGACGATATCGTGCTGCAGCGCATCGATACCGTGAGCGGCTCGCTTGCCGCCGATGTCATTGCCGGCTTTATTATCATCACGACCGGTACGGTGTTGTTCCCGGCGGGTATTCAGATTAGCGATGCTGCCGATGCCGCCCGCGCGTTGGAGCCTATTGCGGGTCAGTGGTCCACGGTACTGTTTGCCTCGGGCCTGGTCGCGGCGAGCTTCTTGGCTGCCTGCGTGCTGCCGGGCGTTACGTCGAGCGCTATCTGCGAGGCATTTGGCTGGGAGCGCGGTGCCGACCGCAGCTGGGACGAGGCCCCGGTCTATCGCGGCATCATTACGGCCATCATCGGTATCTCTGCCGTGCTGGTGCTTATGCCCGGCGTCGATCTGTTCCAGATTATGATGACCTCACAGGTCATCAATGGTGTGCTGTTGCCCGTGGTTCTGGTGTTCCAGGTGGTTATCGCAGCCGACCGTCACATTATGGGTGCCAACCGCAACGGCCGCGTGTGGAATGTGCTCACTTGGGCGACTATCGGTGTGATTACGGTGCTCACGGTCGTCATGTTTGTTCTGCAGGCGATGGGCTACAGCGCTTAACGCCCACTTTTGCTTCCGAACAGGCCGCAGCGATGGGCTGCGGCCTGTTTTTTGTCTGCTATAGGGTGTTAGTTATATAGCAATGGACAAAAAATGCCAAATATGAGTACTGTTGCTAAGTGAATAGCATTTACATCCTAAAAGATAATGAACATAGCCTTTAGTATGTTCATTAAAATTGGCTCCAATACGCCTTAAACCAGTCAGGTTGGCTGCTTTAGGGGGTTGTAGGGGTCGCTCGGACGTCATTTTGGGTGGTTTTGCCTGCTACTAAAATGGTAACAGTACTCATATTTGCCCTTTTTTGCCCACAGACCTTTGAGGGTGCGGCGAAAAGGGCTTGTTTTGATTGTTTGGGGCAGGCACGAGGCGCGGAAACGATGTCTGGAGCGACGGAGCGGCCTGGAATTCATCCGTAGAGGTCTTCATTGGCTGCGCCAGGAGTGTCCCTAGGTACCGGCACATAAGGAACGTCCCTAACTGCCGGAGGGGGCGTCTGCCACGGCAGACGCCCCCTCCGGATGTGGGAAGTTTGCGCTGCAGGTTACTTGTCGGTGCCCAGCTTGTGCGGCTTGAAGGCAAGCGCATTGACGAGTGCGTCGGTGGCAGACTTGACGGCTGCCGGCTGCGGATCGTTGACGTGATCCTCGGGATGCACGGGCAGGTCCTTCTTGACGGCATCGTGGATCAAGTTGAGGTACTCAGTCACGCCAGTGGTCGATAGGTGCGTGCCATCGCCATCGAACAGGTCGTTGCGGTTGGCGCTGTATCCGTACCAGTCGATAACGCGCACGTTCTTGTAGCGCGTAGCGGCGTTAGCGATGGCCTGGTTGGTAGAGCCAACCCACGGCTGCGGGCTGCGCGTGTTCACAAACACCACAATACGCTTATCTCCTGCATCGTCCATGATGGCGTCGATCTGGTCGTCGGTTACCAAGCCGTTGGTGCCCAGTGCAAAGACCACGATCTTGCCGGCAAGGTTCTGCTGGATATAGCCCTCAAATGTCGCGCGGCCCGCATCAAACTGGCGGCCCTTTTCGGCATCGATATGGCTGTGCGGGAACACACCGTCAAAGGTGTCTACGGCACGCAGCGACACGGAGTCGCCGATCATAAGCAGATCGTAGGAGCCATCGGGGAAGCCGTCGTTGTCCTTGTCGGTGTCGTCGGCCGCCTGCTGGTCGGTGGGCGCGGTGTTCTTGGCTTCCTTGTTGAGGACTTCGGCGCCCTCGCCGCTCAGCGCAGACGTCTCGGGCACAAAGATCAGGCCGCCCAGTGCAACGACCAATACGACAGCGCAGGCTGCGCAGACGGGGACGTGCGTGCGTGCCCAGTTGGCGGGCGTGGTGGTGCCATCGCGGAATTCGGCAACGGTGCGCCCAAAGGCGCCCTTCCTAAACGGCGTCTCGATAAAGCGATATGAGCATTCGGCCACGGCGACCACCAACAGCACCTGCAAAATGTACTGCCACCACGGTGTATCGTTGATGTTGGCGACCGGGTTCATGAGCAACAGCAGGGGATAGTGCCACAGGTAGATGCTGTACGAGCGCTTGCCAACCCATACGAGCGGCTCGGCGGACAGCGCGCGGGCAACCATTCCCTGGGGCTGCACGCAGGCCGCGATGACCATGAGTGTGAGGATCGAGCACAGCAGCGTGCCTCCGCGATACTGGAACGCGGTGTAGCCGTTGGTGAGCGCGACCATGGCGGCAAGGCCAACCAGACCCACGAGGCCCAACACATCGATGGATGCGGGCGAGGACCAAAAGCGCACGAGGGCGCTCGGCTGTGCCGGGCCGGTCTCGGCTGCTTCGTCGGCCTTCTCGCCAGGTTTGCCCTCGGCGTTCTTGCCGTGCTTGGCGGCGCCAGCCAGGCGATTGAGCCCCAAACGATGAGCGAGACGCACCGGCGCCAGGTCGCGATCGGGGATAAAGGCCATCCAGGCACCCAGCAGCAGCGAGAACACGCGGGTGTCGGTGCCGTAGTACACGCGGCTGGGGTCGGCGACAGGGTTGTAAAGCACCATCATGGCTAGGGCAGATACCACGGCAAGGCCCAGAACCACGCGGCGCGTGTTGGGTTTGCTCACATGCATGGATACCATGGCAAACAGCAGTGGCGGCCAAATCAGGTAGAACTGTTCCTCGATGGCAAGCGACCAAAAGTGCGTGAGCGGCGAGGGGTCGCCCAGAGCATTGAAGTACGAGACGTTTTGGGCAATCTGCCACCAGTTGTTGAAGAACAGCAGCGACGGCAGGATATCGGGGCGCATCTTGGTGAGCATCACGTGGTTGAAGACGGTGCACAGCGCACAGGTCACCACCACGACGGTCACCACGGCGGGGACCAGGCGACGGATGCGGCGGATCCAGAAGCTCTTGAGGTCGATACGGCCGGTCTTAGCGACTTCGTTGAGTAGCAGGCGTGTGATCAGATAGCCCGAAAGCACAAAGAAGATCGTGACGCCGAGCAGACCGCCCTGCGCCCACGTGAGGTTGAGGTGATAGAGCACCACCGCGACGACGGCAAGCGTGCGCAGGCCGTCAAGGGCAGGGATGTAGCGGGACTTGGGGCGAGCAGGCGTCTGCTCCGCGGCGGGAGTGTTGGCGCGGCCCGCGTTGTTGGCAGAAGCGCGATGGGGGCTCGTGGTGCGTCGCGGCTCGTTGGCACGGCGTTCGCTCTTCACGCGTTCGTGCGGCGCCGGCTCGTTGCCCGTGCGGCGTCGACCGCGCGAGCCCGATTGCGAGAATTGTTCCATAAAACATCATCCAATGACGAGAATAATCAGCACGTATTCATTGTAGCTGCCTGCTCCTGTGAATGCTTGCTGCTGGCGCAACCTCAAGGGTGCGTTCACATCAAAGTGAACTAAAGTTATAGAGGTGCGAAGGCGCGCAATCGACGGTCGACGGTGGGTGCAAAGCCCGCAGATGAGGAGGTTTCCATGGCAGATCGCGGCATCGTTGCGGTGTTCGGCAGCATGAACATGGACCTTTCGGTGGCGTGCGAGCGCATACCGCGCGCGGGCGAGACCGTCGGCGGCAGCGGGTTTATCACCAACGCCGGCGGCAAGGGCGCCAATCAGGCCGTAGCTGCCGCGCGTATGGGCGCGTGCACGCACATGATCGGCGCGGTCGGTCGCGACGCGTTCGGCGCGTCGCTCGTGGTGGGGCTCCAAGACGCCGGCGTGGACTGTGACTTTGTAATGCATCGCGATGACGTGGAGACGGGAACGGCGACCATCATTCGCTGCGAGGGCGACAACCGCATCGTACTGTCACCGGGCGCCAACCATGCGCTTGCGGGCGCGGACGTTGCCTGCGCGCTGAGGCGTCTGGTGGCTCATGAGCTCGACGGCGACGCCAGCGAGATTGCCCCGGCTGCCGGAAGCGTCTTTATCGCCCAGGGCGAATGTGACCTTGCAGCGACGGCCGAGGCGCTTGTTTGCGCTCACGAGCTGGGGTTCTATACGGTCTTTAATCCAGCGCCCGCCTGCGAGCTGCCTGCGGAGGTCTGGCCTGCGGTCGACTTGGTCTGCCCCAACGAGACCGAGTGCCAGGTGCTGACGGGCATTCTGCCCACGGATGACGCGAGTTGCGTCACCGCGCTCAATGCGCTGCTCGACAAGGGTGCCGGAGCTGCGGTCATCACGTTGGGCGGTGCCGGCTCGGTTACGCTCGGCGATGGCGGTGAGCTGCTGCGCATGCCGGCACTTTCGAGTACGGTAGTCGATACCACGGCCGCCGGCGATACGTTTATCGGCGCGTTGGCGGCGGCTCGCCTAGAGGGCTTGCCGCTCTTTGAGTGCATGGCCGCGGGTGCTCGCGCCTCGGCAGTGACGGTGTCGCGCCTGGGCGCTCAGCAATCGATTCCCACGCGCGCCGAAGTTGAACATTGGTTTGGTTAAACGATAAAGACGGAGAAGCGGAGTAGAACAATGGCAATCAAGAAGCTGATCCTTGATCTGGATATGGGTGTTGACGATGCGATGGCGCTGGCCTATGCCATCGCGAGCCCCGAGGTGGAGCTCGTGGGCATCACCACGTGCTTTGGTAACGTGCGCGTCGAGCAATCGGCGCACAATTGCCTGGCGGTGCTCGATCTGCTGGGTCGCCCCGAGGTTCCGGTGTACCTGGGTGCCGACCGTCCTCTGCAAGCGACTGAGCCCTATACGCCGCCGGCGTCCACCGCGCTCATTCACGGCAAGAACGGCATCGGCGGCGCGAGCGTGCCCGCGTCGCCCTACGAGCCGGTGGGGGCGACCTCGGCCGACGGCAACGCTGCGGTCGATTATCTGATCGATGCCGCGCGCACCTATGGTCCCGATCTGGTCTACGTAGCGACTGGCCCGCTCTCCAACCTGGCGCTCGCCCTGGAGCGCGATGCGGCGGCGATGATGTCCATCGGCCGCGTGGTCGTGATGGGCGGCGCCCTTACCGTGCCCGGCAACGTGAGCGCGGGCGCCGAGGCCAATATGGCGAGCGACCCCGAGGCAGCCGACGCGGTGCTGCGCTCGGGCCGTAAGCTCACCATGGTGGGTCTGGACGTGACGCATCGCGTGGTGCTCACACGCCGCGACATTGCCGGCTGGACGGGCTCGGGCACCATGGCGGGCTGCGCATTTGCGAGCATGGTCGAGCACTACATTGGCTCGTACGAGATGAACGCACCCTACCTGGGTGGTTGCGCGCTGCACGATCCGCTGGCCGTTGCCGTGGCGATCGACCCCACGCTCGTAGGTGCGCTCGGCTGCAACCTGCGTGTTGATCTGCTGGGCGAGTACCGCGGTCGCACCATCTGCGATGAGCGTCGCCTGTCCGATCCGGACAAGAGCGCGCTTGTGGCACTGACCGTGGATGCTCCGCGCTTCCTGTCCGAGTTCAAGACGCGTATGGCCCGTGTCCTTGGCTAAGTTGTCTTTTTGGGACGGGGCTTTTTGACTGGTATGATTGGTGCGACCAATCGAACCAGCTAAAAGAGCCCCGTCCCAATTTGACTATCGAGAGGATCTGCCATGGAGCGCATCGCCAGCTTTTCCGTTGATCATCTGCTGCTTGAGCCCGGCGTGTATGTGAGCCGCATCGACCGCGATCCGGCGACCGGTGCCGCCGTCACCACGTTTGACCTGCGCCTGACCACGCCCAACAAGGAGCCGGTCATGAACACGGCCGAGTGCCACACCATCGAGCACCTGGGCGCGACGTTCCTTCGCAATCATGCCGAGTGGTCGAGCCGCATTGTCTACTTTGGCCCCATGGGCTGCCGCACGGGCTTTTACCTGGTTGTCTTTGGCGAGCTGACGAGCGAGAAGGTCTTGCCGCTCGTCCGCGAGCTGTTTGAGTTTGTCGCCGGCTTCGAGGGCGATGTCCCCGGTGCCGCTCCCGGGGAATGCGGTAACTACCTGGACCAGAATCTCCCCATGGCCAACTGGCTTGCGCGCCGCTACCTCGACCGCGACCTGGCCGATATCGACGAGAAGCATCTGCACTATCAGCAGGCGTAAGAGCTTTATCGCCCAAAACGCGCGCATTGGGCGTCTTCGCTTATGCGGGGGTGCCTTTTTGCTGAGTGGTCGGGACGAGTGTTTAAAATCGCTTATGTTTGTTCTAGAATGTTCATACTGTCACATAAACGAACAGGAGCGAACATGCATATCTACTCTGTCAACGATCCCGAGTTCAAGTCCTATGGCAACGTTTGGGATAACGTTCCGTCCGAGCTCACGTCGCCCGTGCTCGAGGCGCTCTCTGCCACGCCCATTCCCGAGGGCAGCAAGTACGTTGCAAGTGCGCCGGAGCTCGAGGACGTCAAGGATGCCGACAAGCTTGGCTTTCTCATGTTTGGTGGCCGTCCCTTCCAGCTCGGCTGGTGCAACGGCCACAATACGCGTCTCAACTGCCTGGAGTATCACCGCGCGAGCGAATTCAACCTGGGCGCTCGCGACTTTATCCTGCTCGTGGCGCATCGCTGGGAGATCGAGGACGGCAAGCTCGACACCGCGTGCGTCAAGGCGTTTCGCGTGCCGGCGGGTACGGTCGTCGAAGTCTTCAACACCACGCTCCACTACACGCCGTGCATGGTCGACGACGGTGGCTTCCAGGTGATGGTGGCGCTGCCCGCCGGCACCAACGGCCCGCGCCCCGAGGTCGCGGCCGACATGCCTGCGGCCGGCGACAGCTACTGCTACTGGAAGGCCGACAAGTGGGTCCTCTGCCATGCTGACAGCCCCAAGGCAGCCGAAGGCGGCTACGTAGGCCTCATCGGCAAAAATCTCGACATCACCGTGGACTAGCGCATCGCCCCAAACCACCACAAAGGTGCCTGTCTCCTTTGCGGTGGTTTGGGGCGGGCGGATATCGGGGAGTGCCAGACGGGGGAGGCTGCCGGGCGCCTTGCCGTCTGCGGATTTTGGGACATGCGGCCCGCTTTTTCGACCCATCTGTCGGTACACTAAAAGCACTATGGGTACCCGCGAGCGACATATCGGCCACGCGGCCGCCCGGACCGCACCGGCTGCGGATCCCAGGGGCGGCAGGCTCTTCGCCATGCCGAGATTCCTTGTTGGCATAACACATCAGGTGTACCGCCACCGCGTCTTTGCTATCGCCGGCGCCATCACCGCGCTGTTCCTCATGCTTTTGGCAGTCTTGCCGGCGCTGTTCGCCTTCGACCCCAAACTTTCTAACGCCGTGCCCGCCTATAGCGAGGTGTCCGAAGAGGTCGTGGATGCGCTCGCCCACTCGAGCTCTCTCCCGCTGCTTGTCGCCGCAATTATATTTTCGATCTGGGGCGTATCGGTCTATCTGCGCTGTTTGGACTATGTGCTGCGCCGCCGCCTTGTTGCCGTCGCCACCATCTGCGCCCTGTGGATGATCGAAGTCATTCTCAAGTACAAGTCGTTCACGCCGTTCTATGCCACCGTGCTGTGGTACCTGTACTACGTGCCCATGACACTCATTCCGCTGCTCTACCAGTTGTGTGGTCTGCGCCTTGCGGGCCTGGAGCAACACCGCCTGGGTCGCCGCTACTGCGCTGCGCTGTGGATTGTGGCTATCCTGCTTATCGGATTTGTGCTCACCAACGATTTTCACCAGCAGGTCTTCCACTTTGACCGTACAAGCGACACCTGGAGCAACGATTACACGTACGGCTGGGGTTATTTCGCCGTCCTCGTGTGGACGGCCTTTAACTTTGTGGCCTTTTTTATCCTGGTGGGCCGGTCCTCGTCCTTTCGCATCCAACGTTTCTCGGGCACGGCGGCGCTCGTGCTGCTGGGCGGCGCGTTCTTTGCCATCTCATATGCGTTGCGCGTGCCCTGGGCATGGAGGCTCAACTTCTCGCTCATCTATTGCGTCTTGTGCGTGGCGGCGATGGAAATCTGTCTCGATTGCGGTGTCATTCCGTCATATCACGACATCGCCGGCATTTTCGACACCTTGCCGCTTGACCTCAAAGTTCTAACGCGCGACCTGCAGGAAGTCTATGCCACGCCAGTGTCAAAGCCAATGCCGGTAGGCGTGCGCGAGGAGTTGCGGACCCAGGCGCACGGCCGCGCCCATGCCTTTGCCGTGGCGTCCGATCCCGATGTGATGTACCGTGCCTTTCCACTGCTGGGCGGATCGGCCCTGCTTGCCCAAGACGTGTCGGATCTCAACGAGCTTAACCGTGAACTGGCACATCGTCGCATGGAGCTGCAGCGTCAAAACGAGCTGCTCGCCGCCGACTACGACCTTAAGACGCACCTGGCAGACCAAGAGGCCGAGACCTTGCTGGTCCAAGACGTGGACCAGGCGCTTGCCCGCGCGCTCGAAGGGATGTACGACCTGCTGAGCTCGCTACCGCCGTTGACCGATGAATCGTCTTCGCACGAGCGTTACCGCATGCTGCAGCGCGCCAAGATGCTCGTCGCCTATTGCAAGCGCAAGGGGTCGCTCACGTTGGCACAGCACGGGGAGAGCGGTTTTGATCGCGACCGCATTCAGCTCATTGCCAACGAGCTCGCAAGCGACCTGCGCACCATCGATATCGATTGCGCCTCGATTATCGCCATACGGCGCCCGATGCACGCCAGTACGGTAAGCGCCCTGTACGACTGCGTGTATGACTTTGCGTTTTTTGCCTACACCACCGACCATCCGGCGCTTATGTATCACTTGGGCGATCATGACCGATGCAGTGTCGAGCTGCGTGCCGCGCTTTTTTCCAACGATGATGCAGATCTTTCGCAGACGCCCGCTGCGCAAGAGCTCGAAAGCGCTCTGCAAGGGCGCAACGTGGCATACCGCCTTGAGGGCGAGCCCGGCCAGCTGCGCATGATCGTCTTGATGCCGAGGGCGGGTGAGTGACGATGCAGATTTCGCTCATTCTTCCCCAAATCGTTGCGCTCGATGTTGTCTTTGCCCTGGCTGCGTGTCTGCAGACGATCCACGTCCCGCTCATCGCATCGCGCCGCTCGTCCTATAACCGTAAGGTGATTTGTGCCTACGAGGCGAGCCTTGTGCTTCACCTAATTATTTCGGCGCTCATCTTGTTCGCGTCGTCTGGCTCATATCTGGTGGCGCCGCTTGACGTTTGCGCCAGGGCAATGGGCGGAGCGTTGTGGCTCAATGCCGTGATCTTTGCCTACGGCATGGTGCTTATGGTGCACTATCGTCGCCCCGTCATGCTGGCCGAACTGTTGCTCGTTGCCGCCGTGACACCGCCGGTGGTGCTTGCCATGGGCTCGGCGTGGACCACGGTCCTTATCGCAGAGGGAGCGTTTTTCCTGTTCCGCTCCATTGCGGCGCTCTTGATGGATGTCCGCAACCGCCAGGAGGATATCACCGCGTTCTCGACGATCGAAACCATCAACGTGATTCCCGTGGGCATCCTGTATCTGGACCCGAGGGGCCGCCCGCTGCTCATGAACCGCTGCATGCGAAAAAACCTGGTGGAGCTTCATATGCCCACCGACCTAGGCGATATGAGCGGTACATGGAACGACCTGCGCAAACTCAGCATGCAAATGCCCGAAAGCAGCCAGAACCGCGTGCGGATTAATCTGGACCGCTTTGGTGAGGCGCGGGCGGTGGTCGAGGTTTCTCCCGCCGAGATTCGCTTGTTTGTGCACGATGACGTTATGGTTTCGGGCCGCCTCTTCGAGCGCATTATCGGCCTGGATGTAACAGAGTATGCGCATGCTCATGATCGCCTGGCGCAAGCCAACCACCTGCTTGAGCTTGCGGGCCAAGAGCTCCAAGCCCAGATCGAAGAAGTCAAAAAAGTTGCTGACAATGCGGCCTATCTGCGTATGCGCGCTCGCGTGCACGACGTGATCGGGCAGCGCCTGTCCATCCTCCATCGTTATCTGGAGGAGGGGCGCCTGGATGACGAGTCACTCGAGCAGATCGACCCGCTGCTGCGCTCAATCGCTGCCGATCTGCGCAGCGGGGGCGACACCGAACCGGCAGAGCAACTGGGATATATCGTCCATGCCTTTGGCCTGGTGAGTGTGCAGATCGATGTTGAGGGTGCGCTGCCTGAGGACGCGCGTGTCGCCGCCGCATTTTTGCAGATTATCCGCGAGGCCTCGACCAATGCCACCAAGCATGCACAGGCGCATCGGGTCCACGTGCGTCTGTGGCAGGAGACGTCGGAAGACGGTGCTGTTGCGCGGATGACCGTTTCTAACGACGGCGCGCCTGCACCCGTATCGTATCGTGAGGGAACGGGTATCCCAGGTATGAGGCATGTCGCACAGAATCTGGGCGGCAGCCTGGAAGTCCACACCGCCCCGCCCTTCACGCTTACGGTGTCCATCCCGCTCGCCTCCAACGCCACGGTCCAAAGGAGAAGTTCATGATTCGCGTCCTTATAGTCGAAGACCAGGCCATCCTGCGCGAGAGCCTGGCGCGCTCCGTTGGCGACCAGCCCGATATGACCGTTGTTTCCGCCATCGCCGATGCCTCCGAGGCCTTGGGTGTCGCGCTCAGGGAGCGCCCGGACATGATACTGATGGACGTGTGCACCGAGCATGATTCCAACGGCATCGTGGCGGCGGCGCGCATCAAGGAGCAGCTGCCCGAGTGCCGCATCATTATCATGACCGGCATGCCCGAGATCACCTTTGTCGATCAGGCCCGCGAGGCGGGCGTCGATAGCTTTGTGTACAAGAACGTCGGTATCGACGAGCTGTTCGCCGTGATGCGCTCCACGCTGGCGGGCTATTGCACGTTTCCCAAGCCGCCTGAGAGCATTTTTTCGGGTACGGCGGCGCTCGACGATGTCGAGCTGTCGATTTTGCGCCTTGCCTGCGAGGGCAAGAGCCGCCGCGAGATCGCGGCCGAGCTGTTTATGAGCGAGGGCACCATCAAGCGCCGCATCTCGGAGATCCTAAGCAAGACCGGCTACGACAACATCATGCGCCTGGCCGTGCATGCGGTGACCGAGGGCAGCATCGTTCCCAACATGGAGCGCTAGCGCTCGTTACGCATCGGCATAAAGCGGCGGGGCCGCAGGATTATCTCCTGCGGCCCCGCCTGGCAAGTGCGCGGATGTGTCCGCCAATCCGCGGCTGATGTTACGTGCCGTTACGCGATGGTTGCGGTGTAAGAGGCGACGTCCTCGTAGGAATCGGTCAGATAGGCGTCGATGCCGATGGTCGTGTTGACCAGGTCGTCAAGGCTGTCAAGCTCGCCGTTCGAGAACGTGAATTCCTCGGTGGCGTTGGTACCGGGCATCAGGTGAGCCGAGAACCAGGGGTCCTTCATAGTGCCGTTGACATTGGTCTTGCCGGAGGGAGCGTAGAAGGTCAGGTCCTTGTCGCTCTTGTTGGTGATGTTAACGACAAAGCCGATGTCGCCCCAGTCGTCCTTGAACTTCTCGGTGATGGTGATGGTGCACAGGTCGTCATCGGCGACGGTGACGGCGGGGGAGATTTCGATGCTCTGGACGTCGTCGTCTTCGACGGCCTCATCGATCTCCTCTTCCTTCTCGGCGTTCTCGCGATCCTTCTTTACCGTACCGGACAGATCCTTGTCGGACTTGGTAAAGACAAGATTGCCGTCATCTTCTTCGAGGATGAGTTTGCCGTCCTTGAGCTTCATGTCATGCGACTCGTCTTCGGCGGTGATGGTTACGGTGGTGCCGTCCTTTGCCTCCCATTTAAGGTCGACGACTTCAAGGAACAGGTCGAGGGCGCCTGTACCGTCCTCATCGAGAATCAAGACGCAGTGGACACCCCAATCCTCGAGCATCTTCATGTACTCATCGGTGAGCTCTTCGCCGTCCAAGGTTCCACCCGAGAGTTCCCAGCTGCCGACGAAGTTGGCCTTGGGGTCTTTGCCGCCGCCGCTGCAGCCCGTCAGGGCAAAGGCGAGCGCCAGGACGCATGTCAGAAATGCGAGTACGGACTTTTTGAACGTTGTCTTCATGGTGTCCTCCTTCATCGAACGAAACCCATAGAAGCAAATGCGGGGGTGGCGGATCCCCCGCTCATTACCAGTTAGGGGCGCTAGGGCCTGGGCGTTCCGCAGTTGCTGCAGAACTTGCCGCCGTTTTCGCTGCCGCAGTTGGGGCAGAACCACTTGGCCGGTGCGGGCGCGGGCGCGGGGCTGCCGCACTCGGAGCAGAACTTGCCGGTGTTGGTGGCGCCGCAGCTGCAGGTCCATGTGCCGGCCGCAGGTGCGGCGGGAGCCGGTGCGGGAGCGGGTGCCGGAGCCGGCTGCGGGGCGGCCTGCTGCTGCGCCTGGCCGGCGGCGAACAGCTGGCTGGCGTTCATACCGCCCATGCCGCCTGCCATGCCCATGCCCATAAAGCCCGCCATCGCGCCGTTGGGGTTGGCGGCTGCCGCGCGCATTGCGTCGCTCTGGGCGCTGGCAATGTTGGCTGCCGCCATAGTGGGATCGCGCATGACCGCGGCTTTCTGCAGGTCCTTGATCATCTGCTCGTCTTCTTGCGAGACGGCGATGGAGTTGACGCCAAAGCTTACGATCTCAACGCCGCGCAGGTCACGCCAGTCGGCAGAGAGGACCTCGTTGAGCGCGCGGGCGAGCTCGGTGGTGTGGCCGGGGATGGCGCTGTAGCGGATGCCCATCTCCGAGATCTTGGCAAAGGCGGGCTGCAGGGCGGTGAGCAGCTCGGACTTAAGCTGGCTGTCGATCTTGTCGCGCGTGTAGCTATCGGTCACGTTGCCGCACACGTTGGTGTAGAACAGCAGCGGGTTGGTGATGCGGTACGAATACTCGCCGTTGCAGCGCACGGAGATGTCGACGTCCAGACCGATGTTGTTGTCGACCACGCGGAAGGGCACGGGCGAGGCGGTGCCGTACTTGTTGCCGATGATCTCCTTGGTGTTGATGAAGTAGACGCGCTGGTCTTTGCCCGCGTCGCCGCCAAAGGTAAAGCGGCTGCCGATATTGGCAAAGGTTTCCTTGATGGAGTCGCCCAGGTTGCCGCTAAAGACGCTCGGCTCGCTGCCGGTGTCAAAGACGAACTCACCGGGCTCCAGCGCGACTTCGATGATCTTGCCGTTTTGCACCACGAGCATGCCCTGGCCGTCGTTGACGGCGATGACCGAGCCGTTGGAGATGACGTTGTCCTCGCCGCGCGTGTTGGAGCTGCGGCCGCCGGTGCGCTTGCTGCCCTTGCAGGCCAAGACGTCAGCGGGCATCGATTCGCAGTAGATAAATTCCTTCCACTGGTCGGCCATGACGCCGCCGGCAGCACCCAATCCAGCTTTCAAGAGTCCCATGGTGATCTTCCTTTCTCGTCAAAGGCCGGGTGGTATTGGTCAGGATGGTTAATCGTCCTTGTCGTCCTTCATGACAACGGTGGTCTCGGTGTGGCTGAAGGTGTCGTGCTTCTCGGTCAGGTCGAGCTCGCCACAGTAGCAATCGGCGTGGGTGGCCTCGTTGGCCGTCTTGAGCTGGCCCACCAGCAGCACGTCTGCGATGACCACGATGATCAGCGGCGCGACGATGTTGATGAGGATGCCCTCGATATCAAAGGTGAGGTAATCCGGATCGAAGGCGTTCTCACCCATGAAGAGGATCTGGGAGAGGACAAATCCGATCACAAAGAACAGCACCGAGGCGATAGCGAGCTTGGGCTTGGAGCAAGGAAGCTCGCCGACCATACGGCCGGTTTGGCCGTTCATGGCAAACAGGTAGCTCTTGCCGTTCCACGAGGTGGAAAGCATCCACACGGGGAACAGGGCATAGTCGCTGTCTTCCCAGGTGTAGTCGAGCTGCTTGCTTTCGACCGTGGCATCGTCATATTCGTCGACGACGGTTTCGCGCAGGGCCGAGATCGTGCTTTCCTCCATGTGGCGTTCGGCGCGCGCCTTGCAGGTTTCGCAGTCCTCGTCGTAGCGGTTGGCGATGTAGCCGGGCATATACGCGACCGAAAACGGGCGCAGGGCATCGTAGTCAAACGGCCTGATGGCGTCCATGTGGCCGTCGGGCATCTTGGACGATCCGTCGACGGGCACGCGCTTAAACGAGATGTTTCCCTTGCGGTAGGCGTCGTAGTGGTCGGTGGTCGTGACGGTGCGGTCGGATTCCTCGGTCACGGTCTCGTTGGTCGCATCAAAGTACACTTCGCCGTCCACGCGGGCGCCGTAAAGCCAAAACGGCACGTAGACGCCTTGGACTTCGTCGATGTGGTTGCCGGTGACAAAGCTCTTGGGCAGCAGGATCTTGCCCTTGTAGTGCTCTTTGAGCGCGGCCATAACGTCGTCGCGGCCGAGCTTAAATGGAATCACCAGGTCGGGCGAGAAGTCGCCCGAAAGCTGACCGGGCGCTACGGCGGAGTTGCCGCAGTACGGGCAGGTGGTGACAGCGACGGTGCCGTCGGACACGAGCTCGGCGCCGCACGACGAGCAGATGTAGCCGGCGTTTTGGGCGAGCTCCTGCACCGCGTCGTCGGCGACGGGCTTTGGCGTTGCGGCTGCGGCATCGGCTTTGGCGTCTGCCTTGTCCTGGCGCTCGCGATAGAGGGCCTCGACTTCTTCGACTTCAAAGCGCGAGTCACAGTAGTCGCAGACGAGCTTTTGCTCGGCGCTTGCAAAATGCAAGGGGCCACCGCAGGCAGGGCACTGATAGTTAACGCTCTCGAAGGCCATGATCGGTCCTTTCCGTGCCGGGGGCTATGCGCCGATGGCGCCGCCGCAGTATTCGCAGCGCCCGCTGGCATCGGGAATGGTGGTGGCTCCGCAGAAGGGGCAGGTCACCGCGGTCTTGGGGGCCTTGGCGGCCACGACGCTGTCCCGCGTCTCCTGGCGCAGCTGCACCAGCGCATCGCGGACTTCGGTTGCCTGGCGCTTGGCCTCGCGATATTCGATGGAGCCGCGCTGATCGATGGTGGAGTCGTTCACGCGCAGGTTGATCTCGGTAAAGTACGGCGTGTTGACGTGGATGGTCAGATTAAAGTCGTAATCCAGGTCGTAGCGCGGCGGGTTGTAGCTCTCGCGCTCGCCGTCCTTGGTCTCGCGATAGATCTCGGTGCGCTGCTCGTCGATATCCATATCGCAGCCGAGTACCTGCGAGAACTCGATGATGTCGGGATTGGCGTCGCGCCAGCGGCTCTGCGAAGTGATGATCAGCAGGCCCGCGTCCTCATCGAGCATAATATTGGTGCGCCCGGCAGAAAGCGTGCGCGTGGGGTTGAACGAAGACAGGCGCTCGGCGTTGGCCTCGCGGTAGGCGAGTTGCTCACGGATATCGTCCGCGGTGCTGGAGCGATAGCCGTGAAAGTAGGGGGAGAGCTTGCCGGCGCACTCTTTGCACAGGTAGCCTTCATTGATTTTTGTCTTACCTAGAAGTCCCAGCTCGGTACCGCAAATCGCGCACTCTTTCTTCTCGAACATCTTGTCAAAGAAGCCCATGGCTGCCTCCCATCAACTGGTAGCGTGTGTCACTTTTGATGATGGGGGAGTGCGCGATCCTTCGCGATACCCAGACGGCTCAAGGAGTCTCCACAACTGGGACACATGGCCCATTTTTCATCCGACACATAGGGACACTCCTTGCTGCGGGTAGTCATTGCACTCATTGGGGACGTACTTAAATGAGTGGTAGTTGGGGACACTCCTGGCCGAGCTAGAGGCCGCGCGTGCCCCTTCTGGTCCATGAGGCTCAAAACCGCGGTGTGACGTGAACGGCTGGGGTCAAATTTGCAGCATTTCAAGCCTGGCTTCGATATTGAGACTGGTTCTTTATTAAAATAGATTTCCAGACAATTGAGCGGCTGGGGGTTAACCATGAGGGGCATGGGAGACACAATCGCATATTTGCGTCGGGGCATTCGGGAGATTATATGCCTGGTGCTGTTCTTCTTCACGTTTTTGGCGTGCGAGTATCTTTTTGATGTGCGCATGGCCGAGTTCGTGTCTCCGAACGAGGTCGTTATTTATGAGAGCCTTGTCATCGGCGCGAGCGTGATTGGCTTTTTTGTGCGTCCCATTCTGTACTATCGCCGTCCCCATGCCATTGACGCGACGAGTGACGTCACGGGCGTTTTGCTGGTGGCGGCATTGCTGCTGTTGATTATGGCGGTTCAGGTTGAGGTGGTAATTACCGGCGGTTTGGTGGCGTGCTGCGCGCTGGGCTACTGCGGATCGACTGCTCATGCAAATTTTGCGAGGCGCTTTGCGCGAACGCCCTGCTTGGCGCGCGCCGCCGCACTTTCTTACGCCATGGGCGTTCTGGTGCAGGTTCTCAACCACATGGTGGTGCCTGTCGGCATTCCTCAGCAGGCTGTTCTGGTCGTCTGTGCGATCGCGCAGGTGGCGTTGCTCCACGGTGCCCGACGCGCCAAGCTGCGCGACGAGTCCGATCCCAACTTTGAACCCAGTGCTGCCGGGCTTTCGGTAGATGCTCTGGAATATGGCGCCAAGTGGCATGACGATCCCGAGGCAAAGGCGGCATTCCGTCGCGCCGTAGTTCGCCTGACCGTGGCGACGGCGTATCTTTCCAGCGTATTCGCCGCTCTCAACGCGGGCTTCACGACCCTGCATGCTGTCGGAGCCGTCGATTTGGGCGATTGGCCGCGCCTGCTGCTTGTCGTGAGCTCGTTGGTCGCTGGCGCACTATTTGACCTGCACGGCCGCTCGTATATGAATATCGGCATGACATGTGCCGCCATACTGTCCACGCTTTCGTTCTTTGTGCTCATCGTCGATGGCAATGGCGGCAACGAGCTTGCTGCCACGATCATCTTTTATCTGGGCTTGGGCTTTTTCGTGGTGTTCTTTACCACAAAATATGCCGCCGTCTCGCTCTATGCGCGCTGGTCATATTTTTGGCCGTGCATGGGTCGCGTCGTCAACAACGTGTGCTCGATGTTCGTGACGGCGCCGGCAGTGGCGATTATCTCGAGTCAAAATGTGCTGGCTGCGGTCGGTGCGGCGCTCGTGATGTTTGTGGGCATTGCGATTACGCTGCTGGGGCAGTTGGGGCAACGGGCCGATGATGCCGCGATGCGGGACGGACTGCCGCTTGCCACCGACGATCTTGGTGGGGATCTTGCGCCCACATGCTCCGACCCCGAGCCCGTGGAGGCAGCGGAGCTCACGTCCGATGAACGCCTTGATGCCTTCGTCGCCACCTTTGGGCTTACAGAGCGCGAGCGCGATATTCTTGAGGTCTTGGGCGTTTCGGACCAGAGCGTTCAGGACATCGCCACAACGCTCTTTCTTTCGCGCTCCACGCTCTATCGCCACATTTCCTCGATCAACAAAAAGGCCGGTACCGCCTCGCGTGTGGCCCTTATCAACTTCTTCTGGTCCTGGACACCCAAGGACTAGCTAACCTCCCAATAAGTTGCGGTGGAATAGTCCCTAAATTAAAGTCACGGGGCTTTAAACAGGAACTATTTCACCGCAACTGCTGGGGGGATAGACTGCGGCGGCGGCAGAGGCAGCGGCAGCGGCGTTGGCAGCTGTGGTAGTGGCAACGGCAGCTGGCAGGGTGTTTTCCGTCTACTTGCTACAGCAGCTCGCCGTGGCGGGCAATGTAGCGGCACTTTGCCAGCTGGGTGAGCGCGATATAGGCGATAACGATGCCAATGAGCAGCCCAAAAAAGCTCGTGGGCAGCGGCATGAGGCCGAGCACATCGGCGATGGGGCTTGCCGGCAGCCAGGTGACGAGCGCCAGGCCCAGCACGGTAAGAACGCACAATGCGGGCGCGGCGTGGTCGCGCGGGCTCGGCAGATGCGGGGAGCGCAACATGTGGACCACGAGTGTCTGCGACCACATGGACTCGACAAACCAGCCGCTCTGGAAGAGCGCAGCAAAGGTCGCCATACCCGCGACGTCGCCCGCGGCGGCAAGCTCGGACCAGCTTGCGTCCACGGCGGCGGGGCACACGACAAAGAAGAGCGCGGCGAAGGTCACGATGTCAAACAGCGAGCTCACGGGGCCCAGCTCGAGCATAAAGCCCTTGATGGATGCGGCGTCCCAGGCACGCGGGCGGGCAGTCCAGGCGTCATCGACGGTGTCCCACGGCAGTGCGATGCACACGATCTCGTAGACCAGCGACAGCAGTACCAGCTGCAGGGCGCTCATGGGCAAAAACGGCAAGAACAGGCTCGCGACGGTCACGGACAGCACATTGCCAAAGTTGGAGCTCACCGTGGTCTTGAGGTACTTGAACAGGTTGCCGTAAGTGCGGCGGCCTTCGATGATGCCGCGCTCGAGCACGCCCAGGTCCTTCTGAAGCAAGATGATATCGGCGGATTCCTTGGCAATATCGACGGCCGAATCGACCGAGATGCCGCAATCGCTCGCACGCATGGCGGCGGCGTCGTTGATGCCGTCGCCCATAAAGCCCACGGTGTGGCCGAGCATCTCGCGCATGACACGTACCAGGCGCGCCTTCTGCAGCGGCGAGAGCTTGGCGAAGAGGTGGGTTTTCTCGGCGCGCTTGGCAAGTTCGGCGTCATCGAGCGCATCGATCTCGGAGCCGAGCAAGACGTTGCTCGCATCGATACCAATCTGCTCGCAGACGGTGGCGGCGACGCGGTCGTTGTCGCCGGTTAGGACCTTGACCGCCACGCCCTTGGCCTCGAGGGTGGCGACGGCGCCCGCGGCACTTGCTTTGGGCGGATCGAGGAAGGCCAAAAAGCCCATCAGCACCATGTCGCACTCGTCGGCGATGCCAAACTCGCCCACGCAGCGCGGATTGGTCTTCTGCGCCACGGCAATTACGCGTAGGCCCTCGGCGTTAAGTCCGGCGATCTGCTTGCGAATCTGGGCGAGCTTCTCGTCGGTGAGCGGCTGAGCGATGCCATCGATCTCGACAAAGGAGCAGATCTCGAGCATTTCCTCGGCAGCGCCCTTGGTAACCATCTGGGTTTTGCCTTGGGCGTCGGCGACAACTACGCTCAGGCGACGGCGCGAGAAATCGAAGGGAACCTCGTCGACCTTGGTGTAGCGGTCGCGCAGGCTCTGGCCCAGCATGGAATCGGGTGCGACGGTCGAGGGCGTCACATCGGCACGGTCGATTACGGCCAGGTCGATAAGATTTTTGAGGCCGGTCTGGAAGAAGCTGTTCAAAAACGCATGGCGCAGCACGCGCGCGTCCTCGTTGCCATCGGTGTTGAGGTAGCGCTCGAGCACGATGCGGTCTTCGGTGAGGGTGCCGGTCTTGTCGCAGCACAGGACGTCCATCGCTCCGAGGTTTTGAATCGCCGGCAGCTCCTTGACGATAACCTGGCGACGGGCGAGGTCCTTGGCGCCCTGCGACAGGCTCGTGGTCACGATGACGGGAAGCATCTGCGGCGTGATGCCCACGGCCACGCTCGTGGCGAACAGCAGCGCGTCGATGACGTTGCCCTTGGTGGCGGCGTTGATGGCAAAGACGGCCGGCGCCATAACGAGCATCAGGCGCACCAGCAGCATGGAGACGCTCGAGACGCCGCGGTCAAACGCGCTCTTTTCGCCGCGCCCGTTGAGCATCTTGGCGATGCCGCCCAGGTAGGTGTCCGAGCCGGTGGCAACGACAAGCGCCATGGCGGCGCCGTTTTGCACGGAGGTGCCGGTAAAGACGATGTTCTTGCAGGCAGAGAGTGGCAGTGCGGAGCCGTCGGCGCCCTCGACGACGGTGACGGCGGTGGTCTTCTCGACGGCCTCGCTCTCGCCGGTGAGTGCGGACTCGATCACAAACAGGTCGCGCGCGGTGATGATGCGGGCATCTGCCGGCACCATATCGCCGGCAGAGAGACGGATCACATCACCGGGGACGAGCTCGTCGAAGGGGATCTCGATGCGCTCGCCGTCGCGCAGGGCGGTGCAAGTGTTGGAGACCAGGTCCTTGAGGGCCTCGGCCGCATTGCCGCTGCGGGCTTCCTGGATAAACTTCATGCCGCCCGATACCAGCAGCATGGTGCCGATGACGATGACCGTGGAGGGGTCGCGCTGCGGTTCGGGCACGGCGAGCACGTCGATGTAGAGCGAGACCAGTGCGAGCGCGGCGAGGATGCCGGCGAAGGGATCGATGAACGCGTCGGCGATGCGGCGGGCGAGCGTTTTGGTCGTTGCCTCGATGGTGTTGGGGCCGACGGCGTTCAGGCGCTCAGTTGCCTGCTCGACGGTGAGGCCGTTTGCCGTGGCGTCAAGCAGTACGAGGGCGTCCTCGGCACTATGGGTGGCGGCGAATATGGTGTTCTTGGACAGGCCGGTATGAGCGGCAGGGCGCGCCGTGCGGCGGCGCTTGGAGATGGCTTCGAGTACCGTGACGGTTTTGAGCATCAGCATAGGGTCCTCCTTGTTGAGGGGAGTTAGCGTACGTGTCGTATTTGCTTCAAAAAACCTAGATGTCGCTCACGTCAAGCTCTTGAGCCCACAAAGGGTGCAGCGCGCCTTTGCGGTGGTTTTGGCGATCTGCCGGTGGCGTTTATGCGTGTGCGGAGTCCTCGCGGCGTGCCGAGGGCGACATGCAGGTTTTTCGACTAGGACTGCCTTCCATGGCACACCTCCTAAAGGCTGAGCGCAGCGCGCTTTGGGTATCTCGTACCCCTTTTTAATCCGCCCGTATTCTTGATGAGGGGGTTTGACATGTCAACCCCATTGTTCGGAAAACCATTCCCCCTGACAAAGCCTTTACAGAATGCCGTGGCCCCAAAGCGCGCCCGCATCGACGCTTCGCCTGCGCTAAACTGGAAGGCACGTACGCGATTACGAGAGGAGCCCGCATGGAGGCTTACAAGCAAGAGTTCATCAAGTTTATGGTCGAGTCCGACGTCCTTAAGTTCGGCAGCTTTACGCTCAAGAGCGGCCGTCAGTCCCCGTTCTTTATGAACGCCGGCGCTTACGTGACGGGCTATCAGCTCAAGAAGCTGGGCGAGTATTACGCCCAGGCCATCCACGATAACTTTGGCGACGACTTTGATGTGCTGTTTGGACCGGCCTACAAGGGTATTCCGCTGGCCGTCGTGACCGCAATTGCCTACCACGAGCTGTACGGCAAGGAGGTCAAGTACTGCTGCGACCGCAAGGAGGCCAAGGACCACGGTGCCGATAAGGGCAACCTGCTGGGTTATGAGCCCAAGGACGGCGACCGTGTGGTCATGGTCGAGGACGTTACCACCAGCGGCAAGTCCATCGACGAGACCTATCCCAAGGTCAAGGCTGCTGCCGATGTCGAGATCAAGGGCCTGATCGTGTCCCTCAACCGCATGGAGGTCGGCAAGGGCGGTGTGACCACCGCGCAGAAGGAGATCGAGGCCAAGTACGGTTTCCCCGTCGCGAGCATCGTCTCCATGGCTGAGGTCGTCGAGACCCTCTACAACCACGAGATCGACGGCAAGGTTGTCATCGACGACGAGCTCAAGACCGCCATCGACGCCTACTACGAGCAGTACGGAGTCAAGTAGGTTCCGCCGTTCTGCCGAACGGCGGACCGGTCGACGCTGTGCGGGCCGCATTTGGACAATCTGACGTTCAACTTCAAGGGCGCGACCAGAAGGTCAGCGCCCTTTCGTTTCACGTCACCTTGTCTCAAATGCGACCCGCTCGCTGTCCGTTCTCTACCTGCGGCGTCGTCTTGCTCCGAATGCGGCTCGCTCGCTGTCGTTGCCGAAACATCGGCGTTGCCGGACTAGTCATTGGGGACGTTCATAAATGACTACTCAGGAATGAGCGTGGATAATCTCCCGTTTTTGGCCTGTGTGCAGGCTCAAAGTGGGAGATTATCCACGCTCGCTTTAATTTGCCTGGGTTGCGATGCCTATCTAATCGGCTCGGCGTCTTCCCTGAGAATCGAAAGATACTCTTCATACCCGTACTGCCGGTATCTCTGTCTTGACTCGTCGAGCGGACGGAGGATACCCAATTCTTCAAATGATTTGACGAGCGCGCTCGCGGTACTCCTGCCGATATCGAGTTGGGCAGCGATGAATGCGGTGTCGACGATGGGGTGCTCTTCAAGAATGCCCAACAGCCTTTGCCCGTTTGCAGCAGTCCTTCCGAGATTTTCGGTAATGGTTGCTGTGGAACGGTTATGGAGGTCAACAAGGTTTTTTAAAGACCCTACCGAGTCCTTCGCACTTTCGAGAAGACTGTTGCAGAAAAACTCTATCCATTCCTCGTAAGTGCCTCTCTCCCTTACGGATGTGAGTTGCCGGTAGTACTCGCTTCGATTTTTCTTGAACTGGAACGATGGATAGAACAAGCAAGAATGAAGAACGCCATCATTGATGAGCATAAGTGTAATGAGAAGCCTGCCCAGGCGACCGTTTCCGTCTAGGAATGGATGGGCAGTTTCAAATTGGTAATGGACGAGCGCCGCCCGCACAATCGGATCCATTTCGACTTGAGGCTCATTGATAAAGCGTTCGAGGTCCTGGAGCGTGTTACTCAAATCTTCAATGTTTGGAGGGACAAACGATGCGGTTGCAATGGTGCAGCCTGAGGGGCCAATCCAGTTTTGTGAGGAGCGCAGCTCGCCTGGATTCTTCTCCGTTCCGCGCACTCCGTCCAGCAGGACCGCATGTACTTGCCTAAGAAGTCTCGTGCACAAGGGCATCTTTTTGAGCAGTTCTACGCCGCGGTCGACAGCACGGACGTAATTCACGACGTCTGCGACATCTTTATGATGGAGTTGTGTTTGCGATGGACTAAGTAGGTCGTCAAACGTGCACTGGGTTCCCTCAATTTGCGAAGAAAGGAGTGCTTCTTTGCGCACGTACATTGTCAGATACATATCGGCGTTGGGAACAAAGTAGAGCATGCCTTCAAGCTCTCCAAGCTTTCGTGAGCATGCGGAAAGCGTGCGATAGGTTTCCTCGGTGAGGTTTAGCTGCCTCAATGATTGCAAGGGCGTTGGAAAAAACGAATAGTAAGCCAATTTCCCCGATAGATTATTGCGGAGCGTTCCCTGGCCGTTCTCCTCGATTTGCATCGCGCCCTCCATATCTTTAGTGCCGGAAACTCGTTATTAGGCCAATCATATCAATTCTAATAACGAGTTTAAGGATTAAATAGTTATTAGAATTGATGTAAACAATCTAATGATGAGAAGTCGTTATTACTTGACCATGGAGCTCGGCTTGGTACGGGGGGGGGTCATCCAAAATGAACGTGGATAATCTCCCGTTTTTGGCTCGGTGACGGCCTCAAAGTCAAAGTGGGAGATTATCCACGCTCGTTAGTTAAGCGTCCGAAAATCCACACTCGCCAAACCTACCAAAAAGGGACGGGTTTATTTTGGCACGTTTCGGTAGGTATCAGGAGGTGCCAGGAGCGGGGTGGCGGCGGGGTGCCGCTGCGAAAAGAAGTATCGGGTTTGGCGTGCCCGCTTCTGCCCGTCCCGCGCGTGGGCGATACTCGGCTTATCGAACCGCGATGCAAAGGAGATGCTCATCCCACGAGCACTACCGGGAAGGGCTTGCGATTCGAGTCCCCACCTTAGCATTTGAACCATTTGGCACTATAATTACCGTAGGCATGCGCACAACGTTGCGCTTAATCAAGAGGAGAAAACGTATGGGTCTGTTTGATATGTTCAAGAAGAAGGCTGAGCCCGCGGCTGCCGCTGCTCCGGCCTCCATCTCTGCTTCTGCCGGCGCCGACGTGCTGTGCTCGCCCGTCAAGGGCAAGGTCATCAAGATGGCCGACGTGCCCGATCCCGTCTTTGGTGGCGAGGTTCTGGGCAAGGGCTGTGCCGTGTGGCCCGAGGACGATCTGGTCTACGCTCCCTGCGACGGTAAGGTGACCGTCACCATGGGTCACGCCGTGGGCCTGCAGTCCGATAGCGGCATCGAGGTTCTGGTGCACGTTGGCGTCGATACCGTCAACATGAACGGCGATGGCTTCGAGGGCTTCGTCAAGGCCGACGACGTTGTGAAGGCTGGCCAGCCCATACTCAAGATCGACCGCGCCAAGATCGCCGCTGCCGGTTACAAGGACTGCGTCGTCGTGGCCGTGTCCAACACCGCCGAGTTTGCCGATGTCGAGCTCACCGTTGAGGCAGAGTCCGCCGTCGCCGCCGGTGACGCCATCGTCAAGGTCGTCCGCAAGTAAACTGCGGCATCCAAAGGCTGTGCGAGGGTGGTCGGGTTTTCCGGCCACCTTTTTTATTGCACCGCGGGAAAGCGTTTTATTGCACGTTGGGTGGGCTTGCAAACCGTTCGGACGCTAAAACGAACCGACCGCGCCTTCGCGTTGCCGAGGGTGTTCATAAGT
Organism: Collinsella aerofaciens; assembly: GCF_015670745.1. GTDB lineage: Bacteria > Actinomycetota > Coriobacteriia > Coriobacteriales > Coriobacteriaceae > Collinsella > Collinsella aerofaciens_T. The sequence goes on along the minus strand of NZ_JADPCH010000012.1, from coordinate 2,467 downwards.
GGATAGTATGGGCTTACTTATTACAACGTGCGCCGCGTCTGGGAAGCGCAGTGCCGCTCATTGGGAGGAACAACATGAAAAAGAAGCTGCTGCTTGCGCCCCTCATGGCCGTCTTGGTTGCATGTGTGGTCGTGCTTTCCGGCTGTGGAGGTCCTTCGGTTGAGGAGCTCATCACCGAGGATCTTACGACGCAGTTTGACGAGGTCAAGAACGGTGGCGACGACTTCCTTTCTGGTCTGGAGGAGGCTTCGGGCGACGAGTTCGAGCAGCTGGGTATCGATCCCAAGGAGTATGCCAAGACCTATCTCGAGGGCTTTGACTACAAGATCGGCGACGTGACGGTCGACGAGGACAAGGGTGTCGCGACCGCCGAGGTCTCTATCACCTGCAAGTCTATGAACAAGATCGTCGAGGACTTCTCCACCCAGTATCAGGAGAAGGTCGCCGCGCTTGATACGGTTCCTTCCGATGACGAGCTGTACAAGATGGCCGGTCAGGTTATGGTCGATGTGACCAAGGCCACCGAGCCCAGGAAGACCACGGTTATCTTCAAGTACACCTGCAACGACGACGGCGAGTGGTCTGCCGACGACTCCGTCAACTCCGAGATGATGGATGCAATGCTGAGCTAGTTCGTTGCGGCGTTTTACCAAACGCCGCAACTGCTCGACGCTGCAAGCCCGCCAGAGCGGCAATCTGCCTTTCAACTTCGGCGGCATGACCAGAAGGTCAATGCCGCCTCGTTTCAAGGCACCTTGCTCGCTCTGGCGGGCTTTCGCTCATATGACCCAATCCGCTGTCAAGAGCCACAATGGCCCCGCCGACCGCTTGCAATCGGTCGGCGGGGCCTGCCGTTGAACCCGTCCCGGTCCGCCCCGGCATGTCGTCGACGCCTTCGGCTCAGTCTCATATCCGCGGATACCGTTCTGTCGGCCCGCACTCCATTCCTTCGGCGGGGTTCCCCAAGTCTGTCGAGGCGCATGCGGAGGGCTCCGCGCGCACAGCGAAATAGGGGGTATCCCCGAAGGCCGCCCGGCTCGCCGGGACGGGGGCTATGTCTATTCCGCGCCCTCCCGGCACATCGTGCCGAGGGCCCAAAGCCACCTCACGAGCTCGGCCGCGGTGGCCGCGTTGGCCTTCGCCGCGGGCATGCCGCGGGCGAGCATCTCCTCGCGCCGCCGCAGGAGCCGCTCGGACCCCTTCCTCCCGTGCATCCTTATCTCGAGGGGCACGCCCGTGTCCCTTGGCATGAGCTTCGGCTGGTGCCGTGCCGCGGCGTAGCACCATGAGCCCTCAACGGCCAGCTTCCTCACGAGCGCGTTGCCCGCACCGCTGATGCCTCCGAGCCGCACGGAGTCGCCACTCGACCTCTGACTCGGCGCGAGGCCGAAATAGGCCGTGACCTGCCTTCCGGAACGGAACCTCGTGAAGTCGCCGACCTCGGCCGAGAAGGCTGCGGCCAGCGCGAAGGCGCAGCCCTTGATCGACTGGAGGGCGGCCACCTCCGCGGCGATCGGGCTGGCATCCACGGCCGCCCTGTACTCGGAGAGCAGGTCCGCCCGGGCCTCCGCCGCGGCCTCGACCTCGTTCCTCAGGGCGGCGAGCGCCCGAACCCCGCCATCGTCCTCAGGCCTGACCTTGTCGAGCCACCTCAGGAAGTCGTAGGTCCAGTACTTCCTCGGGTTGCCGGCGGGCGTGGTGCCGCCGTAGACGAACCCCCGCCTTGCGAGGAAGGCGAGCAGCCGCTGCTTGGCGGTCGCCAGGCGCGCGGTCGCCCCGTCGTAGGCGCCGGCGAGGTCCCTGATGCCTTCGACCTCGGGGGAGGGGACCCATACGGGGGAGATGTCGTGGGCGAGTATCGCCTTGGCCATCCTGGCGGCGTCGTTCCTGTCGTTCTTGGAGGCCGAGTCGGCGGCCGACCTGGGGATCTTCGAGACCGCGGCGACGACGCACTCGACGCCGAGCCCGGCGAGCTCCCTTTGCGGGGCGAAGCCGAGGTAGCCGCTCTCGTAGGCCGCGAGCGACGGCCCGGGGAACCCATCCATCCACCCGGCGATCTCGCCCCAGGGGTTGCCGGGGAACCTCCTCGTCACGGCCTCGCCGGTGTCCGCGTCGAGGGCGCAGACGGTGGTCGACCTCAGGTGGACGTCCATCCCGAACGCGGTAGAATACTTTGGCATGGGAGCCTCCCAACCTCGTTGCGGCGCGGCTGCGCCTATGGCACTTCAACATCATTGTCGCAGCCCCGACCCGCGGTCACGAGCGGGGGCTCCTGTCTTTTTAGCGCCCTCGGATTGGGTCATAGTGTCTGTCGTTGCCAAAACAACGGTGTTCCCTTGGCTGGCTTAAAGTGGCGCTTGTACCTGTGGCGTTGCCATCGCTGCCGAAGGCGGCACTTGGGGACGTTCCTTTTAATATGAGCAGGACATTGTCAAGAGGCAAAATCGGGCCTGGCCCCAACGATATG
>NZ_JADPCH010000011.1 GCF_015670745.1 Collinsella aerofaciens | reverse complement strand
CCATGAATGCGGCGTGGCCGCCACGGTTGGATTAGACACTCACCATTGTCGGCCTAATCCGCGGTCTTTCATGCAGCAGGGGCTCTCAATGTTTTTATGTCCTGCTCATATCGTCTCTGCCGGCATCTGGGGACATTCCTTAGTCATTGGGGACGCTCTTAAACGACTAGTCTGGGCGGCGGCCGTGTGCTGCTGTCCGCGTGGCGGCGTATAATCGGCGGCAGATGACTTGGACGTTAGGAAACCATGACCGATAACATGCAGCAGATGGCGCTCGACACGCTCGGCGCCTATTTTGGCTACACCTCGTTTCGCCCGGGACAGGACCGCATGGTCGATGCGATCCTTGCCGGTCGTGATGCGCTGGGTGTTATGCCCACGGGCGCCGGCAAGTCCATTTGCTACCAGGTGCCCGCGCTCATGCTGCCCGGCATCACCTTTGTGGTGAGTCCGCTGCTGTCGCTTATGGAGGACCAGACCCGTGCGTTGCTCGCGGCGGGTGCGCGACCCAGCTATCTCAACTCCAGCCTTACTCCGGCCCAGCAAAACACCGTGCTCAAGCGGGCGCGCGAGGGCCGCTACCAGCTTATGTACGTGGCGCCCGAGCGCTTGCTCGAGCCGCGTTTTTTGGCCTTTGCGCGGGAGGCCGCGGCGGACGGCGGCATTGGCGTGCCGCTCGTGGCCATTGACGAGGCCCACTGCGTGAGCCAATGGGGCCAGGATTTCCGCCCCGCCTATCTGCAGATTCGTGAGTTCATCGATTCCCTGCCGCAGCGCCCCATCGTGGCGGCGTTTACCGCTACGGCGACCGAGCGCGTGCGCGCGGATATTCAGCAGATGCTCGGCCTGCAAAACCCCGCGACGGTGGTGACGGGCTTCGATCGCAAGAACCTCTACTTTGGCTGCGAGGAGATGGGCGACAAGGCCAAGGCCGCGTGGGTGCGTGACTACGTGATCGCGCATTCGAGCGAGAGCGGCATCGTGTATTGCTCGACCCGCAAGACGGTCGATGCGCTGGCAGGCGAGCTTGCCGAGGCACTGGGCCCCAGCGGCATTCGCGTTGGCCGCTACCATGCCGGCATGGGCAACGACGCCCGTCGCCAAAGCCAGCGCGCCTTTATCGACGACGACATTCAGGTGATGGTTGCCACCAACGCCTTTGGCATGGGCATCGACAAGCCCAACGTGCGCTACGTGATCCACAACAACGTGCCCGAGAGCATCGAGGCTTACTACCAGGAAGCGGGCCGCGCCGGTCGCGATGGCGACCCGGCCAGCTGCCATTTGCTGTGGAATGGCAACGATTTTCGCATGCGCCGCTTTCTGATCGACCGCGGCGACGCTGCCGACGAGGCGCTTGACGACGAGCAGCGCGCGTGGGCGCTCCAGAATCGATATCGTCTGCTCAGCCAGATGGAGGGCTATTGCAATACCACCGGCTGCCTGCGCGAATATATGTTGCGCTACTTTGGCGACGAGGCCGCGGCCGAGCATGCTGCTTCGGCTGGTGCGGGCGGCACCGCCACGGACGACGTCGAGGGCTGCGGCAACTGTAGCAATTGCCTCACGCGGTTCGAGGTCGAGGACGTCACCGACATGGCCCGCGCCGCCGTGCGCTATGTGGCCACGCGTCCCATGCGCTTTGGCAAGTCGCTCATCGCCGACGTGCTCCACGGCGGCAACACCGAGCGCATTCGCCAGATGCATCTGGACGAGGATCGCGGCCATGGTGAGCTGTCGAGCGAATCGGTCGGGCGCATCAAGGACATCATCGGCCAGCTGTGCGGCCGCGGTTATCTGGCTACCTCGCAGGGGCAGTACCCGGTCGTGGGGCTAGGCCCGCGCGCCGGCGAGGTCGAGGACGAGGCGTTTGCCTTTACCGTTAAGCGTCGCGCGTCCAAGCGCAAGGCCTCGGCCCGCGCCCGCCGTGCGGTGGATCTGCTGCGCGAGGAGGCCGAGCTGGATCAGCGACCGCGCGTGGGCGACGACGCCGAGCTGTTCGAGTGCCTGCGTGCCCTGCGCAAGGAGATTTCGACCGAGCTGGAGATGGCGCCGTACATGGTCTTCTCCGACAAGGCCCTGCGCGGTCTGTGCCGCCTACGACCTCAGACACGCGACGAGCTTATCCAGGTCAACGGTATTGGCGAGAAAAAGGCCGATGCCTTTGGTGAGCAGTTTATGGCGGCGATTGAAGAGTTTGAGTCCGAGCATGCACGGGATGGAGCGTAATGATGGCATCCGACGATAAAACCGAGCGCACTGAGGTATCCGCCGTGCCGCTGTACCAGCAGGTTATGGACGACCTAAAGGGCGAGATCGCGCGCGGCGTGTACGCATCCGGCTCGCGCATTCCTTCCGAGATGGAGCTCGCGAAGTACTACGGCGTGGGACGCATCACCGTGCGCCGCGCCGTCGAGGAGCTGTCGCGCGCGGGGTATCTCAACCGCCAGCAGGGGAGGGGCACGTTTGTGTGTGCGCCCAAGCTCAAACGCAAGATTGTCCAGAAGGGTGACGTTCAGAGCTTTTCCGAGGGTTGCGCCGCCAACGACATGGTGGCCGGAGCACGTCTGGTGTCGCGCACGGTGGTTGCGGCGACGCGCGAGGACGCGGCGTTTTTTGGGGTGGAACCCGGCTGCGAGCTCATCGTGGTCGAGCGCGTGCGCACAGCCGACGGCATCCCCGTCATGCTCGAGAACAACGCCTTTGTGCTGGCCGACCATCCCTATCTGCAGACGCTTGCCGACAAGGACCTCACGGACAATTCCATCTTTGCGCTCGTTGCCGAGCATTCGGGCCGTGCGCCGCTCAAGTCAGACCCCTGTACGGTGGAGATTGCGCTTGCCGATGCTCAGGCGGCCCCGCTGCTGGAGGTGCCGGTCGGCGAGCCGCTCTTCTATATGGAGGCATACTTTACCGATGCGGACGGGCGGCCCCTGCTGCTCGGACGCCAAAAGATCGTGGGCTCGCGCTACGTGTTCGACATCTAACGTCCATAGATAGAACAACATAGAACAAATTTGGTGAAATGACTTCACGTGCATCGTCGTGCGTGCTATAAATAGGACAACATAGAACGACCGCAGGTACGAGCTGTCGTCGTTCAAAGCCGCCACACAAGGAGGAACATCAGGATGAACGCACGCGATCTGATTCAGGAAATCATCGAGCGCAAGGGCAAGATTGAGAACGTCTTTTGGATCGCCTGTGGCGGTTCGATGATCGACCTGATGCCGGCCAACGAGCTGCTCAAGCGCGAGGCCACCACGTTTACCTCGACGGTCTACACGGCACGCGAGTTTTGCCTGATGGCCCCCAAGAGCCTTGGCGAGAAGTCGCTCGTTATTGCCTGCAGCCACAGCGGCAACACGCAGGAGGTCGTCGACGGCTGCGAGATGGCGCTGGCCGCCGGTGCCGAGGTCGTCGCCCTCACCGACTGCGAGGGCTCCAAGATCGACAACGGCAAGTGGACCACCTGGGTCTACCCCTGGGGCGAGGGCGTGCCACAGGCCGAGGTCCCGCAGGGTATCGGCGCTCTGATCGCCGCCGAGCTGCTCGACCAGCAGGAAGGCTACGAGGCACTCGCCGATATGTACGAGGGCCTCAAGCAGATGGATGCGCTGCTGCCCGTCGCCCGCGAGAAGGTCAACGCCGAGCTGGGCGCCCGCTTTGCCGAGCTCTGCCAGCAGCACAAGTTCTTTTATATCCTGGGCTCTGGCCCCAACTTTAGCCAGACCTACGCCATGGCAATTTGCTCGCTCATGGAGATGCAGTGGCAGCACTGCTGCTACATCCACTCCGGCGAGTACTTCCACGGCCCGTTCGAAGCCACCGAGCCCGGCGTGTTCTACTTTGTGCAGCTTGGCGCGGGCGAGTGCCGCCCCATGGAGGAGCGCGCTCTTGCGTTCCTCAACACGCACACCGATACAGTCATGGTGCTCGATGCGCTTGAGTACGGCGTGGGCGAAGTGCCTGCCAGCGTGCGTTCGTTCCTGGAGCCGATCTTCTTCTACAACATGAGCTGCGAGCTGCGCGCCGCCCGCGGCAAGGTCTTCGACCACAGCCCCGAGATTCGTCGCTACATGGGCATCGAGCAGTACTAGGTACCGGGAATAACCTCTCACGACGGGGCTTCCGCCAAGTGCGGGCCCCGTTTTGCTTTGCCAAGAAAGAAATGGGGATTGAACATGCGCGTGCTTGATTTGACTCACACTATTAGGGAAGACATGCCGGTATTTCCCGGAGCCGATACACCCAAGCTGCTGCCGGCGAGCACCTACGAGCACGACGGATTTAAAGAGACGCTCATGCAGATGTACACCCATACGGGGACGCATATGGATCCACCGGCGCATCTGTTTGCCGACCGCAAGACGCTCGATGCGTTTCCGGCAAGCCAGTTTATAGGCAGGGCATTGGTTGTCGATTGCCGCATGCTCGCCGAGGGTGAGGCCATTACTGTGGAGCAGCTCCGTCCCTATGGCGATAAGGTGACTCAAGCCGAGTTTTTGCTGTTCAACTTGGGTTGGGATAAGCGTTGGGGAACCGAGGCGTACTTTGGCGACTATCCTTGCGTGGACGATGAGGTGTTGGACCTGATCATCGACGGCGGCTACAAGGGCATCGGCTTTGATGTAATTGGACTCGACCCCATCGCGGACGAAAACCTGACGCGCCACAAGAAGTTGTTCCGCGCATGCGATATCGTCAACATCGAGAATCTTAAGGACCTGGACTGTTGCGGCGACGATCTGTTCTGGTTTAGCTGCGCACCGCTCAAAATCGAGGATTGCGACGGCTCGCCCATTCGCGCAATCGCGTGGTTTGAGGATTAAAGCGCCCTGTTCCATCTGTCGAAAAGCATTCACCTTCGATTCGCGAGCGTGTCGCATGAGCCAAAAAGCGGGCCGTGCCGGGGATTTCCGGCGCGGCCCGCTTTGCATAGCGTCCGTATGAGCGAGGTGTCGCGTCAAGCGGCGGCCTACTTCGCGTCGTGGGCCTCGGCGTCCCACCAGTCGAGCTGGGCGATGTTGTCTCGGATGTGCTGGCAGCTCTTGTGGAAGCCCTCGAGCTCGTGCTCGGAAAGGTCGAGTGTGTAGACCTCCTCGACGCCCTCGGCACCGATCACGCACGGCAGGGAGGTAAAGATACCCTCCTCGCCATACTGGCCGGTCATAAGCGTAGAGGCCGAAAGCACGGCGTGCTCGTTGTGCAGCACGGCGGCGCAGACGCGCGCGGCGGAGTTGGCAACGGCGTACTCGGTGCACTGCTTGCCCTGGTAGGTCACATAGCCGCCCTTGCGTGCAAGCTCCTCGACCTCCATGTGGTCGAAGGCGTACTTGTCGGGGTTCTCGGCCTGAAGCTCGTTGAGGTTTTTGCCAGCGATGGTTGCGGCCTTAAAGGCAGCAAGCTGGCTAAAGCCGTGCTCGCCGATCATGTAGGCGTCGATGGACTTGGGGCTCACGCCGACCTTCTTGGAGATCTCGGTGCGCAAGCGGGCGGAGTCCAGACCGCAGCCCGAGCCGATGATCTTCTTGGGATCGTAGCCGGTCAGGTGCCACAGCTCGGTGCACACGACGTCGCAGGGGTTGGAGATGCTCACGAAGATGCCGTCAAAGCCGGCGTCGACGATGCGCTTGGCAAAGGAGCGGGCGGCGTCGGTGGTAAAGAACAGCTCGCCGTCGCGGTTGCCGGCGGCCAGCGCGACCTTGCCGGCAGCGTTGACGATGACGTCGCAGCAGGCAAGCTCCTCGTAGTGGTCGTAGCAGTTGACGATCTTGGTGTTGTACGGGACAAACGAAAGGGAGTCGCGCAGGTCCTGGACCTCGGACGTCACTTTGGCCTCGTTGATATCGCACAGGTACAGCTCATCGGCAATGCCCTGCATGAGCAGGCTGTTGGCGACATGTGCTCCTACGTGGCCCTGGCCGACCACACCGATCTTACGCGTCTGGTACATATACGTATCCTTTCGGCCGAGTTTTTCGCGTCGAACCATTGTAGCGTCCTGCTGCCACTTTGCTAGGCTAAAGCGCCGTAGATTTTTGGACATGCCTTAATCTCTACTTTTGGAGTGATTTGGGCCGCTGACGGCATCGCTGGGCGATGTGCTCGCGCGGATGGGGCCGGTCGTTGTACCATAGCTGCAACTGACTCGTAAGGAGCATCCATGCCCATTCGCATCCCCGACGCCCTCCCTGCCGCCGCGCAGCTCGAGAGCGAGAACATCTTTGTCATGACCGAGTACCGCGCGCTGCACCAGGACATCCGTCCACTGCGCGTGCTCATCCTCAACCTCATGCCCACCAAGATTGCCACCGAGACGCAGATCATGCGCAAGCTCTCCAACACGCCGCTGCAGGTGGAGGTGGACCTGCTGCGCACCAAGACGCACGAGGCCACGCACGTGAGCGCCGGCCACTTGGAGACGTTCTACCGCACGTTCGACGACATCCGCGACATCCACTACGACGGCCTGATCATCACGGGCGCGCCGGTGGAGCAGATGCCGTTCGAAGAGGTCGACTACTGGCCCGAGCTCTGCCAGATCATGGATTGGTCCACCACGCACGTGCACTCTACGCTGCACATTTGTTGGGGCGCGCAGGCTGGCCTGTACCATCATTACGGTATCCAGAAGTACGACCTGCCGGCAAAGGCGAGCGGTGTGTTCGAGCATTATCTGGTGAAGCCGCAAAGCCCGCTGGTCCGCGGCTTCGACGACCGTTTCTATGCCGTGCATTCGCGCAACACCGATGTGCGCCGCGAGGACGTGGAGGCCGAGCCGCAGCTTGAGGTCGTGGCCGTGTCCGACGAGGTGGGCTTGTACATCGTCAAGTCGACCGACAGCCGCCGCTTCTTTGTCTTTGGCCATCCCGAGTACGATACCGACACGTTGCGCTTGGAGTACGAGCGCGACGTGAAGCGCGGGCTCAACCCCCAGGTGCCGGCGCATTACTTCCCAGGTGACGACCCCACCGCCGAGCCGCGTAACGTCTGGCGCAGCCAGGCTCAGCTGTTCTACACCAACTGGCTCAACTACTACGTCTACCAGACCACGCCCTACGACCTGGCCCGCGCCGGCGAGGAGCACTAGGCTGCGACTGTGGCCGTGGCTGATGTGACGGCGGTTAGGCGCTGACGATGTGGGGCAGCGGCAGGTCGTGGGCGTCGGTGGGAACGTGGCCGACGCGCTGTTCGTCAAAGGCGATGCCGATGATCTGACATGTGGCCGAAAGCGTGGGTAGGTAGCGGTCGTAGCAACCGCCGCCGTAGCCCAGGCGCGCGCCGGTTTGGTCGAAGGCCACGAGCGGCACGATAATCATGTCGAGAACATCGGCAGGCACGATAGGGAAGCGATCGCTGTCGATGTCCATGGCCGTGAAGGCCCGCGTGGGGTGGGCGATAAACGGAGCCGCGGACGCATCGTCGACAGCAACTGCCCGCATGCATATGCGCTGGCCACAAGCTGTGGCTTCGGCTGCCGAGAGCATGCACGGATAGGCCACGCGCCAGTCGCGTTTGGCGGCCGCCGCGGCAAACGCGGCAGGATTGACTTCGGAACCCATCGCGGCATAGACGGCAACGGTGTGCGGCGCCGCGGCATCCAAGCGATCCAACAGCTCAACAAGCCGCGCGCAGATAACGGCAGACTTCGCTGCCCGCAAGTCCAAATCAAGAGCATCACGCCGAGCAATCACCGCCCGCCGCAACTCAGCCTTGTCCATCCCAACCTCCTCTAGCAAACTTGCCAAAAAGGGACAGGTTTATTTTGGCGGGTTTTATCTGTGCTGTGATGGGCGTCTGCGGCGGTTTGTCTCGATCTGTAACAGTAACTCGGCAAAATTGGACCTAGTTGTTACAGATTGAGACAAAAGGTCGGCGTCGTCTGGAAACGTCTCGATCTGTAACATCTGGAGCCGATATTGCCGTCTAGATGTTACAGATTGAGACAAACCGCCGCGGTGGGCTGCGCCGCCCCGCTCATGCCGCAGAAAAAAGGTAGATTTTCGGGCATGTCCCAAAAATCTACCTTTAGTGCGTTAGCCCAACAGGTTGACGACGTTAAAGCCGGCGTTGCTCTTGGCGATGACGTCTCGGCCGCCAAAAACACAGGTTGGCGATTCGGCCGCAATGCGCGTCACGTCGGCACCGAGCGAGCGAAGCTCACCGGGCGTGGCGGCGAGCATCTGGGCGCGGCGCTCCTCGCGTGCATGTGGATCGAGCCCGGCCAGGTAGGTCGTGTTGCGGCGCTTGGTGAGCGCGTACGGCTTCACCGGCGCGTCCATGCCGCTCACGCAGCTCACGATAAAGCCCTCAAAGGCGGCCTCGTCGGGCTCAAAGCTGCCGAGCCATTCGCCTGCGCGCGCCACGCGCTCAATCGAGGGGTCGATTGCCGGGTCGCGGTAGGTGTAGAACGCCGCCTGACGCTCGCCGGCCGCGCGGAATCCGCAGCCGTACGCACCACCCTTCACGCGGATCTCGTTCCACAGGTAGTCGTAGGAGAGCGCGTTGGCGGCAACCGCCCAGGCGCCCGTCACGTCAATGCCCAGGCGACGCGGATCGCACGCACGCGCGGCAAAACAGATGTCGCTGGGGATGACAAAAGCCTCGTGGCGGTCGCACGGCGCCGGCACCACGAGCGCGTCGCGGCCGGCATCGGCGCCGTCGCCAGCGTCCAGCCCCAGGTCGCCCGCGGCATCCCAGTACGCGTCAAAGTCCTCGTCGCTGCCGGTAAAGCTCGCCATGCAGCCGTCGGCCACAAAGATGCGGCCCGCCAGCTCGGTAAGCTTGGCGCGCAGGCCGTCCAGGCGCTCGTCAAAGTGGTCGAGCAGATCGCGCAGGAACAGATAGAAATCAACGCCCGAAAGCTGCTCGCGCACCACGGCCGAAGGCGAGCTGTAGCTCATCGCGCGACCGAGCGCCGCCGAGTGGCCGTTGTTGATAAAGCCCTGCTCAAGCCCAATGCGAATCTGCGTGAGCACGTCGCGCATGCGGTCGGCGTCGGCGTCTGCCAAAAGCGTGCTCGACCATACCTCGCGCGGCAGATTCGCCAGTGCATCGATCTTCTCGGACAGGGCGCCGGCGCTCACCAGCAGGTAGGGGCGCACGCCGTCTACTTCGGGCTGCGTCATGACTTCGGTCGTAAAGCTCAAAAAGCCGAGCTTGCCGGCGAGCAAGTTATCGAGTTCCTCGGCCGAGTGCTCGCGCGTGGGCAGCTGCTTAAGCAGGCGGCAGAGCAGTGTCACATAGGGCAGGTCCTCAAACGCGACGCAGCTCAGGTCGAAATACTGCATGGCGTAGGCCAGACGGCTGGTGGGGATGCCGTGGCGCAGGCAGGGGATGGGCGCGGTCGTGTCCACGACCAGTGGCGGCTCGGGGCGCGCCTCGCCAATGTCGGACACGCGCAGGCGCGGCAGCGTGGCCTTGGCCTCGGGTGTGTCTTCCGCCTCCTGCGCGGCACGCAGCGCGGCCGTGCGCTCGACCACGTCGGCCAGCTCGGCATCGGTCATGGCATCGCGCTTGGCTGCCAGCTCGGCGGCCTCGGCACCCTCCGAACCCTCGGCGGCGTCCACCGGCACCAGCTCGACCAGTGCCATGTGATCGTTCTGCAGCACCAGTTCGCGCAGCAGGTCCTCAAAATAGCTGCCGTCCAGGTCGCCGCGCAGCTCCTCGTACACCGGGCCGTACTTGAGCGCCAGCGTCGCGGCGTCGTCATCGTAGAGCCACGTGCTCAGCGCGTCGCACGCAATGGCCACGCCGTCGGCGATACCGTAGTCGCGCTGGCGCAGGTCGTATTCGTTGCTGCTGATGATGGCTTCCAGGCGCTCGCGCGGAACGCCATGCTCGCATAGGTCGCGGCAGGCGTCCTGGAACACGCGGCGCAGCTCGCGCGCCACGCCGGGCTGCGCGTTTTGCAGCATGATGAGCTCGTAGGGCTGCAGGCTCTCGGCCGCGGTGTAGCTCACCACGTTGCCGCCCAGGCCGGCGGCCAGAATGGCCTTCTTAACCGGTGCTTCGTTGGAGCCCAGCAGTGCCTCGAACAGGATATCCGCCGCGATCGTGCGTTTGCGGTCGAGCGCGCTGCCCAGCACCAGGCCCAGGCCCACCAGGGCGTTCTCGGGTGTAGTGGCCATCTCGACGCGCTTGTACTCGCAGGTCACGGGTGCCTGCACGCCCAGCGGATTGGGTGCCAGCGTGGACGGGTCCTCGCCGGCGGCAACGGCTGCATCCATGCGCCGGCTCGCGGCGCTCGGCTGCGACAGATAGCGCTCGTCCAAAAAGGCCAGCGCGCGGTCCGCGTCTAGGTCGCCATAGAGCGTGATGTAGGAGTTGGAAGGATTGTAGTGGCGCGCGTGCGTGTCCAGGAACTGCTCGTAGGTGAGCGCGGGAATCGCGCGCGGGTCGCCGCCACTCTCGTGCGCATAGGTGGTGTCGGGATAGAGCGCGGCGTTGACGGCGTCGTCCAGCACGCTCATGGGGTCGGACAGCGCGCCCTTCATCTCGTTGAACACCACGCCGTTATAGCGCAGCGTGCCCTCGCGCAGGCTCGCGGCGCTGCCGTCGCCCTCGGCTCCCTCCGGCAAGTCCAGCTCGTAGTGCCAGCCCTCCTGCTCAAAAATGGTGGGCTTGGTATAGATGGCCGGGTTGAACACCGCGTCCAGGTACACGTCCATCAGGTTGTACAGATCCTGCTCGTTGGTGGTGGCAACGGGGTAGATGGTCTTGTCGGGGTAGGTCATGGCGTTGAGGAACGTCTGCATGGAGCTCTTGATCAGGTCGACAAACGGCTCCTTGACGGGAAACTTGGCCGATCCGCACAGCACCGAGTGCTCAAGAATATGGAACACGCCGGTGGAATCGGCCGGCGGCGTCTTAAAGCCAATGGCAAAGGCCTTGTTTTCGTCATCGCACGCCAGGTACAGCAGGCGAGCGCCCGAGGCGGTGTGGCGCAGCACGTAGGCGTCCGAGTCGAGCTCGGGCACGGTCTCGCAGCGCTCGACGGCAAAGCCGTGGCAGGTAGTGCCGGGCGCCAGCAGTGCGGCGGCAGCGGCGCGCGGGTCGGTTGGGGTGGTGGACATGTGCAGTCTCCTTTGACGCCCCAGCGGGGGCGAATCGAGTCGAATCCTCGAGAGTATACCCATATGGGGCCGCGGCTCTGCGGCGAACTGAAGACGATGCCGGCGGAATGGGTAAAGGCCCCGCGTGACCGCCGCGCGAGCGTGGAAAATTGGACACTCTCGATATCCGACCGTCCGAAAATCCTCGCTCGTCCATCACTCGCGTATCTCTCGTCTCTCATTCGTCTCTAATATGAGAGATGACAGGAAGATGAGAGAAAAATATGAGAGATAACTGAGCAGCAAAGAGACAGGTAATCATGGTATTGTCTCAATACCGATTGTTCTACCAGCAAAAATATGTATAAATGAAGCAAATGGTAGACATTCCATCTCTATCTATCTCTTATCTCTAAGCCGAGAGATAGAGAGATAAATGAGAGATAATTACGAGAGATAACTGAGAGACGAGGGAAATCTATCCGCGGCATTCTCCGCAGGACCGAGCGAAAGGACGTGCAGATGAACGAAAACGAGCTGACCGGTCTGCTTGAGTCTTTAAGGCGTATGGGCTCGGATGATCTTAACGTCGAAGTGAAGGAGAGCGCCACGACGCTTTCCCGCGACGTATGGGAAACGGTGAGCGCATTCGCGAACACTGCCGGCGGAATCATCGTGCTCGGAGTGAGTGAGCGCGCAGGTTTTGTCCCGGTTGAGAACTTCGAGACCGAGAAAGTGCTCAACCAATTTGTGTCAGGCATGGGTGATGCGGGCGGTCGAGGAAAGCTGGCCAATCCGCCTAAATACACGATCGAACGAGTGGAGCTTCAGGGCGTCATCGTTCTCGTCATTACGATTGAGGAGCTCGATCCGTCGAGCAAGCCCTGCTATGTCATAGAGCGGGGCGCCCAGGGCGGCAGCTACAAGCGCATCGATGACAAAGATGTGCCGCTTTCATCGACTGAGGTGCTCGCATTGGCGTCATACGGTCGAGCGACTCCGAGCGATCGCGACGCTGTGGCGGGTGCGGGCGCGGACAATCTCGACGAGACGCTGGTCGACCGTACGATAGATCGGGCTTTCTCGTTGACGCCCCGGGCAATGCGCGGCGCGCCGGACAAACAAACGAAGCTGGAGCGCCTAAATATCCTTGATTCCCAGGGCAATGCCACCAAGGCTGGACTCCTAGTTGTGGGCACCTACCCTCAGCAGTTCTATCCCAAGCTCTTCATTGACGTGGCTGTCCATGCGGGAACTCAGAAGGGCATGGCGGGGTCGCTGAGGTTCATGGACCGCACAATCTGTGAGGGAACGTTGGGCGAGATGATCTCGGATGCCGTCGCAGCCGTCGCCAAGAATTTGCGGCGAACCTCGACCGTCCAAGGCGTCTCGCGTGTCGACTCGCTTGAGATTCCCGAGGAGGTTCTGCGCGAGGCAATCGCCAACGCCGTAATCCATCGAGAATACGGGGATCGGTTCTGTGGACAATCGATTGCCGTCGACGTCTTTGACGATCGTGTCGAGGTGACGAATCCTGGCGGCCTTTACGGGGGAAAGACTCGCGAGAACTTGTTTGACGGCAGCTCCCGATGCCGTAACGCGACGCTCGTGAAACTCATGTCGATTGTCCCGCTGCCGGATGGCGCAGGTTCGCCGGCTGAGGGCAATGGCTCGGGCATCCCGATGATGATCGATGCCATGCGCGCGCATGGTCTGGCCGAGCCCCTGTTCTGCCCGGGGTTCGATCGGTTCAAGGTCGTACTTTACCGTTCAAAGATCGAGCCGGTCGATCATGGCGGGGGCTTAATTGTGACGGCACTCAAACACTACGGCGAGCTGGGGACGCGTGAGCTGGCAGAACGCACGGGGCTTACAATTTCCCAGGTTAGGTCGCGCGTCAACGCGCTCATTGCTCAAGGCGAGCTTGAGCCCACGGCGCCGGCGACGAGCCGCAACCGCAAGTATCGACTGTCAGAGCGCGTGGAATAAATGCGTTAGTGGACGAGGCGACCCAATAATCGACCCTCAATTGGCGCCCACTAAGGTAAAGCGGTTGTTGCTCAGTCGACGGTGATGCTAAAGACTCGGCTTACGCCGGCATGGCCCCGAACCCGTCCATCAAGAACAGCCTAAGAACCAGCTTGATGACATATCCCGGTTTGACTTCTGCCGCGTCAAAGACGTGGCGCTCGGCGAGCTCGCTGCAGTATGCATAGATGTCGCGGATAAGGTCCGCGCCCGAAAGCGTAAACATGTAGCCTGCGTCCGAAAGCGCATTGGGCGCGGCGGGCAACTTGGCCATGTGGCAGAACGTTTGCAGGTCGGGCGCCATAACATTCTGGTAGTCGAGGTGGCCGTTGGCATCCTGTTCGGCAAGCTCCAATTGGCGCACAAAATCCAGCGCCGCTGCTAACACAAAGCTCGGTGTAGGCGCATTGACGTCCTGAGTGGTCGCCACAAGCCTGCCCGCCGCCTGCGTGACAAGCCAAGCGACCTCGCGCTGGCAGCGCACGGCCTTGCGCGTAACCGGCTTGATGGACGAAGAAGAAACGCTCCCCTTAGGCGGATTCGAAGCAATCATAAGACCCTCCCATGAACAATCCGGCCCAACAAGCCCGGATGAAACACGTGCTACATCAGTATACAGGGGAGTGGGGTAGCGGGGTACAAGCGCGCCAGCGGCAAACCGAGAGCATCAACGATGTGCCGATCGCGGAATGAGATCTCGTAATAATTGACTCTCGGCCATATTATTGAGGGGCATGACTCGCGTTCGTATGGTTGTAGGTGCTGGCGATGAACGACATTGACCTTGCTGTTCCGTTGATGGATGGACCAAGCTATGACCGCGCCTGCAGTCTCGTGCCTTCCGAATACGTTGAGGCATGGGAGTGGTTTCTGGGTGAGGAACAGCGCGGCGGCGTTTGGACCAGCCTTCCGCACCACACCAAGGAAGATAGCCCTCAGTATCAGTATCGTTTGAGAATTGGCTCGGACTTCTTTCCCGTAACGCGGGATTCAGGGATCTTCTGGCCGGGCCAGGATCGGGTGAAGCAAGATCCCAATAAGATCTTTGCGCTTTCGGTCCATAACTCTAAAAAGAGCTTCTACACCGATGTGCCTCCGCTCTATTTGGACGATGGTACGTGGGTCATTAAGTACTCGGTTCAAGCGCCGGGTACCGTTGGTTTTCGAGACCAGAATTACAACCGTAAAATGCTCAACTGCATGGAATGTGGCGTTCCAGTCGGAGTCATATTTGCAACCGAGGTGGGCTACAAGGTGCTCGGTCTTGCGTTTGTTGAACGGTTCGAGCCCGAAAACGGATGGTTTGTTCTGCACGGTCCTGTTCATAAAGGCGGACCGGACCCTCGTTTTGCGCCCGACATGAGCTATCTGAAGCACATGCCCGTCGATATTGAGTTTGCCGGACAGGGTACGACCGACGACGAAAAGGTCCGCTATGCGTTAAGGCGCGAGCGATTGGGGCAGCAATGGTTCCGCAAGCAGCTCGTTGCCGCCTATGATGGCCGTTGCGCGGTGTCGGACTGCGGCGTCAGCGAAGCTCTGGAGGCTGCACATATCGAGAATTACTCGGGACCCAAATCGCAGGTTGCCAGCAACGGCATTCTGCTTCGGCGCGATCTTCATTCCCTATTTGATGCTCACCTGATTTCGTTTGAGCCTGTTTGCGGCGAATATCGGCTGTGCGGATCGTACCTGCTGGATAAGACCGACTACGTTTCCTTTGCGGGTGCGACGCTAAGGCAGCCGAATGAGCGTCAGTGGCGACCCAATACGGTGTTTCTTGAGGCCCATCGCATTGAGTTCGATCGCTCGGAAAAGAAGCGTGAAAAGGCGGGGCTTCTGCCGTATTAGCGTATTTGGCTTTGGCATTCTTTGACAATCGTGTTGTTTGATCGGATCGCGTGGCGATGCAATATCGCGCCCACCCGCCGATGCATGCTCTTCCTGATTTGTATAGCGAGAGGGGAGCGTGTATGAGCTGGCGAGGCGATATTGCGATGGGGAAGTACGGAAAACTGCCGTGTGCCCTTATAGACAACAATATGTTTCCGAGCGTAGAGGTTGATTGCGGGTCGTTTGTCGTCACCTGCCCTTGCTGCGGCTCGCAAATACCGTGTCTCGACATTCGGTTCATCGATGCGCGCGACAGACTCAGCGACGAAGTGAGAAAACGGACAGGCGTTCATATGCCGGTGTATCCGGAGAAATGCCCTGTTTGTGGCCTCGATATCGTGTACGACGCCGGCGACGAGGGATAGGTGATGCGGAGGAGTTGGCTGTGAGTGTCTTTTGCCTCTACAAATAAATCCCCTCACCGAGCTGCTTGTGGAACTCGGCGTGATGGTCGCGTGCCCAGGTAAAGAGCGCCTGGTCAAAGTCGGTACGCGCGGCCGGGACGCCAAAGACGCCGGCAACTTCGACGCGCACAAACTCCAGTGCCGGCAGCTTGTTGATGGCGGTGAGGGCAAACGGGGACGAGGGCTCCTCGAACAGATAGCTGCTGCCTTGCAGCGCGTCGCAACTGGTGCACGTGTTGCCGAGCGACGGGGCTTTGGAGGCTCGCGCGCCTACGGGCTTGTAGCCGCAGCGCTTATGAAGGTAGTCGCGGATCTCGCCCGGCACGCAGCCAAGAGCGGGCACGATGGCGAGTGCGTTGGCGTTGGCCGTGTCGATGGCAATGTGCCCGGCTTCGTTGGGCGCGTGCGCGATGGCGATGCTCTCGTCGTTATCGGTTCGATAGGGAATGCCGAAGGCCGCGACCGAGGTCTCTTTGTGACACTTCCAGCACTCGCGCTTGCCCAGTACTAGATATATATACGGCGCTGAGGGGTCGGATCGGTCAACACCGGGCAGCCACTCGGCAAAAGGCTCGGGGTTGACGCCGCTGGGTACATACCAGATCTTCTTGGTCCGGTCCCATTTGGCGCCCAGCGCCTTGGCTTCTTCTTTGTGCGAAAAGGGGACATCGAGCTCGGTGCGCATGGCGGCTCCTTGGTGCTGCAGGTGCAAGTGGCTCAAGGATACCGCAGGGCGCAGACATCGCGGCGTTTTGCTGAGAAGTTGCGGTGCGGACTGATTGGTTATGCCGATGGATAGATCGGCAAGTAGATGGTCGGCTTTTGGCTAGTTGGGCGGTTGGAACTGCCGGCGGATTTGGCGACATAAAACAAAACAGCCCAGAGACATAGCCTCTGAGCTGCGAACATTTGGTGGGCGTTAGAAGATTTGAACTTCTGACCTCTTCCGTGTCAGGGAAGCGCTCTCCCCCTGAGCTAAACGCCCGATCAAGGGTGCGCAAGCGCGCAAGGGATAATATAACGGAGCCTGAACTCGGTGGCAAGAACATTTTTAAAAATCGCTTACATTGTGGAATTCGGGGGCTTTGTCGCATCCATTTCAAAAGAGCCTGCTGCCGCGATTTGGCTGTCGCATAATGCAAGGCCATTGCGGTATCGAGCTATGGAAAGACGCCTGCGGAATTGTCCTACCGATAAGCGGACAAGCCTCCAGCTGGTGACTTCGCCGTGGTAAGGTAAGCCGAATTGTTTCCAGGCTGTTTCGGGGGAGTGGAATGAGCAAAGAGTGTGTCGAGCAGGTCGAAGGCGCAGGGGCTTCGGTGCCGATGACCGATATATCGAACATTGATGTGCCCGAGGGCACCGACGAGCTCAGCCGCAACACCCGTCGCGCATGGCGCGACCGCCTGAACAGCGCTTCGACGCGCAAGATGATCACGGGCGTCTTGGCTACGCTGGTGGGCGGTTCGTTTTGGGGCTTCTCGGGCACCAGCGCGAGTTTTTTGTTCGATACCTACCATGTCGATACGCTGTGGCTTATGAGCATACGGCAGATTCTCGCCGGCCTGCTCTTTATGGCTGTGGTTGTCACGCGCGACCGCGCACGCCTGGTCAAGCTTTGGACGACGCCCGCTGATCGCAAGCAGCTGCTGCTCTTTACCGCTTTTGGCCTGCTGTTCAACCAGTTTTGCTATCTTTCGGCCGTGCGCCTGACGAACGCCGGAACCGCGACGGTGCTCCAGTGCCTGCAGCTCGTTATCATCATGGGCTACGCCTGCGTGACCGATCGCCGCATGCCGCGTACTCGCGAAGTCATCGGCATTGGCCTGGCTCTGGGTGGAACCTTTTTAATCGCCACCGGTGGCGACCCTACCAGCCTGAATATCTCGCCGCTTGGCCTGGCAGCAGGTCTTATGTGTGCGGTCAGCGCCGCGTGTATGGCGGTGATTCCCGCCAAGATCCTGCCCGAATACGGCAGCCCCATCGTCACGGGCTCGGCAATGCTCACGGCGGGCGTGGTCTCGTGCGTCTTCGTGCGGCCTTGGGCGCATATGCCGGCGCTCGACGCTGCCGGCGTCGAGGCGCTCGCGGTGTTCGTGGTTATCGGCTCGTTTTTTGCTTACATGCTTTATATGCAGGGCGTTAAGGACATCGGCTCGGTGCGCGCGAGCCTCATCGGAACTGTGGAGCCGGTTTCGGCGACCATCACCAGCGCCGTTATGCTGGGGACGGTGTTTTTGCCGACCGACCTTATCGGCTTTGTCATGATCATCGTGATGATGTTCCTCGCGGTGTAGCTGGCGCCGCTGCCAAGACGGAAAAGGTGTTGTGCCGCATTTTCGCCAATTGACGTCCGTGTCTGGAGTTTAGCTGTCGATGCTCAAAATGCCATAAACTAGCAACGTTATGGACTTTTTCATTGCGACTCAATTGCGAGGATTTCTTTATGGCTGGTAATCACTTTAAGGGCAGCGATAGCGGCCGCCCTGCAGTTCCGCCGCGTCCGAACGGGGCTGGTAAGGCCGGCACGCCGGGCGGCGCTGGACAGGGCGGTTCCGGTAAGCGCGTGTCCCCGGGCGAGACGGCGATGTTTACCGCTCTGTACGAGCAGTCTCAAAAGGCAAAAAAGACCGGCCGTGCAAGAGGGAATGTCTTTGCGGGCGGTGCAACCTCCACGCCGCAGCCGAGCGGGGCTCCTTCGGTACCCGCGAACAACGCAGGTGCTGCCAACGCCGCGAATGCCGCCGGCAACGTTAATGCCGACAAGGCCGCCAACAATACTCCCTCTGCCGGTGGCGCGGGGCTTACGGGTAACCTCGGCACGATTTACACCGGCGCCTCCGAGACTGGCACGTTTGCCCGCCTGGATGATAGCGGTGCCGAGTTTGCGGGCTCGGGTTCCAAGGAAGATTATTACGATTTTGGTTTGAACTACGGTAGCGACGCTTCGTCGAGTTCGACCTCTGACGGTCTGGTCCGTCATCGCCATCGCAAGGGCGAGCGCAAAAAGCGTCACACCGGCGCCATTATTGCCGCTGTGGTCGCGGTGCTTCTCGTTGCGCTTGGCGCAAGCGGCTTTATGCTGCTTAACTCGGCAAAGACCGTAAAGAGTGAAGCGAAGGAGGCTGTCGAGATCGTCGGTGGCCTTAAGGACAAGGTCACGTCGGGCGATTTTTCGACGCTGCCTGACGACGCGAAGAAGATCGATGAGCTCTGCGACAGCATGAAGGCGGAGACCTCGAGCCCGCTGTGGACGGCGGCTTCGTTTATCCCGGTGTATGGCAGCGATATCAATGCGGCCCGCACCATGATTGACGCCCTGTCCGATGTCTCGAGCAACGCGCTGGTTCCCATGGCCGATAACCTTTCGCAGGCCACGCCCGGCAAGCTGTTCCAGGACGGCATGATTAACGTGTCCGCGCTGCAGGCGGTCGCCGATTCGCTTTCCAGCAGCTCGAAGGTGTTCAAGAGCGCCAACGAGAAGGTCCAGGGCATTGGCGATACTCATATTTCCCAGGTGACCGAGCTGGTCGATAAGGCCAAGGACGGCTTTGCCACCCTCAACGGTGCGGTTGACGCGGCGGAGAAGGTCGCCCCCGTCCTTCCCCAGATGCTCGGCGCCAACGGCCAGACGCGTCATTATCTTGTGCTCGCGATGAGCAACGTCGAGATCCGCGCCTGCGGCGGTTTCCCCGGTTCTCGCGGCGTGATGTCGGTGACTGACGGTAAGCTCGAACTGGGCGATTTTGTCAAAGTCGACATGATGAAAGAGCCTTTGAGCCCGCTTCCCATCACCGATGAAGAGGCAAACTTGTTCACGACCGGATGGGGCCTGACCGGATTCAACACGCTCGGATACACGATGGGCGACGTTACGATGACGCCTGATTATCCGCGTGCGGCTCAGCTTGTCAGCGATATGCAGAAGGCCATTGTCGGAGATGACATCGACGGCGTATTTGCAGTCGATCCGGTATTTTTGCAGTATATGCTCGGCGTTGTAGGTGGCACACAGCTTCCTGACGGCACCGTCGTTGATGGAAGCAACGCTGCAAAGGTGCTGCTGCACGATATTTATTGGAATTACCCGGTAGAGGAACAGGACGCCATTTTTGCGGCGGTTGCCGGATCAGCTTTTAACAAGATTGTGGACGAACTGGGCTCCAGCGATATTACTAAGATTGCTGCCGCCATCGAAAAGGGCGCTTCCGAGGGTCGCATCCTCATGTATTCGAGAAATGATGACGAGGAAAAGGCCGCGAAGGCTCTTGGAATATCGGGCGCTCTCCAAACCGATACGTCGGAGGCTCCGATCTTGGGCGTTTATGTGAACAACTACAGCTATTCAAAGATGGATTGGTTCCTCGATAAGCGAGTCACCATCGATTCTTCGGTTGAAAATGCCGATGGCTCGACGACGTATCGAGTGACCACCACGCTCAAGAACACGATGACCCCCCAGGAGAAGGCCGAGATGCCTGGTTATTTCCAGGGCCATAACGGCATTAGCCAGGATATTGACGATGAGGTGCTGAGGCTTTATCTCTATGCTCCTGCGGGAGGCAGCATTTCGGATATTAAGACTTCGGGCTCCGGTTCTATCGAGATGAACGAAGCGACGCACGATGGCTTGAAGGTTGCATGGGGCGGTGTCCACATGCTTCTTGGACAAGACATAAAGGTCGAGTATACGGTCACGACTTCGAAGGACTCTGGGCACAAAGAGCTTAAGGTTCGTACCACGCCAACCGCTCAAACGTTCGAACAGGATAAGTAAGATATGAAGTACTTTGGCACCGACGGCTTTCGCGGCGAGGCCAACGTTGGGCTGACGGTAGAGCACGCTTATAAGATTGGCCGTTTTGTGGGCTGGTATTACGGCGCCAACCGCAGTGCTAAGGCGCGCGTTATCGTGGGCAAGGACACACGTCGCTCGAGTTATATGTTCGAGGCGGCGCTGGTGAGCGGTCTGGTCGCGAGCGGTGCGGACGCCTATATGCTGCACGTGATCCCGACGCCGGGCGTGGCGCATCAGACCGTGGAGGGCTGCTTCGATTGCGGCATCATGATCAGCGCGAGCCACAACCCGTTTTGCGATAACGGCATTAAGCTCGTCAATAGCGACGGTTTTAAGATGGACGAGGACGTACTGGAGCTCATCGAGGACTACATCGATGGCAAGAGCGAAGTTCCGTTGGCCACGGGCAACCACATCGGTGCCACGGTGGACTACATGCAGGGCCGCAACCGCTACATCGCTTCGCTCATTGCAAGTGCGAACTTTTCGCTGCAGGGCGTCAAGATCGGTATTGACTGCGCCAACGGCTCGGCTTCCTCGGTGGCCAAGCCGGTGTTTGACGCGCTCGGTGCCGACGTGCGCGTGATCAACGCCGCGCCCGACGGCTTTAACATCAATGTCGACTGCGGCTCCACGCATATGGAGCGCCTGCAGCGCCACGTGGTGGAACAGGGTCTGGATGTGGGCTTTGCCTACGACGGCGATGCCGACCGCTGCCTGGCCGTGGACGAGCGCGGCCGCGTGGTCGACGGCGACCAGATCCTGTACGTGTGCGGCGTGTACCTGAACAAGCACGGGCGTCTCTCGGGCGGTACCGTGGTACCGACGATCGCCAGCAACTTTGGTCTGGTCAAGTCGCTGGAGCTTGCCGGACTGAGCGCCGTGACCAGCGGCGTGGGCGACCGTCACGTGTATGCCAAGATGCGCGAGGGCGGCTACAGCCTGGGCGGCGAGCAGACGGGCCATACGATCTTTGGCGATATCGAGCGCACGGGCGACGGCATTATGACCTCGCTGCGCGTGATGGAAGTGATTCGTGCCGAGCGCGAGACACTCTCGCAACTCACGGCTCCGTGCAAGCTGCTGCCACAGGCGCAGGTGGCCGTGCACGTGGCGGACAAGGACGCCGCGCTCGAGAACATGGGCGTGCAGAACGCCATCGCCGAGGCCGAGGCTGCGCTGGCAGGCGAGGGCCGCGTGCTCGTGCGCAAGAGCGGAACCGAGTCGGTTATCCGCGTGCTGGCCGAGGCGCCCGACCAAGCATCCGCCGATGCCGCCATGAAGCGCATCTCAAGTGTTCTGGAGGCTCTTTAGTTACGCGGTTTTACCAAACCGCGTAACTGCTCGACGCTGCAAAGGTAGTCATTGGGGACGTTCTTAAACGACTAGGTGGAAAGGGGACGCTGCGGATTGGTTCCGCGGCGTCCCCTTTGCGTCGGCGTGTCGGTTATGCCCTACAGCTCGTAGAGCGTGGTGAACTTGTCCTGCAGGTAGCTGCAGTAGTAGCGGGCATCGAACGCCATGCCGCACGCGCCCTTGATGAGCTCCGGCGCGTCCTTGGCGCGGCCCCACTGCCAAATGTGCTCGCCCAGCCAGGCGCGGACGGGTGTCAGGTCGCCGCTCGCGCAGGCGCCGGTAAGGTCGACACCGTCGCGGCACATGGCCGGCACAAACATGGCGTCGTAGGCGCTGCCCAGCGCATAGGTGGGGAAGTAGCCAAACGAGCCGCCGCTCCAGTGCGTATCCTGTAGGCAGCCGTGTGTGTCGTCGGGAACGGGAATGCCCAGGTACTCATCCATGAAGCGGTTCCAAAGCGCGGGGATGTCCTTGGCCGTGGCCTCGCCGGCAAACAGCATGCGCTCGATCTCGTAGCGCACCATAACGTGCAGCGGATAGGTGAGCTCGTCGGCCTCGGTGCGGATCAGCGAAGGCTGCGCGATGTTCACGGCGTGGTAGAGCGTGTCCTCGTCGACGTCGCCGTAGACCTCGGGTGCGTGGCGGCGCAGCACCTCGAGCAGCGGTCCCATAAAGGCGCGGCTGCGACCCACGGTGTTCTCGAAAAAGCGGCTCTGGCTCTCGTGGATGCCCATGGAGGTGCCGCCCTCAAGACAGGTGCGCGCATAGGCGGGATTGACGCCCAGCTCGTACATGGCATGTCCCGCCTCGTGGATGATGCTGTAGACGTTGGAGATGCAATCGTTCTCGTAGATGTGTGTCGCGATGCGCGCGTCACCCACGGCAAAGCCCTCGCTAAACGGGTGTTCGGTAAAGGCAAGCGTGGTGTCGTTCAGGTTCAGGCCGACGAGCTTCATAAGGTCGAAGCTCATGGCGCGCTGGGCGGCCTCGGGCACGCGGGCGTGCAAAAAGTCGGCAGCGGGCTGCTGGCCGCGCTCGCCGATGGCGTGCACGAGCGGCACGACCGTCGCCTTGACCTCATCGCAAAACGCATCGAAGCTCTTGGCGGAAAGGCCGCGCTCGTACTGGTCGAGCCAAACGTCGTATGGGTCGCGCTTGGGGTCCATGAGCTCGGCCTGATGCTTAAGCTGGGCGACGATTCTATCCACATAGGGCTCAAAGCTCGCCCAGTCGTTGGCCGCCTTGGCCTTGTGCCACACGGCGTCGGCCTCGCAGGTGAGCCTGGTCCAGGCCTCGGCCTCCTCGGTGGGGATGGCGCCTGCCTCGCGCTGGTCGCGGCCGAGCACGCGAATCTCGTCGAGCAGCTGCGGGTCGTCGATCTTGCCGCCCGCGACCGTCTCGCGCGCTAACGAGCGTACGAGCTCAACAGACTTCTCGCAGGTCAGTAGCTTGTGATGTTCGCCGGCAAGCGTGCCCATGGCGTCGGCACGGGCGGCAGCGCCGTTGGCAGGAGCAATCGTCGCTCCATCGAACTCGGCAATCTTGAGCAGGTACTCGCGAGTCCACAGCTTGCCCTCGAGTTTGCGGAACTTTTTGACGGCCTTGTCGACTTTAGCGGCCTTGACGCCCTTGGCGGCCTTTGCCACGGCTGCCTTGGCCTTCTTATCGAGTTTCTTTCCCATACCGTATCCTTAATCTCGCAGGCCGAGCGTCGCAAGCGGGTGCGCGGCCAGTTTGCACAGCTACCTGCCTTGTACCCAGCGCGAACAAAACGGAACGCGGCGATGCGCTCGCGAAATGTGTTATCCTATAGCCCAATGCGTTGACGGAGAGGGTTTTGCCCGCCGCGTCGCCGGCAAGAGAGGGAAGGTCATGGGCTGCAAGCCTTCCTGCGGTGGCAAGGGCCAAGCGTTCACTCCCGAGCAGCGACCTCAACGGGCACGCGGCCGGCGGCAGCGAGGCCCCAGTAGGGAAGCCGTGAGCCTCGCGATAAGGGGCGCAGAGTGGGCGCGGCGGGCCAGACATCCGCCGGGTCAAACAAGGTGGTACCGCGGAATTTAACCGTCCTTGGGCAATGCACATGCCCGAGGGCGGTTTTTTGTTACCGAACCGGGCCGCGCATCCGCAGCATCGGGCGGCGTCAGCCGTCCCGGAGCGCGGATGCGCGAGAGACGAAAGGGAAGACATGAGTCTGATTGATGATCTGGTCAAACTCGAGGAAGAGGCCAAGGAGCTCGTCGCAGGCGCCGACGACGCCGAGAAGCTCGAGGCCGCGCGCGTCGCGCTGCTCGGCCGCAAGGGCCGCATCACCGGCCTGATGCGCATGATGGGCAAGCTCGCCCCCGAGGATCGTCCCGTTATGGGCAAGCGCGCCAACGAGATGCGCCAGCTGATCGAGGGCATGCTCGACGAGCGCACGACCGAGATGAAGGCCGCCGCCCTTAAGCACGCACTCGAGCACGATGCCGTCGACATCACGCTGCCGGGCATCCGTCCGCAGATCGGTCACCAGCACCTGATCAAGCAGATCATCGAGGAGGCCGAGGACATCTTCTGCGGCATCGGCTACACTGTCGAGTCCGGCCCCATGGTCGACACCTCCTACTACAACTTCACGGCGCTTAACGCCCCCATGGATCACCCGAGCCGTTCGGCCCGCGACACGTTTTACGTGGTCGACAACAACCCCGGCAGCGTTGCGCACCCCGAGGCGCACGCCCACGGCGAGTCCGACGTGCTGCTGCGCACCCAGACCTCGGGCGTGCAGATCCACACCATGGAGTCGCAAAAGCCGCCCATCTACATGATCTGCCCGGGCACCGTCTATCGTCCCGACACGGCCGATGCCTGCCACCTGCCGCAGTTTAACCAGATCGAGGGCCTGGTCGTGGACGAGGGCATTACTTTCGGCGACCTCAAGGGTACGCTCGACTATTTTGTTAAGTTCATGTTTGGCGAGGACCGCAAAACGCGCTACCGCCCGCACTTCTTCCCCTTCACCGAGCCTAGCTGCGAGGTGGACGTGAGCTGCCACGTGTGCGGCGGCAAGGGCTGCAACTTCTGCAAGCACAGCGGCTGGATCGAGATTCTGGGCTGCGGTATGGTCGATCCCAACGTCCTTATCAACTGCGGCATCGACCCCGAGAAGTACACCGGCTTCGCCTTTGGCATTGGCGCCGAGCGCGTCGCGGCACTGCGCTACGACCTGCCCGACCTGCGCACGTTGATGACTGGTGACATGAGGTTCTTGAACCAGTTCTAGAACGCTTTCTTCTTAGTTGCAGTTTCCGGCTCAAAGCCGCATTTATGAAAGGAGACCAGTTAGATGCGTGTTTCTTACGACTGGCTCAAGACCATGATTGATATTCCGGAGGATCCCAAGACCCTTTCGGACGAATATATCCGTACCGGCACCGAGGTCGAGGCGATCGACACCGTGGGCGAGTCCTTCGACCACGTGGTGACCGCCAAGGTGCTCACCAAGACCCCGCACCCCGATAGCGACCACATGTATGTGTGCTCGGTCGACGTGGGTGACAAGAACCTCGACGCCGACGGCAACCCCGCTCCGCTGCAGATCGTCTGCGGCGCGCAGAACTTCGAGGCCGGCGACCACATCGTCACGGCCATGATTGGCGCCGTGCTTCCCGGCGACGTCAAGATCAAGAAGAGCAAGCTTCGCGGCGTCGTGTCCATGGGCATGAACTGCTCCGCGCGCGAGCTCGGCCTGGGTGGTGACCACTCCGGCATCATGATCCTGCCCGAGGATACGCCCTGCGGCATGCCGTTTGCCGAGTACGTGGGCTCGAGTGATACCGTGCTCGACTGCGAGATCACGCCCAACCGTCCCGATTGCCTGTCCATGATCGGTATGGCCCGCGAGACCGGCGCCATCTTCGATCGCGATTTCCACGTTGAGCTGCCCGCCATCAAAGCCGAGACCGGCCGCGCGACCGACGACGAGCTTTCCGTCGAGATTGCCGACGAGGGCCTGTGCGACCGCTACGTTGCCCGCATCGTGCGCAACGTCAAGGTCGGCTCGTCGCCCGACTGGATGGTCAAGCGCCTTAACGCCTTGGGTGTGCGCCCGCACAACAACATCGTCGACATCACCAACTATGTGATGATGCTCACCGGTCAGCCGCTGCACGCCTTTGACCTGGACACCTTTGCCGAGCGCGATGGCCACCGTCGTGTGGTGGTTCGCGCCGCCCAGCAGGACGAGAAGTTCACGACGCTCGACGGCGAGGAGCGCGTGCTCGACGCCGGTATGGGCCTCATCACCGACGGCGAGCGTCCCGTGGCGCTGGCCGGTGTCATGGGTGGCATGGATTCCGAGATTGAGGACGACACCGTCGACGTGATGGTCGAGAGCGCCTGCTTCAACGCCGGCCGCACCTCGCACACCAGCCGCGACCTTTCGCTGATCTCCGACGCCTCCATTCGCTTTGAGCGCCAGGTCGACGAGACCGGCTGCGTGGATGTCGCCAACGTCACGTGCGCGCTCATCGAGGAGATCGCCGGCGGCGAGGTCGCTCCCGGCTACGTCGACGTTTTCCCCGCGCCCAAGACCATCGATAGCATCAAGCTGCGCTTGGCCCGCGTGCACGCCATCTGCGGCGCCGACATCGAGCCCGACTTTATCGAGCGCTCGCTCACCCGTCTGGGCTGCACCGTCGAGCGCGACGGCGAGGACTTTATGGTTACCCCGCCGAGCTTCCGTCCCGACCTGCCGCGTGAGATCGACCTGATCGAGGAGGTCCTGCGCCTATGGGGTATGGGCCGCGTTACGGCGACCATCCCGGCTGCCAAGAACCACATCGGCGGCCTGACCCGCGAGCAGAAGCTCACCCGTAAGGTCGGCGAGATCCTGCGCGCCTGCGGCCTCAACGAGACCACGACCTTTGGCTTTGCCGCCCCGGGCGACCTGGAGAAGATTGGTATGTCCACCGAGGGCCGCGGCTGCCCCGTGGTTCTCATGAACCCGCTGGTGGCCGAGCAGACCGAGATGCGCCGCTCGCTGCTGCCGGGTCTGCTGCAGTCTGTGGCCTACAACGAGGCCCACGGCACGCCCAACGTGCACCTGTACGAGGTCGGCAGCCTGTTCCATGGCCGCGAGAACGCCAGCCTGCCCAAGGAGACCAAGTCCGTGGCGGGTGTGCTCTCGGGCCAGTGGAGCGAGCAGTCTTGGAACATGAAGTACCGCAAGCTGCGTTTCTTCTTTGGCAAGGGCATCGTTGAGGAGCTGCTTGCCCAGCTGCGCATCGAGAAGGTTCGCTTCCGTCCCGTCGAGGGCGAGAGCTATGCCTTCCTGCAACCGGGTCGTGCTGCCGAGGTACTCTCGGGCGGTACCGTGCTGGGCTGGGTTGGCGAGATCCACCCCGAGGCGCGCGAGGCTATGGGTATCGACGAGGTCGTCGTTGCCTTTGAGCTTGACCTGGACAAGCTGATCAAGGGCGCCCGCAACCAGGATAACTACCGTGAGTTCTCGCAGTACCCGGCCGTTGAGCACGACCTTGCTATCGTGGTCGACAACACTGTGACCTGCGAGGATCTTGAGCGTCGTATTACGAGTGCCGGCGGCAAGCTGCTCGAGGGCGTGCGCCTGTTCGATGTCTACCGCGATCCGGTCCGCATCGGCAAGGGTAAGAAATCCATGGCCTTTGCGCTTACGTATCGCTCCGACGACCACACGCTCACCAGCGAAGAGGTCGAAAAGGCGCACCAGAAGATCGTCACCAAGGTGTGCAAGGGCGTAAACGGCGAGGTCCGCGGCTAGGTCCTGCGCCGGATATGGGCCAGCGTCGGCTGCCGCCGAGTCTTACGTGACTGCTGTTTTCGGTATAAGGCACCGTTGAGCCTGCATATATGACACGCGCATTACATAACGGCGTGCTGCTTTGTCGGCAGTGCGCCGTTTTGCTATGATAGCCCGCGGAGTGTTACGAATCTGACATTACGTAACACTGGAAAGGTGATTCAAGCGGCGTTGCAATTCCGTGCGCCGATAACCGGGAGGCGTACATGCACATTCCAGATAATTATCTGTCCCCGCAGACCGATGCCGTTATGGCGGTGGCGATGGTGCCCGTTTGGATCCACTGCATCAAAAAGGTGCGCGCCACGCTCGATCGCGAGCACATGGCGTTCCTGGGCATCTGCGCCGCGTTCTCCTTCCTGCTCATGATGTTCAACGTGCCGCTGCCTGGCGGCACCACAGGCCACGCCGTTGGTGGCGCACTCATCGCGCTGCTGCTGGGCCCCGAGGCCGCGGCTATCGCGGTTTCGGTCGCGCTGGCGCTGCAAGCGCTGCTGTTTGGCGACGGCGGCATCCTGTCCTTTGGCGCTAACTGCTTTAACATGGCCTTCGTGTTGCCGTTTGCCGCAGCCATCGTGTTCCGCGCGCTTAACAGCCGTTTGCACGACAAGAGCTGGGGCACCTCGGTTTCGGCCATCGTAAGCGGCTGGGTCGGCCTGTGCCTGGCGGCCCTGTGCGCAGCAATCGAGTTTGGTATTCAGCCGATGCTTTTCACAAATGCTTCGGGCGCTCCGCTGTACTGCCCCTTCCCGCTGTCCATTGCCATTCCGGCCATGATGATCCCGCATATGTTGGTAGCCGGCGTGGTCGAGGGCGTGGCGACTGCCGCGATCTACGGCTTTATCAAGAAGACGGCGCCGAGCGTTATCGTCGGCCCCGAAGCCGCCGATGGACAGCTTGCTGCCGAGGGCGCTGCTGCAAAGAAGACCTCGCTGGTCCCCACGCTCATCTTGGTTGCCGTGCTTGTCGTGGCCACGCCGCTGGGCCTGCTGGCCACGGGTGACGCCTGGGGTGAGTGGGACGCCGAGGGCGCCGCGACCGCCGTTCAGGAGGCTGGCGACGACAGCCTGCAGGCTTCGGTCGGTCTCGACGCCCCGACCTTTGCCGACGCTCTGCCTACGGGTGATTACCTGCAGGCCTATTCCGAGGAGCAGGGTCTCGGCTTTGCCGGTCAGGCTGCCATGTATATCCTGTCCGGCGTGATTGGCGTGGCGGTGCTCACCATCGCATTCCGTCTGATCTCGCTGACGGTCAAGGAAAGCGGAGCCCATGGCGATGGTCGAGCTGCCTAGCTGGCTTGCGGCCGAGGAGCGATACGAGCCCACGGGCGCTCGTCATCGCGTGATGCAAAAGAACGTCCTGCACCTGGCGAGCCTGCTTGAGCGGGTTCGCCTGGGTGGAGGCGCGCACGAGGGCGGGTCGATGGTCGACCGCGCCCTTTCTTGCGTTTCGGCTCCGGTGCGCCTGGTGGGGATATTCGTTTGCGTCCTGTGCGTGTGCCTGACACAAAGCCCACTGTACCTCATGTTGATGGCGGCCATTGCGCTGGTGCTCGTTGCCGTGCGTCCCGTACGCGGGCTGCGCGCGACCTTTGTGCCGGCGCTTGGCGCCGCGGGGCTCGCAGTGGTTTTGGCGCTGCCTGCCCTGCTGCTGGGTGCTTCCGCTACGGGCGCCATGCTCAAGATTGCGCTCAAGACCTTCATTAATGTGTCGCTGGTGCTGGGCGTTTCGTGGACCCTCACGTGGAGCCGCATGTCGGCGGCGCTCAAGATGCTGCACCTACCCGACGAAGTTATCTTTACGTTTGATATGGCGCTCAAGCACATCGAGGTGCTGGGTCGTACGGCGCACGATCTGTGCGAATCGGTCATGCTGCGCAGCGTTGGCCGTGCGCCCGAGGGATTTTCGCGTACCGATTCGATCGCGGGTATCATGGGCATGACCTTTATCAAGGCGATGAAATGCAGTCGCGCGATGGACGAGGCTATGCTTTGCCGCGGCTTTGCCGGTGCGTATCCGGCTCCCGCGCGCGCCAGGTTTGGCTGGCGCGATGCGGCCTATGCGGCCGGCGTGGCGCTGCTGACAGTGTTGTGCGCCGTGCTGTAACGCGGGCGGTCGAACCGTCGATATGAATAGGGAAGGGCGACGTTTTGGCAAACGATACAAATGACGCGATAGGCGCGAGCGGTGCTGTTGGCGCCGAGGCAACGCCGCTCATCGAGATTCGCGACGTGGTGTTTTCCTATGCGGGCCATACGGTGGTCGACGGCGTTTCGCTGCGCGTGGACCGTGGGGAGCTCGTTGCCCTGCTAGGTCCCAACGGCTGCGGCAAGACGACGATTATGCGTCTTATTAACGGCCTTGAACTCGCGGACGCAGGGGCATTCCTGTTTGACGGGCACGTGGTCGATGCGGCGTATCTGAAGGATTCTGCTGCTGCTCAGAAGTTCCACCAGCGCGTGGGCTTCGTATTCCAAAACGCCGATGCCCAGCTGTTCTGCGCCACGGTGGGCGAGGAGGTTGCTTTTGGTCCCGCGCAGATGGGGTTGCCGGCAGACGAGCTCGAGCGCCGCGTGCGCGATGCCATGGGGCTGTTCCAGGTTGCCGACCTTGCCGACGCCTCTCCCTATCAGCTCTCGGGCGGGCAAAAGAAGCGCGTTGCGCTGGCTGCGGTGGTGTCGATGAACCCGGATATCTTGGTCCTCGACGAGCCTACCAATGGGCTCGACGAGGATTCATGCGACATCGTGGTCAACTTCTTGCTGGCCTACGTCGCGGCGGGTAAGACGGTCTTGATGAGCACGCATCACCAGGATTTGGTGCGGCGCCTGGGTGCCCGTGCAATCTATATCGATCGATATCACCATGTGGTCGAGGCACCTTCGCCGTCGTATGGAACCGAAAGCGGTGCTACGGACTAGTTGCTGCGTAGAGCGTGCGTAGCCGCCCGCGCGGCTTTGCCGTGATGGTATAGTTATCCAGGTTTTTTATGGGGGTGGCTATGCCAAGTTGGAACATTCATATCGCTCAGACGGAGCGTTTGCTGGAGCGCACCGGTGCGCTTGCCAATAGCGTGCGCGACCGCAATGCCTTTTTGTTTGGCTGCGTGGTTCCGGATATCTTCGTGGGCTATATGGTCCCTGGCATCGCCGATCCCATCCCGTACCGCATTACGCACTTTGCAAAGCCCGAGCCTATCCCTAAGCCTCGTGAGCATGAGTTCTGGGATACCTATGTGGCACCGTTGCTTAAAAGTTCGCCCACCGGTGCGCCAGCCGCGGCTACCTCGATTGTCGAGGAGCGCGAGCGACTGAATCGCGTGCACTATCCCCAGCGCTACAAGGATGCCGAGCCGGTTGCCGGTCCCGGCGCCTGTGAGTTCTCGCTTGCGTCCGAGGACGTGGCGCAGTCGTTGCTCGATTTGACACTGGGTGTCTGGTCGCATCTGGTGGCCGATACCGTATGGAATACGCGCGTGAATCAGTACCTGGAGGCGCACGGCGGCAAGCCGTGCGAGGAGTTCCGCATTAAAAAGCAAGGTGACTTTGACTGGTTTGGCAAGACGCTGGGCATTGTTTCCATCCCGCGTGCGACCGATCGCCTGTATACCGCTGCGACGCGTTTTGGGCAGTATCCCATCCATAAGGAGTATGTGCTCAAGACCATCGGCGTTATGCACGAGATCGTGCGCGAAAACCCCGGCGAGCCCGACCATCCGCCATACCGCCTGCTGACCGAGAAATTCTTCGACGCAACGTTTACCGAGGTCATCGAGCTGACCGAGGAGGGCTTTGCGGCTCGCGTTGCCGCTTCGGACGTCCCCGCAGTCCCTCTGATCGCTAGCTGCTAGCCGGCCGGCTTGGCAGTGAATAGCTCACCCCAATTGATCAACAGCTTCCGTCGCATGGCGTAAACACGGCAAACGAGCTGCACATCTCATAGCATGCCATAAGCAGTTGGTTGCGTGTCATGCCATACAGTAGACATCGGCGCACAGAAAAAGGGCCCGGAAGGCAATGCCTTCCGGGCCCTTTGCAATGCAAGTGTGCTTGCAAGTACGATTTAGCGCACCTGAGCGACGTAAGCGACGTTGGTCGAGGAGACCTTATCCTCGAGCTGGACGCTCATGCGGGGATCGCCAGCGGTAGCGACGGTCAGATCGCCGGCCTTGACGTAGCCGAGCTCCTTAGCGGTCTCGATCGCCTTGACGATCGTGCCGTTGACGGTGCCCTGGGTAATCTCGGCCTGGTGCGGGATAACGCCCCAGTACATAATCATCTGCTGGACGGCCCACTCGTGGCGGGAGAACGCGCAGATCGGCATGTTGGGACGGAAGTGCGAGATCAGGCGAGCGGTACGACCGGTGGTCGTCGGCACGGTGATGCACTTGGCGCCAACGGTGGTAGCCATGTTCACAGCGGACATACCCACAACGTTGTTGACGACGCGGGTGCCGTGAGCGTCAGCCGGAACCTCGAGCGGAGCGTGAGCCGGGAGGTACTTCTCAGTCTCGAGAGCAATGCTGGCCTGCATCTTGACGGCCTCGACCGGGTACTTACCGGCAGCGGACTCGCCAGAGAGCATAACGGCGTCGGTGCCGTCGTAGATGGCGTTAGCAACGTCGGCAACCTCGGCGCGCGTCGGGCGCGGGTTCTGCTGCATGGAGTCGAGCATCTGCGTAGCGGTGATAACGGGCTTGTAGGCCGCGTTGCACTTGGCGATGATCTCCTTCTGGATGTG
The DNA here is from genome assembly GCF_015670745.1 of Collinsella aerofaciens. Taxonomy (GTDB): domain Bacteria; phylum Actinomycetota; class Coriobacteriia; order Coriobacteriales; family Coriobacteriaceae; genus Collinsella; species Collinsella aerofaciens_T. Next base: position 45,286 of record NZ_JADPCH010000011.1, on the reverse strand, counting down.
CGGAACAAGCTCGGGCTTGATCTCGATGCCCAGGTCGCCACGGGCGACCATGATGCCGTCGGAAGCCTCGAGAATCTCGTCGAAGTTCTCGACGCCCAGGGCGCACTCGATCTTCGGGAAGATCGTCACGTGCTCGCCGCCGTTCTCGCGGCAAAGCTCGCGGATGCCGCGGACGGACTCGCCGTCACGGATGAAGGAAGCGGCGATGTAGTCGATGTTCTCGGTCAGGCCAAAGAGGATGTCCTGACGATCGCGCTCGGTGATGGCGGGCAGCGAGATGTTGACGTTGGGCATGTTGACGCCCTTGCGCTCGCCGATCAGGCCGTCGTTCTTAACGACGCAGGTCATGTCCTGGCCGCTGACGGACTCGACCTCGAGGGCAACCAGACCGTCATCGATCAGGATAAGGGAGCCCTTCTCGACCTCGGAGGGCAGAGCCAGGTAGTCGAGGGAGATGTGCTCAGCGGTGCCGTGGAAATCCTCGGACGTGGGCTGAGCGGTGACGACGATCTTATCGCCGGTCTTGACGGCAACCTTCTTGCCGTCGACCAGAAGGCCGGTGCGGACCTCGGGGCCCTTGGTGTCGAGCAGGATGCCGACGGGCAGACCGAGCTCCTTGGAAATACGACGGACGCGCTCGATGCGACCGTGGTGCTCGTCGTAGGATCCGTGCGAGAAGTTAAAACGGGCGACGTTCATGCCCGCCTTGATCATCTCGCGGATGGTCTCGTCGCTATCGCAGGCGGGACCCATGGTGCATACAATCTTGGTGCGCTTGTACATTCAGACCTCCATCTGACATCGTCTTGCGCTGATAGATAAACCATAAGAAATAAAACTGAGATGATTATAACGAAATGCCGACCGAATACCCCAAAAAATCGACCGTATGCCGAATTAGAAGTTCATTTTTTGCGGTAAAAACGGTATATGCAAAAACTTTACCAACCGTTCTAACCGCTGCTATCTGGGCGATATTTCAGTTTGATGATGCACCGAAGAAAAAACGTTTTATCAATGTTGAGCATCACACGGTCTGCATCGTTGCACTCGAGCCGTGTTTCCAATTGGAATGTTTTGGCTAGACGCGCCGCTTTGGGGTACCATAGCCCCACTATCAACTGCCGCTCAGCACGGCAGCCTTGATGAGCCCTTGCCCTTCTCCTGGGAATTATGATCGGGCATCAATCTGCTGAGTGGCCCGAATCCCAGGAGGGGATTCTATATGCAAAAGGAATACCTGTCCGCCGCGGCGGAGGTACTCAGCGACCAAGGTGTCGATGAGAACCTCGGCCTGAGCAGCGACGAGGCGTCGTCGCGCCTCGCCAAGACAGGCCCTAACAAGCTTGAGGAAGCCGAGAAGACGCCGTTGTGGAAGCGCTTCTTTGAGCAGATGGCCGACCCCATGGTCATCATGCTGATCGTTGCCGCCGTCATCAGTGCACTCACGGGCATGGTCAAGGGCGAGGCGGACTTTGCCGATGTCGCCATCATCATGTTCGTCGTTATCGTCAACTCGGTGCTGGGCGTGGTCCAGGAGGCTAAAAGCGAGGAAGCTCTCGAAGCATTGCAGGAGATGAGCGCCGCGCAGTCCAAGGTTCTGCGCGACGGCAAGCTCGTGCACCTGCCGAGCGCCGAGCTCGTGCCCGGTGACGTGATCATGCTCGAGGCGGGCGACTCCGTCCCGGCCGACTGCCGCGTGCTCGAGAGCGCCACGATGAAGATCGAGGAGGCCGCCCTTACCGGCGAGTCCGTGCCCGTCGAGAAGCATGCCAACGTGATTGAGCTCGCCGCCGGCACCGACGACGTGCCGCTCGGCGACCGCAAGAACATGTGCTACATGGGTTCCACCGTGGTATACGGCCGCGGCCGCGCCGTCGTGGTCGGCACCGGCATGAACACCGAGATGGGTAAGATCGCCGGCGCCCTGGCCGAGGCCAAGGAAGAGCTCACGCCGCTGCAGGTGAAGCTTGCCGAGCTCAGCCGCATCCTCACCATCATGGTTATCGTCATCTGCGTCGTTATCTTTGGCGTCGATATCATCCGCCACGGCGTGGGCAACGTTCTTACCGACCCGACCGCCCTGCTCGATACCTTTATGGTCGCCGTCTCGCTTGCCGTCGCTGCCATCCCCGAGGGCCTGGTCGCCGTCGTGACCATCGTGCTGTCGCTTGGCGTGACCAAGATGGCCAAGCGTCAGGCAATCATCCGCAAGCTCTCTGCCGTCGAGACTCTCGGCTGCACGCAGACCATCTGCTCCGACAAGACCGGTACCCTTACCCAAAACAAGATGACCGTCGTCAAGCACGAGCTCGCCGCGCCTAAGGAGAAGTTCCTGGCCGGCATGGCTCTGTGCTCCGATGCCCAGTGGGACGAGGAGCTGGGCGAGGCCGTGGGCGAGCCGACTGAGTGCGCGCTCGTCAACGACGCCGGCAAGGCGGGCCTCACTGGCCTGACTGCCGAGCACCCGCGCGTGGGCGAGGCCCCGTTCGACTCGGGCCGTAAGATGATGTCCGTGGTCGTCGAGACCCTGGACGGCGAGTATGAGCAGTACACCAAGGGCGCGCCCGACGTGGTGATCGGCCTGTGCACCCATATCTACGACGGCGACAAGGTCGTTCCGCTGACCGAGGAGCGTCGCGCCGAGCTCGTGGCCGCCAACAAGGCCATGGCCGACGAGGCCCTGCGCGTGCTGGCGCTGGCAAGCCGCACCTACACCGAGGTCCCGAGCGACTGCAGCCCCGCTGCGCTCGAGCACGACCTGGTCTTCTGCGGCCTGTCCGGCATGATTGACCCTGTCCGCCCCGAGGTCGCCGACGCCATCCGCGAGGCCCACGATGCCGGTATTCGCACCGTCATGATCACGGGCGACCACATCGACACCGCCGTGGCCATCGCCAAGCAGCTGGGCATCGTCACCGATCGCAACCATGCCATCACCGGTGCCGACCTCGATCGCATGAGCGACGAGGAACTCGACGCGCACATCGAGGACTACGGCGTGTACGCCCGCGTCCAACCCGAGCACAAGACCCGCATCGTCGAGGCATGGAAGTCACGCGACCAGATCGTGGCCATGACGGGTGACGGCGTCAACGACGCCCCGTCCATCAAACGCGCCGACATCGGCGTGGGCATGGGCATCACCGGCACCGACGTCACCAAGAACGTCGCCGACATGGTGCTCGCCGACGACAACTTCGCCACCATCATCGGTGCCTGTGAAGAGGGTCGCCGCATCTACGACAACATCCGCAAGGTCATCCAGTTCCTGCTTTCGGCCAACCTTGCCGAGGTGTTCTCGGTGTTTATCGCCACGCTCATCGGCTTTACCATCTTCCAGCCGGTGCAGCTGCTGTGGGTGAACCTGGTCACCGACTGCTTCCCCGCGCTCGCGCTGGGCATGGAGGATGCCGAGGGCGACATCATGAAGCGTAAGCCGCGCAACGCCAAGGACGGAGTCTTTGCCGGCAATATGGGTCTGGACTGCGTGGTCCAGGGCCTGATCATCACCGTGCTGGTGCTGGCGAGCTTCTTTGTGGGCGTGTACTTTGACATGGGCTACATCCACATCGCCGATATGATCGCCGGCAATGCCGACGAGGAAGGCGTGATGATGGCGTTCATCACGCTCAACATGGTCGAGATTTTCCACTGCTTCAATATGCGCAGCCGTCGTGCGTCGCTGTTCACCATGAAGAAGCAGAACAAGTGGCTGTGGGCTTCCGCCGCGCTGGCACTGGTGCTGACGGTGATCGTGACCGTGCAGCCGACGCTTGCCGAGATGTTCTTTGGCCCTGTGACGCTTGAGCTCAAGGGCGTTCTTGCCGCTTTGGGCCTGGCCTTCCTGATCATCCCGCTGATGGAGATCTACAAGGCGATCATGCGCGCGGTCGAGAAGGAGTAGGTCGAAAGGCCATCCTTCCCACCGGCCCGACCGCCTGCGGGGTTTCTTCTTCGCTGGTCCTCGCGCTTCGCGCTGCGGGATCGCTCAGAAGAAACCCCTCCCGGCGGGCGGGCCTTCGGATGACCTCTCGGGACCGTAAGCTGAGGAAAAGTTTGTGAGCTGGTCGGGCTTTGCCCGGCCAGCTCTTTTTGATTTAAAATACCTGCTCAGTTGTGATTTGTGGTGCTGGGAGGCGCTTGTGGGCAAGGCGAAGGCTAAAGCGAAGAAAAAGACGACGGGGGCGCGGGCTAAGCGTGACCGTCGTCGGAAGCTCGCGACCGAAGCGCCCGTGTCTGCCGAGGAGTTGTTGGCGAGCGTACCGGGGCTCGATGCGCTGCAGGATGTTCCGGCGTTTGATGACCTGCCGGTCGATGAAGCCCAGCAGACTGCCTTTGATGATTTCTGCGCACATGCCGAGGAGCCCGAGCAGATGCAGCTTGGCGCCGTGGTGCGCTTGGATCGCGGGTTTCCGCTGGTGGCGACTGCCAACGATACCTTCCGCGCCGAGCATGCCGTGGGGTTTGCCAAGTCGCGCGGCGAGGACGAGGTCCTGCTGCCTGCCGTGGGCGACCGTGTGGCGGTGCGCCGCGCTCCCGGGCACGATATGGGCGTGATTGAGTGCGTGCTGCCACGCCGTACGAGCTTTGAGCGTTGGCGCGGCCGTGCCCGCGGAGAGCGCCAGGTGCTCTGCTCCAACGTGGATAGCGTGCTAATCGTGCAGGCGCTCGGTGCCGGCGAGGTACTGCTCGACCGCGTGGCGCGTTCGCTGGTGTTGGCGCTCGACTGCGATGCCGAGCCGGTGGTAGTGCTCACCAAAGCTGACCGTTGCGATGCCGAGGAGCTCGAGCGCGATCTGGACCGCGTGCGCTGCCTGGTGGGTCCGGACGTGCGCGTAATCGTGACGTCCTCTGCCGAGGGCCGCGGCCTGGACGAGGTACGCGCCTGCGTGCCCGCCGGGAGCTGTGCCATGATTTTGGGCGAATCGGGTGCCGGCAAGTCGACGCTGCTCAATGCGCTGCTGGGCCACGATGCGTTGGCGACCGGCGGTGTGCGCGAACGCGACGACCAGGGCCGTCACACTACCGTCGCGCGCGTGATGGTGGCGCTACCGGGCGACGCCGGCGTGATCGCCGATGCCCCGGGCCTACGCAGCCTACCGCTCGTGGGTCACGAGCGGGGCCTGGCGCGCGCCTTCCCCGAGATTGTCGAGGCATCGCGTGCGTGCCGGTTTGGCGATTGCACGCATACCCATGAGCCGGGTTGTGCCGTTCGCGAGGCCGAGGACGCCGGGCAGATTGACAGCCTGCGTTTGGAAACGTTCCAAAACTTGGCGTCATCCATGCGCGTGAGTGCTCAAATGCTCGATCCCGATGTCCATCTGTAATTGATTTTTCCTATGACAGCCGTCTCCCAACTGTTCGGGAGACGGCTTTTTTGCTGCGGAAAAGCCTCGAAACATGCAGTTTGCTGACGTACTGACCAAAACCTTGCCACGAGCTTGACGGGCTGATCAGCTTTTGGTCAGCGATTGGTTTGACATCGAAAACCAAAATCGCAATTGCGCCGCTTTGCACTTTGACCGCCCAGACAATGGTGGTACGGGCATTCGCCCGGCACTGCCATGAGAGGAGCGGCCGTGAACAAGAGCAAACGCATCGCCATCAGTCTGGTCGCGGGCGTGCTCGCTGCTCTGCTCTGCATGGTTTACGGCTCGTCGATCCGCTCGCAAGCCGAACGGGTCCAGGCTGAGACCTTGGCCAAGTACGGTGGCGATCGCGTCGAGGTATGCGTCGCGGCGCGCGATATCGATGTGGGCGAGACCCTCGATGAGACCAATGTCATAACCCAGGAATGGCTGACGAGCCTGTTGCCGCGTGACGCGGCGACCGAGCTGCGCCAGGTGCGCGGCGACGTGACGGCTTCGCGTATTCCCAAAAACGCCGTGATCTGCAATGTCTACACCAAGGCCGAGAGTCACAAGCTCGAGGTGCCTAAGGGCAAGGTCGCCGTTTCGGTGGCGGTCGATGCCGAGCACTCGGTCGGCGGTGCTACGGGCGTGGGCAGCTACGTGGATGTGTATGTGCAAAAAGACGGCGTAACCGATCGGTTGTGCGGCGCGTACGTGATCGATACCAGTGAAGATTCCGGTGCCACGCGCGAGGGCAAGATCGAATGGGTGACGCTGGCGGCTGACCCCGAAGACGTCAAGGAACTGCTGGGGGCATCGGGCAAGGGAACGGTCAGCTTGACGATTCCCGCCACGGCGCGCGGCAAAAAGAGCGGAGGCGACGAGTGATGAAGGCGATCTGGCTTGCGTGCTGCGCGTGCGGCGATTACGGGCTGTTGCAGCGGGAAGTCGAGGGCCGTGATACGGGTGCACAGGTGCTTCGCGTGGGTGACCTGGACGGGCTGGTTTCCATGGCGCGGGCGTTTCCGTCGCGCCGCGGGGCTGCCATCATCGCGGCGTCTCTGTTTGATACCGAAGATGTGCGCAAGACTGTTGCGCGCCTGACGGCCGAAGGCCGCGTGAGTCGCGTGGTCGTGTTGATAGAAGCGCTCGATCCGTCGGATATCGAGGGGCTGTTTCGCGCGGGGGCGACCGAGGTCATCGCTGCGCACAGTATATGCGGCAACGGGCGCGCGGGCGAGGGAGCGGTTGATTCCGATCGGTGCATGACGATTGAGCCCGATGCTTTTGTTGATAGGGAACCCGGGGCGCCTCGCGCTACAAGAGGCCCGCGTGTTGATGATTATGGAAAAGCGGAAGCCGAGCATGGTCGGCGCCCCCGGAACCCCCTTGTATACGATGACGCTGGAGAGCCGGCGCAGCATGCTGGCGACTCCCCGGCTGTAGATATGGGATACGTGCACGGCGTGAATCTGGCGGATGAACTCGACGAAGTTGAGGGCTTTGCCGGGTGCGGCGAGTTGTCGCTGATGCAGCATGAGCAGATTGCACAGAACGAGCCTGCCTCGCAGACCGAACAAGCTGCCATGCCGGCTTGGACGCAGCGTGTGGTTGCGGCGGGGGAGACGGGGACGCTGTCACCGACGCCCGCCCCACCGCCTCCGATGCCGCCGGCAGACGCTGCCGCTCCGCAGCATCGAGCTCCGGTCATCTGCGCCATTTCGGGTTCGGGCGGTTGCGGCAAGTCGACGATCATTGCCACCATGGCACACACATCGTCGCTGTTGGGCTTGCGTGCCGCCGTGCTCGACCTGGACCTGATGTTTGGAAACCTTTACGACTTGTTAGGCGTCGATGCTCCGCGCGATATGGCGGCACTTATCGAGCCGTCGGCGGCGGGCGCGCTCACCGAGCCGGATATCGTAGCCACATCGATGCGCGTGGCGCCAGGCGTTACGCTCTGGGGTCCCGCCGCGGCGCCCGAGCAAGCCGAGCTCATGGCACGTCCGGTGGAGCTACTACTTGATGTTCTGCGTCGCGAATCCGACGTGGTCTTTATCGATACCTCGGTCTTTTGGGGCGACGCCGTGGCGGCTGCGGTGGCGGCGAGCGACCGTTGCCTGGTCGTTGGCGATGCGGCGGTGTCGTCCGCGACATCGGCGTCGCGCGTCATTGAACTGGCGAGTCGAGTAGGTGTGCCGCGCACGCGCATGAGCGCCGTGTTCAACCGGTTCGGTGCGCGCGGAGCAGACGAGGACGTCGCCATGCGCTTTGAGATTGCCTGTGCGTTGAGCTCCAAGATTCGTATCGCCGATGGCGGGCAGGATCTCGCCGCGCTCATGGCGTTTGGGCGCGCTGACGAGGCAGTGGGTCAGACGAGCACTTTCGCGACCAGCGTGCGCGAGGCCACGCGCGAGATGCTCGTGGAACTGGGGTGCGCCGTCGGCCCTTGGAGCGATATGGTCGCCGACCGTGCAACGCGTACCGAACGCCCGCGTATCCGCCTTCCCTGGTCGCGCGAGGATGATCAGCGATGAGCCTGCAAACGAGGATTAAGGCTGCCGGCGCTGCAGCGGCGGCAGCGCCTGTAGATGCGGGGCGTCGCCGCGCGGTGAAACGACGCACTAAGCGCGCCGTGATGGACCGCATAGGTTACGACGAAGTGGCGCGTATCAGCGCCTATGCCGACCCGGTACTTGCCCGCTCGGAATTGCGTCCCGCGGTGGAGGCGGCGCTCAATGTTGAGGAGCCGACCGATCTCGCGGCGCCCGAGCGCGAGACCATCATCGACGAGATTTTGGATGACGTGGTGGGCTTGGGGCCGTTGCAGCCGCTTATCGAGGACGACACCGTTACCGAGATCATGATCAACGGCTGCCGCTCGGCTTTCTTTGAACGCGGCGGCGTCTTGCACCCCATCGAGCGTGCGTTTGAGGATGATGAGCAGATCCGTGTGCTTATCGACCGCATCATCTCGCCACTTGGCCGCCGTATCGACGAGCGCAGCCCCATCGTCAACGCCCGCCTCAAAACGGGCTATCGCGTCAACGCGGTGATTCCGCCTGTGGCGATTGACGGACCGATTCTCACCATCCGAAAGTTCTCGGACCGTATCTGCTCGCTGGACGAGCTTGTGGGGCTGGGGTCGCTGCCGCTTTGGTATGCGCAGCTGCTGTCGTGCGCGGTGTCGCTGCGACAGGACCTGGCGGTTGCGGGAGGCACGGGATCTGGTAAGACCACCCTGCTCAACGCGTTGTCATGCGAGATTTCCACCGGCGAGCGCATCGTGACGATCGAGGACTCTGCCGAGCTCAAGTTTGCGCATCATCCGCACGTGGTGCGCCTAGAGGCGCGCGAGGCTTCAATTGAGGGCGAGGGCGCGGTGACGATCCGCGACCTGGTGACCAATGCCCTGCGCATGCGCCCCGACCGCATCGTGGTGGGCGAGGTGCGCGGTGCCGAGTGCTGCGACATGTTGCAGGCCATGAACACGGGCCACGATGGGTCGCTCACCACACTTCATGCGGGTTCAGAACAGGAGACCGTGGTGCGTCTGACGTTGCTTGCACGTTATGGCATCGATCTGCCGAGCGAGCTCATCGAGGAGCAGATTGCCATGGCGCTCGACGGCATCGTGATGTCCGAGCGCCACGCCGATGGCAGGCGTTTCGTCTCCTCGTATTCGGGGGTGCGTCGCGCCGCGTCGGGCGGCGTAGAACTCGAGCGCTATGTGACTTTCGATGCCGCCGAGCGAACCTGGACGCTTGACCGCGAGCCGCCGTTTATCGCAGAAGGCCTGCGGTCGGGGACGCTCACACAAGAGGAGGTGGACGAATGGAGGTCGCTGTGCCCCTCGTCGTAGGGGGTTTGGCAGGGTTTTCTGTTGCGACGGCGTGCGGGGCGGAACCTCGTGTGCCGCAGGTGCCGCCGGCGGAGCTGGCGCGTCAGGCGCTCGAGACGGTGGCAGAGAAGCTGCCGCGTGAGCTGGTGGAAAACGATCTGCTGAAAAAGATCGCCCGTTCGTGGGCATCGCTGGCTCCGGCGCATCGCCTTGGCCTCGTGATCGAGGATGCTTCGGGGCGTTTGGCGTTTCTGCTGCTATCGAGCGGTGTCTGCTGCGTTTTACTAACGATGGTGTCGTTATCGCCCCTCGGATTTGCCTTGGGACTTGTTGCTCCGATTGCCGTTGGCGCCGCTCGGGATGGCTTTGAGAGCCGGCGCGAGCAACACGATGCAGAAGAGGCCATGCCCGAGGCGTTTACCGCACTTTCCATGTCGCTTGCCTCGGGACATTCGCTGGCCCAGGGCATGCGCTTTGTGGGCGCTCATGCGCAAGAGCCGGTACATACCGAGTTTTTGCGGGTAGCGGCGGCGATCGATTGCGGCATCTCGGCGACCGACGCGCTCGATGGCTTGCTCGTGCGCATCGACGCCCCCGGTCTTTCGCTTGTGACCTTGGCGCTTAAGGTGTCACAGCGCACTGGCGCTCCGCTTGCCGACTTACTGTCCGAGGCGTCGAGCATGGTGGGGGAGCGCATTGAGCTCAAGCGCCGCCTGGATGTTAAGACGTCGCAGGCTCGCATGTCTGCGCATATGGTCGCGGCGATGCCGGCGGGCATGTGCGCGGTGTTGGCGCTGCTTTCGGCAGATTTTCGTCGCGGTCTTGCGACGCCTGCCGGCGCGGGCGCTGTGGTGCTGGGTCTTGCCCTCAACGCCGTTGCCCTGGTGGTTATCCGGCGCATTATGAGGGTGGAGCTATGAGCGCCCCAGTTGCAGTTGCGGCTTGCCTGTGCGCCCTGAGTGTATTTGTCGCGACGGGTTTGGATCGGGCGGATGCGCGCAAGATCGCAGGGGCCTGCAAGCGCGAGGCGGTGCTGGTCGCTGCCGCGGGTCGCTCGGTGGTCGATGCCCTGACCGCGCGAGTGAAGGGCGCGGTTGGAGCGGGCGGCCCGGCGCGAGTTTCGCTCGGCGAAGTGTCCGAGATGATCGATGTTGTGCGCTTGGGTCTTTCGGCCGGTCTTTCGTTTGATGCAGCGCTTGAGATTTTCTGCGCCAACCGCCGGTCAGTGCTGGCTCTTCGCCTTGAGCGGGCCTGCATGGCGTGGCAGGTGGGCGTGGGCACGCGTGAGGACGAGTTGTTGGTCGCCGCGCGCGACCTGGACGTGCGAGCGCTCGAGACCTTTGCCATTACGGTGGGGCAGGCACTCGCCCTGGGTGCCCCACTTGCCGAGACGCTGGCCGCTCAAAGTCGCGAGATCCGTGCGGCTCATCGCGCCGCGGTCGAGCGCGAGATCGAGCGTGCGCCCGTCAAGCTGCTGATTCCCACCGGCACGCTCATCTTGCCGGCGTTGCTTCTGTCCATATTGGGCCCGCTGCTGGGAGCAGGCGGGATGATGTAGGGAGGAATACATGAACACGATGACTGACGCTGCTGGCAAGGTCCAGGGCTGGGCGTTTTGCCGGGCGGCATATGTTCGTCAGCGCGCCAAGGAGCTACTGCAGGAGGAGAGTGCACAGGGTACCACCGAGTATGCCATCTTGGTCGGCGTGCTCGTGGTGATCGCGATTATCGCCATCGTCGCATTTAAGGGCAAGGTTAAAGAGCTATGGGATGCGATCAGCGAGGGCATCAACAGCCTGTAGAGGGCGAGCGCTCCATCGGGGTGCTGCTGGTGTTTGCTTGCCTGATCGTGGCGATGGCGGCGGTGCTTTGGGGGCTTAACGCCGCGCGGCAGCAGCGTCCTGGGGCCGCCTTCGATTCGGGCTCAGATTCGGCGGTGGCGTCTCAAAAAGATGAGATGCGAGATGCGGACGATTCGGATGTCGCTGTCACGGCGCAAACCTTTCTGCGGACGCTCGACAAGCGGTCTGGCACTACGACGGATTCGCCTGAGGACAACGCGATTGCGGTCCGGCTTGCATGGTCCGAGGACCGACCGATGACCGAGGCAGCGGCGGATATGTTACGCGCCTACCGCGAGGTGCCAACGGCCCAGCTCGCCCTGAGCGGCTATCTCGATATTAAGGGCAACGTATGGGGCGCCATCGTGCGCGATGGGCGCGGCTGGGTCGATATGGTGACGGTTGCCGCGGATGCTGGCGATGCTTCATGTCGTCTGCGCGCGGTGCGCCTGGTCCCGCAAACAATAAGCTCAAAGGAGGGATCGTGAAATGCATGGCGTTCTGCGTGAAGAGGTTGCCCAAGCGACTGTGGAATACGCCATCGTCACGGTGGCGCTGCTATCGATCGTGCTGGCGATTGCGGGACTTTGGCGTGCTGGCACCGATGGACGCTTGGCGGCGCTGGTTGAGCGGGCGGCATCCCATGGCGTTGCCTCGATGTCGGTTATCGACGCCGCCGCGGGCGCTAAGGACATCGCGTTGTATTGATATCGCGCGCGAGGACCGGGCGCAGTCTACGGTCGAGGCCGCTTTTTTGCTGCCGACGTTTTTGACGCTCATCCTTCTCGCCCTGCAACCGGTGTGCCTGCTTTATACGCGCGCGGTCATGGAGTCTGCCGCCGCCGAGACCGCGCGGCTCATGACCACGACGACGGCGGAGGATGACGATCTTAAGGAGTTCACCTGCCGCCGGCTTGCCGCAGTGCCCAACGTTTCGATCTTTCATGCCGGCGGGCCGTTGTCGTGGGATATCGAGCTTGGCCGGGCCGGTGCGGGTGGCGTCTCGGCCGTGTCCGTTTCTGGCGAGGTCAAGCCGTTGCCTGTGATCGGTGCGTTTGCGCGGGCTATGGGTGGTACCGCCGAGGGCGGCTACGTTGAGCTCAAGGTCGATGTCTCGTATCAATCGCGTCCCGAATGGCTGGAGGGAGATTATGATTCGTGGATTGCTGCATGGGATTAAGCGTTTCTGGTCTAGATGCGTTTTGACGCGCCGTCCGAGCTGCCATCGCAAGCGAGGCGGCTTTATGGGCCGCGCCGGTATCGACCTGTTTATCGAAGACGGTGCCTACACCACGCTTTCTTCTGCCGTGGTCATCCTAGTGGTGCTCACGTTGTTGTTTTCGTCGACCGCGGCGATATGGAGCATGTCGCGTGCCGGGGATACCCAGGTGGCGGCCGATAGCGGCGCGCTGGCGGGTGCCAACGTAGCGTCGTCCTATCACACGGCTGCCACGGTGGTTGATGCGAGCATCTTGAGTCTGGGGCTGGCGGGGTTTGCCACGATCGGGACGGGTCTGGTCGCCATCCTCATCCCGGGTGCCGAACCAGTTGCCGGCAATATGGTCGACACCGGGATTGAGATTATTAAAACGCGCAACAAGTTTGCCAAAAGCGCATCGGAAGGCTTACAGAAAATCGAGACGGCTCTGCCATATCTGATCGCCGCGCGTGCCACGCAGGCGGTGTCGGCGCAGGATACCGATAGTGTGACCTATACCGGTACGGCGCTTGCCGTGCCCAGGACATCCGAGTCGGACTTTGCTGCGCTCAAAGGGTCAGAGATCTCGACCGATACCATTAAAGACACATCAGATGATTTAGAGCGTGCGGCCGAGGAGCTGCGGAAGGCCTCGGAGGAGACGGCGAAGGCAAAGGAGCGCGCCTGGCTTGCGGACTGTGGCGGGTCGGATGAGAGCGCGGTTGGTAGGTACTCATGTATGTGGGAGCGCGCGGGGAGTCTGGCAAAGCTTTCGGATATTGAGAATCCACACTATGCCTCGAGTATCACATGGGAGCCGCAGGTTGCCCTCAACCGAGCGAAGGCCTATTACCATCGGCGCCTAGCGAATGAAAAGTCTCAAGGCTCGAGCACGAAGATGGAGGCCGAGTCCGTCGCGCGGAAAACGTTCTACATCTATGCAATTGAAGAACTCGAACACTCATACATTGAAGACGATGGTGAAAAAATTTCGTCTCAGATCCCATTCCTGCCGCGCACGCCGGGCGAGGTGAAGGGAACCCAGCTCTACACCGATGCCATGTGGCCTACAAGTACCAACGGCGACAAGACGTACCTGCACTATGGGACCGAATGTCCTAACTATAAGAGCGGATCGCCGGGTGGGTTGGCATCCGTTGTCGATTACGACGGACACGATGTATGCGATAAGTGCGAATTTGACGTGGTCACCCTGGGTCGCGCCCTCATGCCGCCGTCGTTCATCGAAAACGGCTTCGAATATCACTTCGACGAGTTCAAAAAGGCCTTGGAGGAATACGTCAAATGTCGGAACAAAGAGCTTGATCTCATGCGTCAGACCGAGGATGAGGCCGACCGTGCGGGCAATGCGTTTGACCAGGCCATTAAAGCGCTTTCCGGCGAGCGCCCGCGTATCGCCCCACCTGGCCGCAACGGCGTGGTCGCCTTTGCAGTTTCGGGTGACATTACCAGCCCCGATCAACTTAACTCCTCGTTTAACGCGGCAGTCAGGCTTGGCGATCGCGGTGCTATCTCTGCCGCGGTGCTGGCGCCCGATGAGGCGACGGCGCAAAACAACGTGCTTTCGCGATTTTTCTCGACATTGAAGGAACGCTCGGGCGGCGTTGCCGGCGTGCTCGACGGCGTCATGGATGTTTGGGGACGGCTACTCGTGGGATACGGTGATATCCAAGGCTCAGCCGACGAACTTATGGACGAGATGATTAAAGGCCTAGGAGGGGGCAGCGGCGCGTTGGGCTCCATCGCATCGTGGCTCGGCGATACCGTTTCGGCGTCCGTGGCGGCGCTGGGTTTGGAACCGTGCGACTTGCGCCTGCGAAAGCCGGTGCTGACCGATTCCGCCAATATCATTAAGAGTCCGGGGTCTGACATTGCGGGTCTCTCTCAAGCGCAAGACAAACTGCGAAGTATTCCGTTGGGCGTGACCGATCCCAAGGCGCTTTGCGAGGCGTTGGAATATCAAGTCGAACGCACCATTAGCGGTACGGTGTTCACACTTGCGGAGATTCCTCTGCCCGGCGGCGGCTCCATCCCGCTCACCGTCGATGTCGCCACGCTGGTTGGCGCTCTGGGCGGTGGGTCGTAATGAGTATCCGCATGCGTCTGCGTGAGGAGCGCGCCCAAGCGACGGTGGAGATGGCAGTGGTTACGCCCGTTTTGCTGGTGCTGGCACTCATCGTGTACAACGTCATGATCTTTGCCAGCGCTGTCGCGCGCTTCGACCGCGTGGTGCCCGACATCGTGCTAGCGCATGCCGTGGCGTCGGAGGGGGAGGGCGACGAAAGCTCTGCCGATGCCTCGGCGACGGTTCAGACTCAAATTCTGAATGCCATGGAAGGCTATGACTTACAGATCGAAGTGTCGAGCGAGCAAGGCGCGAAGGCATCGGATGGTGGCCTGCTCTCCCTATCCGGTACGTTTAGGACCTACACCTGCACCATGCACTATGAGCCGTGGCCGACTTCTCTCAGCATCGCTGGCGTTCCGCTGGGGGCGCCGACAACGTTGTCGCACGAGCGTGCGGTGACGGTCGATCCATGGCGTCCGGGGGTGGTCATGTGACCGCGGTCTCGTCCTACATCGTCTACGCGCGGGCACTCAATAGGCTGGGTTGGACGCCGGCCGAGTTTGTGGTGGCGGAGTCGTTTGTCGTGCGCCTGCGCGGCATGCTGGGACGGCGTCCGGTTGCCGCCAACGGCCTGCCGCTCGTCATGGCGTTTCCACGCTGCTCTTCGGTCCATACGTGTTTTATGGCCTATCCCATCGACATCGCCTTCATCGATCGCGACGGCAATATCCTCGCGCGCTACGAAAACGTCCGCCCTTGGCGCATGTGCTCCTGCCCCGGCGCCTGGGCCGTACTAGAGCGTCCTTCAATCATTGTTTCGACCCCTGCTCTCCAACGCGTGCCGGCTTAAGAATTGGCGACAGTGGACTTTCGTCATACGAAATTGGGTAAGATGGAGGAGAAGATGCATGGATGTTGAGATTCATCCCAACGCTAAAAAGCACCTGACGGAAAAGCAGGTGCTTAGCGCTTGGCTTGCGGTTACTGAGTGCATTCGTCGCGAGTCGAAGGACGAGCCGCCGAGATGGCTTGCGATTGGATGGCTCCCAGACGGACGAAGCGTGGAGCTTGTCGCGGTCGAGCTTGTCCGTGGGTGGCTTATCATTCATGCCTTGTCTCCAGTCCAGAAGAAATTTTGGCAGGAGATTGAACAGGCTCGGCAAAGGGGTCGATGATGGGCAAGACGTATACGGCCGCTAATGGTCAGGTTGTAACGGATGAAATGATTGACGCGTGGTGCGAGTCGTACGAGCGCGGAGAGTTTCCGGATGGCGAACACACCGTTGGTGGGATCGTGCATGGACGGCCCCCGCTCTCAGGTGAGGGGACGGCAACGCTGTCGGTCAAGATTCCTCTGGGAATGAAGGAGGCCATTCGTCGACGGGCGGCTGCCGAGGGGATGACGCCAAGTGAGTTTGCCCGTGCGGCTCTGAGTGAAAAACTTCTTGCTGCCGGCTGATGCCTCTGACGTGCCGATTTATAGAACCGAGGCTGTGCTCAAAAACTTTTTTAAAATTCTCGGTTGACCGGAACGCGTCCTTGGTTATACTAATCAAGCCTTGAAACAAGGCACACCTCAAATGGCTGGGTAGCTCAGTTGGTAGAGCAGAGGACTGAAAATCCTCGTGTCAGGGGTTCGATTCCCTTCCCCGCCACCTTGAATTGACTAGGACCTCTGCAAAGGGGTCCTTTTCTTTTATGCAGCCCCTACATGGAATCGAACCCCGTGAGGGCGCGGAGCTGAGGAAACGCGATAGCGTTTGCCAGCGCAGCTCGCAAGGCGCGCAAGCGCCGCAGCGGTCCGCACGCGCGGAGCGCGGGCGCGATTCCCTTCCCCGCCACCTTGAATTGACTAGGACCTCTGCAAAGGGGTCCTTTTCTTTTATTGAGGGCTCTGCGGAAATTGCGTCCCGGAATTTGGCTTCAGAGTGGGATGCGCTTTCCGGCGCTTACTTCCGACGTGCGTGCACATCTCGGGCCCGCCCGCTCAGACATTCCTCCCGCTTTTGCGCCACTTTACAGACCGTTCGGTCGTCTGTCCGCATGCGCGGGTATACTCAAAACGTTACTTTTCCTATGCAATACGATGCAGGCTCGGCCTGCACGATCCGAAGGGGGCAGTGATGGAGAGGATACTCGGCGTTAATCTCTCTGGCTGGTTTATTCCCGAGCCTTGGGTGACCCCGTCGCTATACGCGGCGACCGGTGCATCCAACGCGGCCGAGCTGCAGGAGGCCATGGGCACCGCCGCCTATAACGAGCGCATGCGCCGTCATTACGAGACGTTTGTGAGCGAGGACGATTTCCGTCGCATGGCGCAGATCGGCCTCAACGCCGTGCGCCTGCCGGTGCCTTGGTATGCCTTTGGCTCACAGGAGTCCGATGCCTCCTACATCTCGGTTGTCGATTACATCGACCGCGCGATTGAGTGGGCTGCCAAGTACAACATTCGCGTGCTGCTTGACCTGGCGACTGTGCCCGGTGGCCAGGGCGATTCCAACGATTCGCCCGCCACGCCGGAGGCTGTTGCCGAGTGGCATTCGTCCACCAACGGTCGTCATGTCGCACTCGACGTGCTCGAGCGCTTGGCCGATCGCTACGGCGAGGCCGAGAGCCTGCTGGGTATTGAGCTGCTGGATACGCCGCAGATGAGTGTCCGCAAGAGCCTCTTCACCATGACGGATGGCATTCCTGCTCACTACCTGCGCAATTTCTATCGCGATGCTTACGAGCTCGTCCGTTCGTATATGCCCGAGGATAAGATCGTCGTTTTCTCGTCGTCGGGGCATCCCAGCGAGTGGAAGCATTTTATGCGCGGCGCCAAGTACAAGAACGTCTACATGGACCTTCACCTGTACCATTACCGCGACGAGCATGCGCTCGACATCACGAGCCCCCGCGGGCTGACGACGGCGATTTCGCGTAACAAGCGCGAGCTTAAAGAAGCGATTTCAACTGGGTTCCCCGTGCTGGTGGGCGAATGGTCGGGCGCGGCGATCTTTGCCAACTCGTCGGTTACGCCCGAGGGCCGCAATGCCTACGAGCGCGTGTTTATCGCCAATCAGCTGGCTTCGTTTGCGCCGGCTGCCGGTTGGTTCTTCCAAACGTGGAAGACCGAGAAGCGCATTGCAGCATGGGACGCCCGCGCGGCGCTCGGCACGCTCGAGCGCGGCATGATTGAATAGGTTGATATGACGCAAAACAGCGCCCATACGGGCAAACTCTATGTGGTCGGCACGCCCATCGGCAACCTGGGCGACCTGTCCCCGCGCGTTGGCGAAGCCTTTGCCGCTGCCGATGTCATCTGCTGCGAAGACACGCGTGTGACGTCAAAGCTGCTGATGCACCTGGGCATTTCCAAGCCGCTTGTCCGTTGCGACGAGAATGTGATCGCCAGCCGCGCCGCCGGCCTGGTCGACCGCCTGCTGGCGGGGGAGACCCTCGCCTTTGCCTCGGACGCCGGCATGCCGAGCGTGTCCGATCCCGGCCAGGCGCTGGTCGAGGCGGCGCGTGAGGCCGATGTGCCCGTCGAAGTTATTCCCGGGCCTTCTGCTTGCGTCACGGCGCTCGTTTCGTCCGGCATTCCCTGCGAGCATTTCTTCTTCGAAGGCTTTTTGGGTCGCAAGCACGGCGACCGCGTGCGCCGACTGCAGCGTCTTGCCGTGGTGCCCGGCGCACTCATCTTCTACGAGTCTCCACATCGCATCGTGGCGACGCTCGAGGCCGTGGCGGAGGTCTTTCCCCAACGTGAGGTTGCCGTCTGCCGCGAACTCACCAAGCTGCACGAGGAGGTCTTGCGCGGGCCCGCCGCCCAGCTCGCCGAGGAGCTGCGTGCTCGCGGCGAGGTAAAGGGCGAGATTGCGCTGGTCATCGCGCCGCCGAGCGAAGATGAGGAGGCCGGTATCGTGCCGGTTGGCGCCGCGGCAGCGGATCCCGACGAGGCTCTGCGCGAGGATATCCGCGCCGCGCTCGAGGAGGGGGAGCCCGCCTCCGCGGTGGCAAAGCGCCTGTCACAGAAGTACTCGCGCCGCAAGCGCGATGTCTATGCCATGGTGCTCGATATGCAATAGATGGAGGATATCCAGCCCTTGCGCTAGAATCATCCCCTGTATGCAACGTTTTTCTGGAGGACAAACCCCATGGATCAAAGCAAGCCTTCGTTCTTTATCACGACGCCCATCTACTACGTCAACGCCGATCCGCACCTGGGCACGGCTTATTCCACCATCATCGCCGACGTTCAGGCTCGCTATCGCCGCTCCGCCGGCTATAACGTCAAGTTCCTGACCGGCATGGACGAGCACGGCGAGAAGGTCGCCGAGGCCGCGGCCAAGCACAACATGACGCCGCAGGAGTGGACCGACAGCCAGGCTCCGCACTTCAAGGAGCTTTGGAGCAAGCTCGAGATTTCCAACGACGACTTCATCCGCACCACCGAGCCGCGCCAGCATCATGCCGTGCAGTACCTGTGGGAGCGCATGAAGGAGTCCGGCTACCTGTATAAGGGCAGCTACGACGGTTGGTATTGCGTGCCTGACGAGACCTACTTCACTGATACGCAGGTCCAGAAGGGCGACGAGGAGTACGGCAGCGTCGGCCAGCACCTGTGCCCCGACTGCCACCGTCCGCTTGAGCGCGTGCAGGAGGAGTCCTACTTCTTTAAGCTTTCCGCCTTCCAGGACAAGCTGCTCAAGCTCTATGACGAGCACCCCGACTTTGTCGAGCCTGCGTTCCGCATGAACGAGGTACGTAGCTTTGTCGAGGGCGGCCTTAATGACCTTTCCGTGAGCCGTACGAGCTTTGACTGGGGCATTCAGGTCCCGTTTGACGAGGGTCACGTGACCTACGTGTGGTTCGATGCGCTGCTCAACTATATGACGGCCGTCGGCTACGGTGTCGACACCGACGAGGCGCGTGCCGAGCTGGCCTATCGCTGGCCCGCGCAGTTCCACATCGTGGGCAAGGACATCATCCGCTTCCACTGCGTCATTTGGCCCGCCATGCTCATGGCCATCGGCGAGGCCCTGCCCGAGCACGTCTTTGCCCACGGCTTCCTGACCGTGCGCAATGCCGAGACCGGCAAGGCCGAGAAGATGTCCAAGAGCCGCGGCAACGCCATCGCTCCGCAGGACGTTATCGACATGTTGGGCGTCGAGGGCTATCGCTACTACTTTATGACCGACGTCGTCCCCGGCACCGACGGTGCCATCAGCTTCGATCGCATGGAGCAGGTCTACAACGCCGACCTGGCCAACAGCTGGGGCAACCTTATCTCGCGTTCGCTCAACATGAGCGGCAAGTACTTTGATGGTTGCGCGCCCGCCAAGCCCGCATCGTTCGATGCGTTCGACAACCCGCTGGCAAAGATCGCCGATGGTCTGGTCGAGCGCTACATGGCCAAGATGGACGTGCTCGATTACGGCGGAGCCAAGGACGAGGTCATGGAGCTCATCCATGCCGCCAACCACTACATCGAGGACTCCGAGCCTTGGGCACTTGCCAAGGACGAGGCCAAGGCTGACGAGCTGGCGTTTGTGATCTACAACCTGCTCGAGGCCATCCGCATTGCCGCCCACCTGCTGATGCCGCTCATGCCTCAGACCTCTGCCGAGGCCCTGCGCCGCCTGTCCTGCGAGGACGAGGCCGCGACCGACGACCTCAAGGGCATTTGCGCTTGGGGCCTGCTTGCCGGCGGTCAGCCTGTCGAGAAGGGCGAGCCGCTGTTCCCGCGTCTGGGCTAAGACGCAGCGCGCCATATCGGCAATTTGCTGTTTAGCTGTAAGGGCATGGCCGCCACGGTCCATGCCCTTTTGTTTCAAGACGCCGCCATCATGCTAAGGAGGCAACCATGACAACTTCGCCTTTGGCAAACCCCACGGCCACCAGGGAGCTGCTGGAGGAGTTTGGCCTTGCGACCAAGCATCGCCTGGGCCAGAACTTCCTGATCGACAACCATGTAATTGAGCGCATTTGCGAGCTTGCCGAGCTTGCAGGCGATGAGCGCGTGCTCGAGGTTGGTCCGGGCGTTGGTACGCTCACGCTTGCGCTGTTGCAGGAGGCGGCGTGCGTCACGTCGATCGAGGCCGATCCCGAGCTCGAGCCGGTGCTCGATGCTCACGCCGCCGACTACGCCAACTTCCGCTTTATCATGGGCGACGCGCTTAAGGTGACGCCGGAGCAGATTGAGCAGGCCGCCGGCGGTGAGCCGACGGTATTTGTCGCGAACTTGCCCTATAACGTGGCGGCGACGATCATCCTGCAGTTCTTCCAGACGATGCCCGCGCTCAAGCGTGCCGTCGTCATGGTGCAAAAGGAGGTTGCCGATCGCATTGCCGCAGTGCCGGGCAACAAGACCTATGGCGGCTATACGGCAAAGCTCGGCCTGTATGCGCAGGTGACGGGTCGCTTTGAGGTGCCGCCGCGTTGCTTTATGCCGGCGCCGCACGTGGACTCGGCCGTCGTGCGTATCGACCGTGTTGACGGCGTGGTGCCCGAGGGGCTCGATCGCGAATTTGTGGCCCGCGTGATTGATGCTGCATTTGCTCAGCGTCGCAAGACCATCCGCAATTCCATGAGCGCCAACGGTTTTGCCAAGGACGTGCTCGATGCCGCTTTTGAGGTTTGCGGTATCGCACCCACCACGCGCGCCGAGACGCTCGATGTTGCCGACTTTGTCCGTCTGGCCCGGGAGCTAATCCATGACGCCTAATGCCGAACGCGTGACGTTTACCAAGAAAAAGAAGACGGTTGCTTGTCCCGTGCCCTTGGCGCCGCTTGCCGACACGCATGCACATCTGCTTTCGTTTTGGGGCAAGGATGTGCCCGAGACGCTCGTGCGCGCCAAAGCCGCGGGCGTCGACCTGTTGGTGACGATGTTCGACCCCATTGCCGACAAGCGCAGCGTGGCGGACTATAGCGACTGGCTGGTGCGCGAGATTCTTCCGATGCAGGATATCCCGCAGATCAAGTATCTTGCCGGCGTGCATCCGTATGGCGCGCCGGACTATACCGACGACGTTCATGCACAGGTCGTTGCGGCACTTGATGACCCCTTATGCGCCGGTATTGGCGAAATCGGCCTGGACTATCACATGGACTATGACGACGATATTGCGCCGGCGCCCCACGACGTGCAGATCGACTGCATGGCGCGCCAACTCGAGGTTGCCGTACGCCGCAATGTGCCGGTAGAGCTACATCTGCGTCATGAGGACGCGGACGAGGAGCGCACCTCGCATGTGGACGCCTACAACGTGTTGCGGGAGGTCGGCGTGCCCCAGGCCGGTTGCGTACTGCACTGCTTTGGCGAGGACCGAGCCACGATGGAGCGCTTTGTGGATTTGGGTTGTTACATCGCCTATGGCGGCGCGGCTACCTTTAAGCGCAACGACGAGGTGCGCGAGGCATTCGCGGCAACACCGCTCGACCGTATTTTGTTCGAGACGGATTGTCCCTATATGGCGCCGGAGCCCATTCGCGGTCTTGAGTGCGAGCCTGCAATGATTTCCATCACAGCAAACGCGCTGGTTAACGACCGCGTCGATCGTACCGGCGAGGACGCCGAAGCAATCGCCCGAGCCGCCTGGGAAAATGCCTGCAAACTTTTTCAAAAATAGTTCTTGCGTTCGCGGTGGCGCTCCGTTATTCTAATTCCTGCACGCGGGCGTGGCGGAATTGGCAGACGCGTACGGTTCAGGTCCGTATGGGGGCAACCCCATGAAGGTTCAAGTCCTTTCGCCCGCACCATTAAATGAAAGAGCTCCCAGCAATGGGAGCTTTTTTGTTATGGGCCCATCGCAGGGACTTGAACCTGCGAAGGAGCGAGCGTAAAGAAAACGCGAGCGTTTTTAGCGAGCTGGCGAGGACGCCGGCAGGCGGCCGAAGCCGGTGCGGATCCGCGAAGCGGATACGCGGACGTCCTTTCGCCCGCACCATTGAATGAAAGAGCTCCCAGCAATGGGAGCTTTTTTGTTATGGGCCTCTTGTTGATGTCACGTTGCTGCTTCGTGCGGGTATCCTAGTGCCAACGTGTGCCTATCAGAGGAGAGACCATGCTGTTGTCCGGTATCATCGCCGCCCTTACCAGCCTTTTGATTCCCATCATCATTCTGTTGCTACTGCTTCCCAACGCCTGCTATGTCGTTGAACAACAGCATGCCGTGATCATCGAGCGCCTGGGCAAGTTTAACCGCATCGTCAACGCGGGCTTCCACATGAAGGTGCCCGTGATTGACCGCAAGGCCGCCACGGTGAGCCTGCGCACCATGAAAAACGGTTTTGGCATCGACGTTAAGACCCAGGACAACGTGACCATCGGCCTTGAGGTCTCTGCTCAGTACCACGTGAGCTATGACATGGGCGCCGGCCCGGCAGATTCGGGTATCTACAAGAGCTACTACATGCTGCAGGAGCCCGTCGACCAGATGCGTGACTTCATCACCGACGCCCTGCGCTCTTCGATTCCCGTCTACACACTCGATGAGGTCTTTGCCAAGAAGGATGACATCGCCAAGGATGTCAACGCTACCGTTTCCGAGCAGATGGCCGCCTACGGCTTCACCCTCGTGTCAACGCTCATCACCAAAATCGCACTGCCGACCGAGGTTGAGAACTCCATGAACGACATCAACGCCGCCCAGCGCAAGCGCGCTGCGGCACAGGAGCTCGCTGAGGCAGACCGCATCAAGCGCGTCACCGAGGCGACCGCCGAGGCTGAGGCTATGGAAAAGGCGGGCGAGGGCATCGCCAACCAGCGCAAGGCGATCGCGCTGGGCATCAAGGACTCGCTCGAGATTATCCAGGAGACGGGTGTCGGCAATGACGAGGCCAACCAACTGTTCATGTTTACGCAGTGGTCCGAGATGATGACGGAGTTTGCTCGCACGGGTAAAACCTCGACGGTCGTGCTGCCGAGCGACTTCTCGCAGTCGGCCTCGATGTTCGAGCAGATGCTGGCTGCCGGTAAGGTTCAGAACGAGTCAAGGGAGTAGATACGCGTGAAATACACCGTCGTTTGTGTCGGTAAGCTCAAGGAGCGCTTTTGGAAGGATGCCTGCGCTGAGTATACCAAGCGCCTAGGTGCCTATGCCAAGGTGGATATCCGCGAGGTGGCCGATATCGATCCGGCTAAGGCGGGCGGCGTGGATGCCGCGCGCGACAAGGAGGGGGCGGCGATTCTTGCTGCCTTGCCGTCTCGAGCACATGTGATCTTGCTGGCTATCGAGGGCAAGGAGCGCTCGAGCGAGGAGCTCTCGGCGAGGCTCGACAATCTTATGCTGCGAGGCAGCAGCGACATTGCCTTTGTAATCGGCGGTTCGGACGGCGTGAGTGATGAGGTGCGCGCCCGCGCCGACGAGATGCTCAGCTTTGGACGCATTACCTTGCCGCATAACCTGGCGCGTGTGGTGCTGCTAGAGCAGATTTACCGTGCCTGCAAGATCAGCCGTGGCGAGCCGTATCACAAATAGGTCGGCAATACGAAACAATGGCGTGGGACAATACCTTTCGTTTTGAGGAATGTGTCTGAAAGGACTATGAGATATGAAGATTGGATTTGTCGGTTTTGGCAATATGGCGAGCGCCATGGCCGATGGCTGGATCGCTGCCGGTGTAGCTGCGAGCGACATGTGCGCCTGTGCGGGTCGCTACGACGCACTGGTTGAGCGCTGTGAGGCGCGTGGGATGGCCGCTTGCCACGATGCCGCCGAGGTTGTCGCCGCATCCGATATCGTGGTCGCTGCGGTCAAACCGTATATGATCGAGAAGCTATTCGCCCCGCTCAAGGATGCTCTTGCCAAAAAGGTCGTTCTGTCGGTTGCCTGGACCTGGGACAGTGCCAAGTGGGAGCAAGTCCTGCCGGGCGTCGCGCATATCTCGACGGTGCCCAACACACCGGTTTCGGTGGGCGAGGGCGTCATCGCTTGCGAGAAGGCTTCCACGCTTAGTGATGAGCAGAGCGCAGTGGTGCTTGATCTGCTTGGCAAGCTCGGTGCGGTGGTCGAGCTCGATACGAGCCTGCTGTTTGTGGGCGGCACGGTGGGTGGTTGCGCTCCGGCATTTGTCGCTATGGCAATCGAGGCCCTGGGCGATGCGGCGGTCAAGCACGGTATCCCGCGTGCCGATGCCTATCGCATTGTGAGCCAGATGGTGCTGGGTACGGCAAAGCTGCAGCTTGCAACTGGCCAACATCCTGCGGCGATGAAGGACGCCGTATGCTCGCCCGGTGGCGCCACCATCAAGGGCGTCGTTGCGCTCGAGGACGCCGGCATGCGCAGTGCCCTGGTCAAGGCAATCGACGCAACTCTTCAGTAAAACCGACCAAAAAAGGGACAGGTTTATTTTGGCAGCTTTTTCCTGCGGTTTTGTCCTTTTAGCGAAAAGCGCCCCGCAACCGGAACGTTACCGGTTGCGGGGCGCTTGCGTTTGCCCAGATAAAACCGACCAAAATAAACCTGTCCCTTTTGGCAGGTTAGTCCCAGAAGCTGTCTTCTTCATCCTCGGACTTGGGTCCGCGGTCGACGTACATCTTATGGGTACGCTTCTCCATTACAAAGGCAAGAATCGCAAATAACAGGATGCCGCCGGCGAAAAGGATGGCAAAACCGGTGCGGGTGCCAAACAAAAAGGAAAAAACTGCGTCCATTGGGTGCCTTCTTGCGTAGTTGAGTTGGGTCGTAAACGCTCATAAGTATATACTTGCCCATACATGTACAAGGTTGCAACCTAAATGGAATGTATATCGCCGGAGGATCTAATGCTTGATATCAAGTTTGTTCGCGAGAATCCCGATGCCATCGATGTCGCCATGGCTAACCGCCAGACGTCTTGGGATCGCGAGAAGTTCTTTGAGCTCGACGACGAGCGCCGTGCCGTCATCACCGAGGTCGAGGAACTCCAGGCTACGCGCAATGCCGAGTCCAAGAAGATCGGCGCCCTGATGAAGGAGGGCAAGAAGGAGGAGGCCGAGGCCGCCAAGGAGGCCGTGCGCGCCGTCAACGAGAAGATTGACGGTCTGGCCGAGCGTCGTACTGCCCTCGAGCAGGAGCAGTACGACTTCATGGCTCACCTGCCCAACATTCCTTGCGAGGCCACGCCGTACGGCAAGGACGAGGACGAGAACATCGAGCGTCGCCGCTGGGGCACCCCGCGCGAGTTCGACTTCGACTTTAAGCCGCACTGGGATCTGGGCACCGACCTCGACATTCTTGACTTCGAGCGCGGCAACAAGCTCTCCGGCAGCCGTTTCACCGTTCTCGGTGGCGCCGGTGCCCGCCTGGAGCGTGCCCTCATCAACTTCTTCCTCGATACGCACACCAGCCGTGGCTTCAAGGAGTGGTGGCCGCCTATCGTCGTCAAGCGTCAGACCATGTTTGGCACGGGCCAGCTGCCCAAGTTCGAGGACGACGCCTATCACGTCTCGGGCGACAACTTCCTGATCCCCACCGCCGAGGTCGTGCTTACCAACCTGCACGCCGGCGAGGTCCTCGATGCCGACACCCTGCCGCGCCGCTACACCGCCTTCACCCCCTGCTTCCGCGAGGAGGCCGGTTCCGCCGGTCGCGACACCCGCGGCATCATCCGTCAGCACGAGTTCGACAAGGTCGAGATGGTCAAGTTCGCTAAGCCGGAGGAGTCCGACGAGGAGCTCGAGAGCATGACCGCCGAGGCCGAGTACCTGCTGCAGCAGCTGGGCCTTCCGTATCGCGTGATTAGCCTGTGCACCGGCGACTTGGGCTTCTCTGCCCGTCAGACCTACGACGTCGAGGTTTGGCTGCCGAGCTACAACGCCTACAAGGAGATCAGCTCCTGCTCCAACTGCGGTGACTTCCAGGCTCGCCGCGCCAACATCAAGTATCGCGACCCCGAGAACTTCAAGGGTTCGCGCTACCTGCACACCCTCAATGGTTCCGGCCTGCCGGCCGGCCGCACCATGGCCGCCATTCTGGAGAACTACCAGAACGCCGACGGCACCATCACGATTCCCGAGGTTCTGCGTCCTTACATGGGCGGCCTCGAGAAGATCGAGCCGGTCGCGTAACTTGCCTGCATAGGGGATATGCAAGGTCGCTCCTTCGGGGGCGCCCTATTTCGTGCGTAGGTCCATACCATGCCGTGCGGACAGCTCAATAGAAAACACACGAACAACTGTTCTGTATACAGCCATCTACCTGCTATGCTTTTGCTAAATAAGAGCGAGAGAAAGGGGACGCGATGGAGCTGTTTGATGATCGGGTGGTTTTGTTTGAGAGCGACGAGGGCGGGGAGTACCTGCTTGTAACGTGTGAGCCGTCTGGCATGGGTGGCCTGGTGCTTCGGCAGACGAGTGAGGGTCCGTTGACCCAATGGTGTTTTGAGGAGTCGCCGCATGTGGTCGAGACCTTTGTGACGCACGAGGGGCTTGTGGCGCTGGAGCACTTCTATGGAGTTGGGACTTCCAACCAGGTCGCGCGCATGCTGAGCATCTCGTTTGCCGATTATGATTGCGCCCAGCGGGTGAGATCGCTCCTGAGAGAACTTGATGCCAAGTTTGACGTGATCGAAAAGCCAATCGATCGTACGGGGAACGGCGGTATATGCGGAGCAGCATGACAAAACTGCGTTCCACAAAAAAGTTTGAGATTGTGCTTGACTCCAATAAGCTAAAGTGGTTTTATATGTCTTGCGCTGCGGCGTTACCTCAGCTGGATAGAGGGTCTGACTACGAATCAGAACGTCATAGGTTCGAATCCTATACGCCGCACCAATCGAAATCGAAAGCCTCCGGCAACGGGGGCTTTTCTTTTACGGCGGCACCGCATGGATTCGAACCTCGGTCGAGGCGCGGGCGTCAAGAAAACGCGGAGCGTTTTTAGCCCGCGGGCGAGTCCGCCGGCAGGCGGGCGAAGCCGGTGCGGATCCGCGAAGCGGATGCGCGGAATCCTATACGCCGCACCAATTGAACTTGAAGCCTCCGGCAACGGGGGCTTTTCTTTTATGCCGCCGCTGCATGGATTCGAACCTCAGTCGAGGCGCGAGCGTCTTAATCATCACTTCGTATAATTTTCCAAATTGTCGCTTGACCCATCGAGGGGTCACGTGCATAATAATCCGTGCGTTGCGGCGTTACCTCAGCTGGATAGAGGGTCTGACTACGAATCAGAACGTCATAGGTTCGAATCCTATACGCCGCACCAATTGAGCTTTAAGCCTCCGGAAACGGAGGCTTTTCCTTTACGTAAGCACTGCATGGATTCGAACCTCGGTCGAGGCGCGAGCGTGAAGCGGACGCGGAGCGTCCGTAGCGAGCGGGCGAGCACGCCGGCAGGCGGGCGAAGCCGGTGCGGATCCGCGCAGCGGATGCGCGGAATCCTATACGCCGCACCATTTGAGATTGAAGCTCCCGGCAACGGGGGCTTTTCTTTTACGTAAGCATCGCATGGATTCGAACCTCGGTCGAGGCGCGGGCGTAAAGCGAACTATTTCCTGTCGACTCGTGTAAGATTTCGAGTAGGTGTCGCGGCCCATCCGTGACCACTCCTTCTTCAAGCGACCGATCAGGGTGATACTTCGTGGCAGAGCGTCCGACATACAAGCTCAGGTTTCTCGATCCCAAGAAGCGCTTTCCGGCGATGCCCGAGCAGCCTGCGGGGCGCTCATATGGCGTGGTCTGGAAACTCTTTGGCGAGGACCCGCATGAATCATGCTATGTCGTCGAATTCGTCGGCAAAAGCCATGTGTCGCTTTTGGGCTACGTGAGCGTTTCGGGTGAGGTCTATAAGGTGGACCGTCCCGTTAACGAAGTATCGCTGCCCGACGATCCCGACATGCAGCTGATTCTTGACGAGTCCGATTCCAACATCGGTGAGATTGCAGTCAGGGGTACCGATGGGACGATGCGCTCCCGGGCGCGAGTCATCGGCTCTCCCGAAGGCCCCATGCGCGAGCAGTCCGATCACGAGACATGGAATTCGGCCCGCTCCCTTCCTTACGGCGAGTTCATGGCGTCGATGTTCCTGCGCTACGTGATATTTGCCAACTCCGAAAGCGCTATTGCGAACACGGCGGGCGTCGACGGTCTCGATGCGGACATGCAAAACGTTGTCGACAAGATCAAGCTCGTAAAGTTGCCCGAGCCGGTCGAGGTGTTTTTGGGCTTTAACACGTCACCGCTCCCCGATGCTATCGAGACGCTGCTTTACCGCGTTGACCATGCCGAGAATCCGAGCGGTATCGAGCGCTATGCCGCCACCCTTATGAGCGAAATTGACTTGCCCCGTCTGCGCACCATTGCCGCCAAGTCCGAAATGAGCCTGGCGCGCATCGGCCGGTCAAAGCTGTTTTATCTCAATTTTGATCGTAGCTTGCTGGACCAGGACGAGATTGACATGCTGCTTGCCATCGAGTGCCGTCTCAACCGCCTCTCCGGCATCCTTGAGCGCATCGGGGCCGGATTGGTCCCTGCGGCATCCTCGCCGAGCCTTGAGGGCTGCGCGCTCTTTGATTCGTGGCATATCGCCAAGACGACCAACGATGTTCCCCGACTGCTCGATACGGCCTCGAGCGATAACCCGTGGGGCAAACCGGGTACGGTGGCTTGCCAGCCGGGCGGTGAGTGGGATGTGCGTACCCGCTTCGCGCGTATCGTCGAGGCACTTAACGTTGTCACACGGCTCGACTATACCTATCGGGCAAACGTTGCCGAGGGGATTATGCTCGTTCGGTTTGGGCAGTCTGTCGTGGATGCCATGCCGCAACGTGAATACGACGCTCAAGATGACGCCTGGCGCGAGCTGGACGAGGACACGCGCGCGGTCTGGGCCGCGGAACACGATGCGCGCGTGGCACTCACGCTTGCGGCAGCGTGTTTTGCCGCGGGCACCTGCATCACGCGCTGCTATGTGCAGATTGCTGCTCCCGACAGTGAGCAGGGCGAGCGCGTTGTCGCAACGTATTTCTTTGGGCGCGCGGCCTATCTGGCCGATTGCGTGCCTGTCGCCAAGGATCTTGAGAGCATGGACATGGACGATATGCCGTGCAAGCGTGTACTTGAGGCGTATGAGTCAACTGCTCCGGAGACGATTGAACCTGCGGAGGTTCATGCTCGTCCGCGTGATGACCATCGCACGCTTCCGCCGGCGCTGCGCGATTTGCTGCTTGCCGATACGGCTGACGAGTTGGAGGTCATGGAAGAGGACGACGACCCATACGTGGCCCGTGTTGTTGAATTGCGCGAGCAGGCAAAAGTCGACCGTACAGGTGCTTTTGAAGGCTTTTCCCGTCTTGTTGAGGAGTTGGAGGCTAAGTGCGCCGTCGCCGAGCTTTTGGCGACAGGTCCGGTTCAAACGCAGTTTTGCGATAACCAGCTGGTGCGCATGGTGCTACCGGTGTTGGAAGAAGACCGCTCTGTGCGAATCCTTCGTGCGCCCGATGCACTGTACTTTGCCCAGCACGAGATCTGCAGCTTTTACGCCGAGCAAGAGGACTTTGAACGAGCACTGCCCGAGGTGCGCCATCTTTACGATCTGGCACGCTCGTCCATGCAATCGCACTTTGCGCTCATCAACGTGCTTGCGCGTCTGGAGCGCTTTGACGAGATTATCGAGGTGGCGCGCCACGGCCTACGTATTGCCAGCGATCGTTCTGCAATCGGCTACCTGTTCTATCGCTTGGCGTTTGCCTATTGGAATTGCGATCAGCTCGACCTGGCGCTGGCTTGTTACCGTCTGGTGCCGCGCGGCGAGGAGTCGGGCAGCAGCGCGCTGGAAGAAATGCAGGGCCTTATGAACGAGATGGGCGTCAGTGAGCCTCCGACGTTCGAGGAGGCGGTCGAGACCATCCGCAAGGCTGGACTTGAGCTGCCGCCAGTGTCCGCCGTGACGAATCAGCTGGCAGATGCCGCTGTGCAACTGGTCGACAACGGCTTCTTTTTCCTGGCGCGCGGTTGCATCTTCCAAATGTGGCGTACCATGGGTAACGACGAGCTCGGCTCCCTCAACCGCTCGCTGGGGTAGGGGCGATATAGAGGGGCCGCACCGCGCTATTTGCATCGGCGCGGGCGGGAGGACCCGGCAGGATCGGTAAGGCATAAAGCCGCCGAGCCTGCTAAAACTGTTAAACTCTGCTAAAGTTGCTAAACTTTGTTAAAGTTATTAAAACTAGCAGAGGAGGGCAGAATGACGAAAGCTGTTAACCCCTTTAAGCCAACGGCGGGCATGAATCCGCCTGAGCTTATCGGACGGGACACTGTTTTGGATGACTTTGCCGAGGCTCTTGAGAATGGTCCTGGTGCCCCCGATCGACTCATGCGCATCTCGGGCGTCCGAGGCACAGGTAAAACGGTGCTCCTTAATGCATTGGGTGACCTTGCACGCAAAAAAGGATTCGAGGTCGTTGACGTTGCCTCCAATGCTGGTTTTTGCAATAGAATCCTCGAGGCTCTGCAGCGAAACGTTCGTCTTGAATCAATCTCGATTTCCCCATCGATTTTAGGGGTCAGCCTTGGCTCCATGGAGATGTCGAAGTCGGCCTCTCATCTGGGCGAGGCGATGTACGATGCTGCGAAGCGCGGTGGTCTGCTCATTACGCTCGACGAGATCCAGGATGCCTCAACTGAGGAAATGCGCGAGCTAGGCAATGAGATGCAGCTCTTGATCCGCCAAGGAGCGAATGTCGCTTTCGCTTTCGCCGGGCTGCCGACATCGGTAGATGGCGTGGTGGTGGATGATACGTTGACGTTCCTTCAGCGAGCCAAACATGTTGAACTTACTCGGCTTTCCGATTTTGAAGTTGGCGGATCGTTTGAGGATACGATGAGACGAGCGGGCAAGGAGCTCGACAAAGGTGCCGCTGAGCTATTAACAAAAGCTTCGGCAGGCTATCCCTTTATGGTCCAGCTGGTCGGATATTACGCTTGGCAGGTTGCTGCGCGCAGTGGGGCGGAGAGCGTGAGCGAAGAGGCGGCTCGTAAGGGTATCCAGGCGGCTCTTGATAGCTTTAATGCTATGGTGATTGCCCCAGCGCTGCGCAGGGTGTCGGAACGGCAGTTTCAGTATCTCGCGGCGATGGCTCAATGCGAGGGCGTCGATATCGCCAACGGCGATATTGCCAAGAAGATGGGTTTGTCGGCGAGCAAAGTTGGGTCATATCGCAAGCGTCTGATCGATGCGGGGTTGATTGAGCCCGCGGGCTATGGCCGTGTTTCGTTTGCAATTCCGTACATGCGCGATTATCTGTTGGAGACCGTTCAGGAGGACTAATAAAGAATGGGCTGTCCGCGCTGTCGCTGGGGCCGTCCTTGTATCTTTGTCTCAATCTGTAACATCTGGAGGGGATTACGGCCTGCAGATGTTACAGATTGAGATGATTGACTGAGGCGTTTACTGGTAAAAGAGAGATAAAAGAGGAAACGCCTCAAAATTCCCCTTGCCCAACTTCGGCTGTTTGGTTACTATAGAACGGCTGTTACGGAGAGCTGACCGAGAGGCCGAAGGTGCTCGCCTGCTAAGCGAGTATGCCCCAAAAGGGCATCTGGGGTTCGAATCCCCAGCTCTCCGCCAGTATGACTTTGAAGAAGGGTCCCATTTGGGGCCCTTTTTTATTATCAAGAATGGCGGCTGGGGATTAGAGTCCGAAAGGGCGTGAACATTAGGCAAACACGGGGCGCTTGAAAACGGGGAGACCCAGGCGTGCTCGTGCACCCCGGTGTGGGGTTCCTAGGGGATGGAGTAGAAATATGGTAAAGGTCGGGCTGCGTAAGCCGAATCTAAAGACATCACTCGAGGCAAGAACGACCGGCAGAGCGAAGCGCGCGGTAAAGCGGGCGATAATCCCCGGCTATGGTAAGAAGGGCATGGGGTGGATCAAAAATCCGAAGAAGGCTGCTTACAATGCCGTATACAGCAGAACGACCGTCGGAGTTGGGGATGTCGCTCGCGCCGTTGCTAAATCAGGCGCTCGGAGCTCGGCGTCAAGGACGTCCTCAATTACTGTTTCATCGCATGAAATTACACCTTTGACGAAGCCTGAACAGAAATCTCTCACTCGAGAGATTACGTCGGTTGACAGGGCGAACAAGGCGCTTTTGCTATGCTTCCTTCTTGGGTGGTCGGGCGCTCATAGGGCGTATGCACGGATGTGGGGTAGCTTCTTTCTATATCTCTTTACCTTTGGCCTTTTTGGATTTGGTTGGCTGTTTGATATTGTGACACTACTGATGAGACGCTCCGAGCTAAGGCGTCTCGGCGACAGTGATCCGACTCAACAGCAAGCGCCATGTTCTGTTGATTCTACATTCGATCGAAATGTCGCCGACTCCGGAAATTGGGAACAGCGTGGAGATGGGGAGGCTGCGGTTCGGCTAGAGTTTCAACGTAAAAACCGTGCCTATATGGAAGAAAACGGCATCGACGTGGAGATGTTTACCGAGGAAAAGGTCGCGGCGGACGCCTTGCGAACCATTGAGTCGGTATGCCCGTGCATGCTTAGGTTTGACCGAGGCGTGAGCGAAGAGGAGCCAAGCATCAGCTTTTGCTCTCCAACAAAGACGGGGAAAATGCCCAAGAATGTCGTCGAGGCCCGCATTTACCATCAGGACGTGAAGCTATTGATGGATTCCCACGGCTTCGAATTGCCGGAGTATGGTGACAGCATCAATGTCATGATTAGTTATCTAGCTGATGGGCGCATAAATAAAGTCGATATCCATGGGTTCCATAATGGCCGCTCCGTTAGTGTCTCCATTCGCAGGCGGAGCGACGATCTTGTTATGACGAGTGCGGGCACCATCGGAGAAACGGGTGCCTGGCAATCGCTGTGTCCTGGGGCAGACCCCTCAGCTGGGGATCTTTTCAGGGCCTTGACCAAGGAGGTCGAAAGGATCTACTAGCATGCCCGGTGGACCCGTTTTCAAGGTCCGAAAAGACACAGCGAAGGTAAACGGCTAGCAATGTCGCTTTGGTGATTCTGACGCATCCCGTTTAAGAGGTATTCAAAAAGAGGCGCCCCGTTGGACGCCTCTCCAATCTCAAATGTAATGTTCCCCCAGCCCTACACCTCGGGCGCCTTGGCTACGGTCTCGCTTTCTGCCGTGAGTGGGCGGTTGTCGATGCGGCGGCCCAAGCGATCGAGCTTCACGAGCAGCCATTCAATGGGATTCGGCCCCGAGCCTTCCTCGTCGGCAACCAAATCCACGACGGCAATCTTGGTGCCGTCCTGCTTGAGTGTAACGCTGCCCACCTTGTCGCCCACATGCACCGTGCCCGAAAGATCGTCGTAGCTAACCTTTTCGGTCACCTCGCCGGCAAGAGAAAACACGGTCGCTTGCGCCGTGGGATCGGCGAGCGTGGCGTCGATTGTCTTATCCGTCCAGTCGGTTTGACTAATGCGCGCCATAAGCGGGTTGCCGTTGACGGTCTTTTCTTGCGTGTTGGCGATTGCGACCGTCACCTTGTGGTCGTAGTACCAGTTGGCAAGGGTGGCGGTATCGGTAAAGCGCTGATCGGTGGTGGTGGAGTTCAAAATAACGGTGTAGATCTCGTCGCCGTCGCGGTTGTAGGCGCTCGTAAAGCAATAGCCTGCATCGTCGGTGGTGCCAGTCTTGCCACCGATGTTGCCATCTTGGCCCAGCAAATAGTTATGCGTGTCCATGGAATGCGAATGGTCGGTGCCGTCGGCGCCCGTGACCTCGATCCAGGAATCCTCGCTCGCTACGACCTCGCGGATCGTGTCGTTTTTCATGGCCTCCTGCATCATCAGCGCTACGTCGTGTGCGGTTGAGTGCATATCGCCAGCCCACTCATCAAAGTCCAGACCATGCGGGTTTTCAAAAAGCGTACCGGTGCAGCCGAGCTTCTTAGCGCGCTCGTTCATGGCCTTCACAAATGTGGCCTCGGCGTCTTTGGTCTTAGGGTCGATCTTCTTGCCCACATATTCGGCGAGCACGATGGCGGCGTCGTTGCCCGAGGGAATCATCAGGCCGCGCAGCGCCTGCTCCACGGTAAGCTTGTCGCCTTCGAGCAAGCCGGCGGTCGAATTGCCCACGGTGGCTGCGGCGTTGCTCACCGTGACCTTCTCGTCCATCTTGCAATTCTCGACGGTTAGGATTGCGGTCATGACCTTGGTGATCGAGGCAATCTTGACCTGCTCATCGGCGCCGCGCCCATAGTAGACGGTGCCGTCTTTGCCCATGACGAGGGCATTGGTCGCATCGATATCGGGCAGGTTTTCGGCCGTGATGCCGCGCGCATCGGCGGTTTTGCCGCAAACATTGTCGGTCGTGAGCACTTGGGCGCCGGCGACGGTGGGCGCGCCAGCGGCAAGGGCGATAGCGCAGACAAAGCCGGCGGCAAGCTGGGCTGAGCGCTTTGCAAAAGAGGTGAGGGACTTCACAGATTTCGCTTTCGACGGGATGGTCTCTTCTGAAACTAGAGTATATCGTTTGCCGGCGTCGGCGATCATCGCGTGCGCGCTTGGCCCACATCCGCACCCGAACGGGCACAAGGGTGCTTAAGGCCGACTTAATCACCCACGCTTGTTGTGTGTGGCGTGCGTCGCCTCAGGCATAATGGAGCGCGAGAGGAGCACGCATGAACGAGCGCATTTTGGTAGTTGATGACGAGAAGGCCATCGCCGACTTGGTTGGCATCTACCTTACAAAAGAGGGCTTTGATGTCCAGATTGCCTATAGCGGGGCCGATGCTGCCAAGGCGATTTTGGAGCAGGAGTTCGATCTGGCGCTGCTTGATGTCATGCTGCCCGATATCGATGGGTTTGAGCTGCTGCGTACGATCCGTTCCAGCCATACCTATCCCGTGATCATGCTGACGGCGCGCGATGCCCAGCAAGACAAGATCGGGGGCCTTTCGCTTGGCGCGGACGATTACGTGGTTAAGCCGTTCCGTCCGCTGGAGCTCATCGCGCGCGTGCACGCTCAGCTTCGCCGCTACACCAGCTACGGTAGCCGTGCACAGGCGGCTGAGTCGCCGACCATTCAGCTCGACGGCTTGGAGATCAACCGCGATGCTCGTTCCGTGACAGTGGACGGTTCACCGGTTCGCCTCACGCCCACCGAGTATTCAATCTTGCTGTATCTGGTCGAGCATCGCGGCAGCGTGGTGGCCGTGGAGGACCTGTTCCGCGCGGTGTGGAACGAGGACTTTATGCCCGGCTCCAACAATACGGTGATGGTGCATATTCGCCACTTGCGCGAAAAGATCGGCGACGACGCACAAAAGCCACGCTTTATCAAAAACGTCTGGGGCGTCGGCTACATCATCGAATAACGCTTTTCGCTTGTGAGGATCTTGATATGACAAAAGACGATAGGCAAGCGTTCGAGGTGCCTGATCGGCTCTTTGAATACGTGAGGTTGGTCGTCGACAACCGCGCGCTTGCAACGGTGCTGCTCTTTTTGCTGAGCCTGCTGCTGATTGGCATCGACAACATCGTCGGAATCTTGGCGGTGCTGCTTGTCGGCTTTTTGCTGATCGATCGATTTGAGATCGTGTGCCGCTGCGTGGTGATTGGCGGCGCCGCGTGGGCCATGACGTTGGCGATTGGCGCCATGGCGCTCGGCGGCATCGAAGGGCCGGTGCTGTTCGATGCCGGCTTTGTATTCAACATGCTTGGCTTTGTGCTGGCGCTTGCCGCGTGCGTGCTGTTCTTGTGTGGCCGCGCCCTGTACTACCAGGGCTACGAGCAGGGCGAGCAGCATGCCGATTGTGTGCTGGCCGCTCGTATTCAAGATCGCCTGATCGATCACCCCGACACCTGGGATAACATCGACGGCGACTTCTTGGAGGTCGAGGGCGCCCTTAACCGCGTGCGTGACCGTGAGCGCAAGGTGCAGCAAGCTCTGCGTGACGAGTCGCATCGCAAGGACGATCTGGTCACGTACTTGGCACATGACCTACGCACCCCGCTTGCCAGTGTGGTGGGCTATCTTTCGCTGCTGCAAGAGGCTCCTGAGCTGCCGGTTGAGCAACGTGCGCACTTTACGGGCGTGGCTCTCGACAAAGCGCACCGGCTCGATGCGCTCATCGAAGAGTTCTTCGATATCACGCGCTTTGACTTCCACGATATCGTGCTCACGCGCGGCTATGTTGATCTGGGGTTGCTGCTGGCTCAGGTGGCTGACGAGTTCTATCCCATCCTCAACGAGCAGCATAAGGAAGCCCAAGTTGATATTCGCGAGGACCTGACGGTGCTCGTGGATGGCGACAAGATGGCTCGCGTGTTCAACAACATCATGAAAAACGCCGTTGCCTATAGCTATGAGGGCTCGACCATCACGATCGAGGCCAGACGCCGGGACGGCGGTGGCGTGCGCGTGCGCTTTATCAATCAGGGCGATCCCATCCCTGAGGCAAAGCTCAAGGTGATCTTTGAGAAGTTCTATCGCCTGGATGCGGCGCGTGCGACCAATCGCGGCGGCGCTGGACTGGGGCTTGCCATCGCCAAGGAGATCGTATGCGCGCACGGCGGTACCGTTGCATGTGAATCGACGCCCGAACACACGATATTCACCATCGAGCTGCCCGCCGCATAGCCAGTGTGCCCTTACAAACACTTGACAATGCGCTCACGTGCATATGAGCCGCGATTCCTACTATCGATACTGCTGAATTGATATCGATGTGGAGGTATGCGGTATGACGGCTGCTGCGGCTGTGGAGCCCACGGAGCTTGAAGAACTCATGAAAGCGCAGGCCGAGGCCGCGCGCGAGCGCGAGGTTGGGGATGCGACTCGCCCCACGGCAGAGGATCTTGCCGCCTCGCCGACGCGCATCGATGTCGAGGGCCTCGACCTGTTCTATGGCGACCATCATGCGCTCAAGGACGTGAATATCAAGATCCGCGACAAGCAGATCACCTCGTTCATCGGGCCTTCGGGCTGCGGAAAGTCCACGTTGCTGCGCTGCTTTAACCGCATGAACGACGGCATCAAGGATTGCCGCATCGAGGGCAAGATTGCGCTCGATGGTCAAGATATCCTGGGCGACTACGACATCTGCCGCTTGCGCCAGCGCGTGGGCATGGTGTTCCAGCGCCCCAACCCGTTTCCCATGAGCATCTACGACAACGTCGCCTACGGTCCTCGCGGCATGGGAGTGCGCGACCGCGTCGTGCTCGACGAGCTGGTCGAGGATTCCCTTCGTCGCGCTGCGCTATGGGATGAGGTCAAGGACAAGCTCAAAGAGTCGGGTCTGGGTCTTTCGGGCGGCCAGCAGCAGCGTCTGTGCATCGCCCGCGCACTTGCCGTGCAGCCCGACATTCTGCTGATGGACGAGCCGACCTCGGCACTCGACCCTGTGTCGACGCTGGTGGTGGAGCAGCTGGCCTGCGAGCTCAAAGAGACCTGCACGCTCGTGGTCGTTACGCACAATATGCAGCAGGCGGCGCGTATCTCCGATTCGGTCGCATTCTTTTTGCTGGGTGAGCTGGTGGAGCACGCGCCCACCGCGCAACTCTTCAAGAATCCGACCGATCCGCGCACGGCGGATTATTTGACGGGGCGTTTTGGCTGATACCATCTAGTAAAGGTACCTTTAGGGTTAAGATGCGGTCATGCCGGCCGCAAAGGGGTTCAACATGATCTATTACGTCGAGGACGATGACAACATCAGGGATTTGACGGTCTATGCGCTGCGCAAGCAGGGGATTGAGGCCGAAGGCTTTTCGTGCGACGGTGAGTTTAAGGCTGCCGTGGCGCGACGGGTACCCGATGCCGTCCTGCTCGACATCATGCTGCCCGATACCGATGGCTTGGCGATTATGCGTCGACTGCGTGCCGATCGCCTGACGGCGACGGTGCCCATCATGATGCTTACCGCCAAGGATACCGAGCTCGACAAGGTGATGGCGCTCGATGGCGGTGCCGACGATTACCTGACTAAGCCGTTTTCGCTCATGGAGCTCGCCAGCCGCTGCCGCGCACTGCTGCGTCGCGGCGGCATGGTCAAACAGGCAAGCGATGTGCTCAGCGTGGGCGACATTGTGCTCTCGCCCAGCCATCGTGAGGTGACTGTTGCCGGCGAGTCGCTTAAGCTCACCCTGCGCGAGTTCGACCTGCTCGAGTACCTCATGCGCAAGCCCGGCGTGGTCTTTACCCGCGAGTCGTTGCTGCAGAGCGTGTGGGGCTGGGACTTCGACGGCGGTTCGCGCACCGTTGACGTGCACGTGCAGACGCTTCGCCAAAAACTGGGCGAGCATGCCAGCGCCATCGAGACCGTGCGCGGCGTGGGCTACCGCTTGGCCGAGCCTTCTGCCGGTGATGGTGCCGAAGGTGACGACACCGCGGCCACCGCATCGGAGGAGTAACCCGTGGTCTTCGCCCCCCAGGGAAAACATACGCTGTCGCACCGCGTTTTTGTGACGATCTTTGTCTGCGCCATGGCGGTTATCGTGGCGTTTACGGTGCTGGGTGCGTTCTTTGTGCAAAACACCTTGGCGGATGCCACGAGTACCAATCTGGCGCAGGAAACCGAGCTCATTGCTGCCGCTCTCGACGAACAGCAGGAGCCCATCCCGTTCTTGCGTAGCCTTGATCGCGAGGACTTGCGAATCACGCTGATTAACAAGGATGGATCGGTTGCCTACGACAACGAGGCGTCGCCTTCCGCACTGCCCAACCATGGCGATCGCCCCGAGGTCATCGAGGCCTTTGAGAGTGGTTTGGGTTCCGCGGAGCGCGCAAGCTCTACGCTCGACGAGATTATGCTGTATCGCGCCGTCGCCCTTGATAACGGCCAGGTTGTCCGCTTGGCGCAGGCCCAGCCTGGCGTTACGGCGATTTTGCTGTCGATGGTGGCGCCGATGCTGCTTATCGCAGCAGCGGGTGCGGTACTCTCGTTTTTTATGGCGCGCCGCGAGTCCCGTGCCATCATCGCGCCGTTGCAAGAGGTGGATTTGGACCACCCACGCCGTAGCTATGAGCACGCCTATGCCGAGATGGTCCCCATGCTTGAGCGTATCGAGTCGCAGCGCCAGGAACTCAAGCGCCAAATGGCGGTGCTAGCGGACAACGACCGTATGCGCCGCGAGTTCACGGCGAATATCACCCATGAGCTCAAGACGCCGCTTACGGCGATTTCGGGCTATGCCGAGCTCATCGCAAACGGCATGGTCGAGGGCGAGGGCGACCTGCGCAACTTTGGCGGTCGCATCTATCGTGAGGCGGGCCGCTTGGCAGCGCTTGTCAACGATATCCTTACGCTGTCTAACTTGGACGAGGCCGAGCGTGCAACTGAGGGCGAGGCGGTGCCCATTGGTTCCACGGAGCCTATTGAGCTCTCGCGTGCCATCTACGCGGTTGAGCAGCGTCTTGAACAGGTCGCCCGTCAGGCGAATGTGACGATAAGTCATGAGACCAAGCCTGTGGTCATCGAAGGCGTGTCGCGCTTGATTGACGAGCTCATCTATAATCTGGCGAGCAACGCCATCCGCTACAATCGACCCGGCGGTGCGGTTACGCTGCAGTGCGGCACCAACGACGAAGGCCATCCGTTCCTTGCGGTCGCCGACACGGGAATCGGTATCGCGCCTGAAGAACAGGGCAAGGTATTTGAGCGGTTCTATCGCGTGGACAAGAGTAGGTCCAAGGCGCGCGGCGGAACCGGTCTGGGGCTTGCCATTGTCAAGCATGCGGCCCTGTATCATCACGCCACGCTCGATCTGTCGAGCGAGTTGGGCGTGGGAACCACCATTACGGTGACGTTTCCCATACGGCAGGACGAGCCATTCGCATAGCGATACAACATAGATATTGATGCAGACGCCGCATTTGACTTTCGGGTGCGGCGTTGTTGTGCAATTTTACGATTGCTTCCGACATTTTTACAGGAGAGCCTGTTTCTTATGTATAGAGTTTGGTCTCGGTAAAAAGATGCGATAACATACGGACAGTTTTGTCAATCCGAACTGGGGAAATGAAAGGCAAGCTGCATGACCCTTCTCGAACTGTTCCAGCTGCTGAAGAAGCACCTTCAGCTGGTCATCACCCTTCCGGTGGTCTGCGCGATCGCCATGGGCATCGTGTCCTTCGTTGCGATGGACAACACCTATACCGCGACGACGAGCATGTACATTCTCGCCAAGACCGACGATAGCGGTCAGATGAGCTACAACGATCTCTCGGCGAGCCAGATGCTTTCCAACGATATTGCCACGCTGTTGGATAGCGATAGCGTTAAGAGCGGCGCCGCCAAGGAACTGGGCCTCACCGATCTGGATGACTACAAGGTGTCTGTTTCCTCCGAGACCACCACGCGTGTCATTACGCTTTCGGTTACCGGCACCGATGCCAAGGAGACGGCTGAGGTCGCAAAGGCCATAGCTAGCTCAGTGAGTACGGTCGCTCAGAACGTCGGCGCTGCCCAGAGCATCAACGTTATCGACGAGGCTAAGACCCCCGAAGCCCCCAGCGGTCCCAAGCGTATGCTGTACGTTGCTGTCGCGTTCCTCGCGGGCATCTTTATCGCAGTTGCCTATGTCGTTTTGGCAGACATGCTCAACACCCGCATTCGCGGTGCCGAAGAGGCAGAAGAGCTCCTGGGCATTCCCGTTGTTGGCCGAATTCCGGCTATGAAAGGTGGTAAATAGGCATGGCTAAGGCAAAGAACACCGATAAGCTCGTTGTACAGAATGCCGCCAAGACCCTTCTGGCCAACATCCGCTTTGCGAGCGTGGACGACCCCATTCGCACCATCACCGTTACCTCCTCGATTCCCAACGAGGGCAAGTCTACGGTTTCCATCAACCTTGCTCAGGCAATCGCCACGAGCGGCAAGTCCGTGCTCCTGGTCGAGGCCGATATGCGCCGCAGGTCCCTTTCCGATATGCTCGGCGTTCGTTCGCGCGGCGGACTCTATGCGGTCCTTTCCGAGCAGATCTCCATTGACCAGGCAATTGTCGAGACGGGTCAGAAGAACTTCTACTTCCTCGATGCTGAGCCGCATATTCCCAATCCTGCCGACATCATCGTCTCTCACCGCTTTGCCAAGCTGGTAAAGGCACTGTCCGCCAAGTTCCAGTACGTCATCTTTGATGCTCCCCCGGTCGGCACCTTCATCGATGCTGCCGAGATTGCCAGCCTGACCGACGGCACGCTGTTCGTGGTGCGCGAGGACTTCACCAAGCGCGAGGAGGCGCTCAACGCCATCGGTCAGCTTAAGAAGTCCGAGAAGGTCAAGCTCATCGGTACCGTTATGAACTACTGCGAGACCGAGACCAGCGAGTACTACTACTCCTACTACACCAAGGACGGTAAGAAGGTGAAGAAGGGCTCCGACGATCAGGGGACTTCCAAAAAGGGCATCTTCACCAACCGAGCAAACGTTTAGTTGATTAAGGCTGACCTATGCGTGACATTCATTGCCATATCTTGCCGGGTGTAGACGACGGCGCCGCCGATCTCGATGAGAGCTTGGCGATGCTCGAGGCTGCCAAGCGGGCCGGTGTAACCAGAATCGTTTGCACCCCGCACTGTCGTGATCCCTATTTTGATTACGACAAGATGTGGGATGCCTTTGAGCTGCTGCGTGATAACGCTGACGGTTTTCCGCTCCAGATGGGCTTCGAGGTCAACCATCGAAAGCTCGTTGAGCTTGGTATCGATGCCGCGGAGCACTTGCATTTCGATGGAACCAACGAGTTTCTGCTCGAGCTTTCGACGCATGCCGATGCGTATGCGTTTAGAGAGTACGAGAACACGATTTACGATTTGCAGTGCCGTGGCTACCAGGTGATCATCGCTCATCCTGAGCGCTATCGTGCGGTTCAAAAGGATGTAAGCGTGGCGGAGCGCCTGGTCGATATGGGCTGCAAGCTGCAGGCTTCGGCGGACTTTATTGCCGGCGGTCGCTTTGGTCGCGAGAAAAAGCCGGCACAGCGCCTGTTCGATCAGAACCTGTACAGCTTCATCGCGAGCGATGCCCATAACGTGGGTCATTACGATTGCCTGGCGAAGGCTCGCGCGAAGTTTAGCGTGCGCGGAGCTCATTTTCGCTAAAATCTGTCCCTAACGTTCGCATTGAATGAAGGGGCAGCCATGGATATTCAACTTAAGACGGGATGCTTTGATGACGCGGCGTTGGTGCGCCGCGTCGTTTTTATGGACGAGCAGGGCTACGAGAATGAGTTCGACCAGATCGATGAGGCTTCTGACTGCATTCATGTGACGCTCTATGTAGACGGCGAGCTCGCCGGTTGCTCGCGCGTGTTTCCCGAAGAGCTTGAGCGCGCGGCTGATGCAGAGGCTCCGGTGTCGCCGGCGTGCGACTTGGACGAAGGCGTCGCGGCGGGGGAGACCTACATTATGGGGCGCGTGGCCGTGCTGCCGAGCATGCGCCGTCGCGGTTTGGCGAGCAAGATTGTCGAGGCCAGTGATACGTGCGCGCGTGATGCCGGCGCCAAGCTCATTAAGCTGCATGCTCAGGAATACGTGCTGCCGCTCTATGCCAAGGCGGGCTACACGCAGATTGCCCCGGTGGACTACGAAGACGAGGGCCAGCCCCATGCTTGGATGGCCAAGCGCGTAGATGGCAGATAGGGACGTTCCTTTCCTGCCGGCAGTTTGGGACACTCCTCGACAATTGGCGCATGGGGTATTGCAACATACAGTTTTTCAATTCCGTATGTATATATGCGCGCTAATAGGTTATAAAATCTAAGTCTGAACATAGCAGGTCTGCGAGGCGGCTCGGGCAACCGGGCCGTTTTTGCGGACAGGGGTAGCGCGAAAGGACTGCACATGCGTCAATTTAAGACCGAGAGCAAAAAACTGCTCGACCTCATGATCAACTCCATCTACACCAATAAGGAAATCTTCCTGCGCGAGCTTATCTCCAACGCGAGCGATGCCGTCGACAAGCTCAACTTTAAGAGCCTGCAGGATTCGAGCGTCAAGCTCGACCAGAGCGACCTGGCCATTCGTGTCTCCTTTGATAAGGATGCCCGCACGATCACTATTTCGGATAACGGCATCGGTATGACCGCCGAGGAGCTCGAGCGCAATCTGGGTACCATCGCGCATTCCGGCTCCGAGGAGTTTAAGACCGAGAACGCCGAGCGGCAGGGCTCCGATGTCGATATTATCGGCCAGTTTGGCGTGGGCTTCTACTCGGCTTTTATGGTCGCCAGCCATGTGAAGGTCGTCAGCCGCGCCTATGGCGAGGACACCGCTCACGTGTGGGAGTCTGATGGTCTTGAGGGCTATACCATCGAGGACGGCGAGCGCGCCGAGCACGGTACCGATGTCATTCTGACGCTGCGTGAGAACGAGAAGCTCGACGCCGACGGCGAGGCCGAGACCTACGATCGCTTCCTGACCGAGTGGGGTCTCAAGAGCCTGATTCAGCAGTACAGCAACTATGTGCGCTACCCGATTCAGATGATGGTGTCCAAGAGCCGCCAGAAACCCAAGCCCGAGGACGCCGGCGACGATTACAAGCCCGAGTACGAGGACTACCAGGAGCTCGAGACCGTCAATTCCATGACACCGATCTGGAAGAAGCGCAGCTCCGATGTCGAGCAGAAGGACTACGACGAGTTCTACAAGTCCACGTTCCACGACTTTGACGATCCGGCGCGCACCATCAGCTTCCATGCCGAGGGCACGCTCGAGTACGATGCCCTGCTGTTTGTGCCGGGCCGCGCGCCGTTCGATCTGTACAGCAAGGATTACGAGAAGGGTCTGGCACTCTACAGCTCCAACGTCCTGATCATGGAGAAGTGCGACGACCTGCTGCCCGACTACTACAACTTTGTCCGCGGCGTCGTGGATTCCGCCGATGTGTCGCTCAACATCTCGCGTGAGACGCTGCAGCAGAACCGTCAGCTCAAGGCCATCGCCAAGCGTGTGGAAAAGAAGATCACCGCCGACCTTGAGGATATGCGTGACAACGACCGCGAGGCCTACGAGAAGTTCTTTGAGAACTTTGGCCGCGGTCTTAAGTACGGCATCTACTCGAGCTATGGCATGAAGGCCGATGAGCTCGCCGATCTGTTGCTGTTCTGGTCTGCCAAGGAACAGAAGATGATTACCCTGGCCGAGTATGCCAAGGGCATGCCCGAGGATCAGAAGGCCATCTACTAC
Source organism: Collinsella aerofaciens (assembly GCF_015670745.1). GTDB lineage: Bacteria > Actinomycetota > Coriobacteriia > Coriobacteriales > Coriobacteriaceae > Collinsella > Collinsella aerofaciens_T. The sequence continues at coordinate 896 of NZ_JADPCH010000011.1, read as the reverse complement.
GCCGCCGGCGACTCGCGTGAGCGCTTGGCCAAGATGCCCGTGGTAAAGGGCGTGCTCGACCGCGGCTATGACGTGCTGCTGCTGACGCAGGACGTGGATGAGTTCACCTTCCAGGCTATGCGTGAGTACGTTGCCGCCGATATGCCCAAGATCTACGAGGACGATGCCGCCCGCGAGGCTGCCGAGAAGGCCGTGGCCGATGGTGCCGAGCCCGAGGTTGAGGATCGTCACCTGGAGCTCAAGAACGTCGCAACCGGTGATCTTGACCTGGCGACCGAGGACGAGAAAAAGGAGGCCGAGGACGCCACCAAGGAGAACGAGGACCTCTTTAACGCCATGAAGGAGGCACTCGGCGACAAGGTCGAGAAGGTTGCCGTCTCCGCGCGCCTGACCGATGCCCCCGCTTGCATCACCACCGAGGGCCCGCTTTCGCTCGAGATGGAGAAGGTGCTCCAGAAGGGACCCGAGGGCGCGCCCGACGGCATGCCCAAGAGCCAACGCGTGCTCGAGCTCAACGCCAAGCACCCGGTCTTTGACAAGCTTGTCGCTGCCCAGAAGGCAGGCGACGCCGACAAGATCAAGCAGTACTCCGGTCTGCTCTATGACCAGGCTTTGCTGGTCGAGGGCATTCTCCCCGAGGATCCCGTTGCCTTCGCGGCGGCTGTTTGCAACTTGATGTAGTTGGGTCGTTACGCGGTTTTACCAAACCGCGTAACAGCTCGACGCTGCCCTCAGTTCCGCCGTTCTAACGAACGGCGGACCAGTCGACGCTGCGCGGGCGCCAGAGCGACAACTTGTCATTCAAAGAGGACGGCATGACCAGAAGGTCTATGCCGTCCTCTTTTCATGCCAATTTGTTCGCTCTGGCGCCCGCTCGCTGGCATTACCAAAACATC
>NZ_JADPCH010000010.1 GCF_015670745.1 Collinsella aerofaciens | reverse complement strand
AGATTCTAGGACGAAGGCCGTTCTTCGTTAAACGGGCGCTAGGGCGTCACCCTTACACCAACATTTTCGACGCGATCTCACGCTGTGCGGCATGGAGGTGTGGGGCAACCTGATGCTTCGCGGTACTGGGACCCTAACGGCGACGGGCTCGCAGTGCGGGATCCACGTTTCGCAGGCGCTCGTGGTGGACGGCTGCACCGTCGATGCCCGCGCGGATGGGGCCGATATTACGGACGAGGCGGTCGCCGGCGTGATCGCTGGCGACATGGCCGTGCGCGGCGGCGGGCGCGTCGTTGCCGCGGGCGCCGGGTCCGGAGCGGGCGTGCGCGCCTACGGCGTGTATCTGCAGGATGCGGGCCTTGGCGATGGTGACGCCGGCTGTCGGCTTTCCGTCGATGCCTCGTGGCTTGATGCGGCCGGTGCCGACGGCGGCGTTGCGTGCACGAGCGGGTCGCTTGTGTCCGCGCGTTTTGTGACGCCTGCTGGTGGGGTCTTTGGTGCTGGTAGCGTGGTGGATGCCGTAGGGGCCGTGGCACCGCACGTGGTGGTTGAGCCCGATGTCGCCACGCCTCCGGCGGGGGAGACCGACGGGCGCGACGTGCCAGGTGGCGGGTCGGGCGAGCCTAATGGTGGCGCCAGTCCTGCTGCAGGGCAGCCCGGTGCGGGGCCGACGACGGATCCCGCGGTGAAGCCTGCGGCCACGTCGCCCAAGACAAACATAACGACCAAGACGACGGTGACCGCGTCTTCCAAACCAAAAACCGCCGCTGCGACTACAGCGACACTCCCCAAGACTGCAGACAACAACTTGATCGCCGTTTCCTTAACGCTTTTCATTCTGGGAACAGCGCTCCTGACAGCCGTATATCGCTGCTAATGCCCCGTTTAAGTGAGACCAGGGGAGAGGTGAATGCAGCTATTGGAGAAGTCTTTAGCCTTCCAATAAATCAATTTCTTAGGGATTGGTGCCGTATCAGCTATCGCTGCGACGGCACTATTTTGTTCAGCTCGACCGCCTCTCGATCTATTACCGATGTTGAGCCTTACACCCCATCCGCCAGAGCGATAAGATAATTGCAATCCAAATGCTGCCGTTTATAAAGCTTCTTGTTCCACTAAAGGATTGATATATGTCTAGTGAAGCCAAAGTTGAGGTTGAAGATGTAGCCTCGTATATCAAATACATCAACGGACTTTCACCAACAATAAATGGTGACGCCAAGACATATGAATCTACATTTGTTTTCCGAGGACAAGGATCGACTAAGTTTGATCTTGTTCCGTCAATCGGAAGAGACAGCTATTGGCGTAAACCGGGATCGAACACCATTTCCCCTATCACAGGCAGCCTTACGCACGAGGCGGATATTATTGAAACTGCCTGCCGCATATTGCCAAATGTCTTCAAGCGAGATTTGCTTCCGATTGATCTTTTAGCCTGCCTCCAGCACTACGGAGTCCCTACCAGGCTATTAGATGTAACTTCAAACGCACTTGCCGCCCTCTATTTCGCCTGCGGCAATCCTGATGCCGTGGGCGAAGTATTTATCTTTAGGCGACCGGGAGGGGATAAGCGGGAATATCCCATCTGCCAGGCAATTGCGGACTCTTGGCATCTGTTTATGAACTCAAAGCTTCTGTCTCGTTTTGCCTCACTTGCAATATCAAGGCCATACTTTGACTATCAACGTGATCTAGTGCTTTCAATTTACCCTGAGCCAACTGATCAGGCAAAATGGTTTAAGAAGTGCTGCGAAGATACATTATTTGTTTACGGAACTAGATATCTTGATAGACAAGCCGCTCAGTCCGGCCAATATATTCTTTTCCCAAATGACATTCGTGGTAAGGATTTTTCTTTGTCGTTTGATGACTTAATAAGTCCACTGCCCAAAGACAGTCCCGTGATAGCCGGTCGTTGCATAGTGCCATCTAATAGAAAAGCATCAATACTGAACGAGTTGAGTAAACTTGGCATTACCGAAGCTTCGCTCTTTCCCGACAGCATTGAGAAGAGATGCGCCGGCATAGTGAGTGAGATTAAGAGACACCGTCGCTGAAGACTGCTCTTAATATCAGCGTAGAGAATTATGCTTCAGGCATTATGTCATACGTGCTTATAAGGTTCATTGCCTAAAATCTCAATTTAAAACCGATATTTGTTCAAAGCTAACAAATATCGGTTTTAAAACTATATAATTGTTCTTGTTATTTAAGGATGTCTGTGAATAATCGATATATTTGAGAAGGATTCTAAAGATGATCCTCAATTTTTCATTTAAGAACTTTCAGAGCTTTCGAGATACTCAGCAGTTCTCGTTTGAACCGATTTCGAGCAAAAAGGAACTTGGACCCGTGCGAGTGGCTGCGGTTTACGGCGCAAACGCGTCAGGCAAATCAAATTTCCTAAATGCTCTTTACTTTGTCTCTTACTTTGTTCGTACAGGTTATGCGACAGGCGATGCGAATTCTCAAATACCCATCGTCCCCTTTTTACTTGACTCGGAGTCACGATCAAATGACACAGAATTCTCGATAGATTTTATCGCCAGCAATTTGAAGTATGAGTTTTCATTTGGTGTAAACAAAAATGAGGTTACTTATGAGAACCTCACCGTATACCGATCGAAACAGCCGTCCCTCCTCTATGACCGCTCTTCGATAAACGGCGAACAGTCGATTAAATTTGGTAGCACCTTTACAGGCGTCAAAAAACAACTTTGGGATATCACGCGCAATAATTCTTTGTTCTTATCTGCCGCCGCGGCGGCTGGAAGTGATGTAATTCAACCCGCATTCGCAGCTCTTGCCAATGACATCAATCTCTATGATGCAACGCATTATCTAGCAGAACTCGCCACCATAAAAAAGCTGTTTATCAACGATGACGCACGAGCTCAGATGCTATCTCAGCTCATTAAATATGCTGATATCGGAATTGACGGCATGGATGTCCGTCAATCGGAAGGCGTCATGGGTTTAAAAGAATCACTCATTGGACTCGATGAGATTCCGGAAGAGGCACGTAATAAAATTGCAGATGACTTTAAATTGTCGTTCGCTTATGACCTGTTCTTCCACCATAAAGGCTCGGGAGATGGCTTTTGGCTGGGCTCCGCCCATGAATCGGAGGGCACAAAAGCTGCGCTGGCGTTTTTCTCGGTAGCCTTACGTTCTTTAAGCAGTGGGGCCACAACAGTAATTGACGAGCTTGATTCGAGCCTTCATCCTACGCTCCTGCGCGACTTCGTCTCACTGTTCGCCGATCCCGACACAAATCCAAAGGGCGCGCAGCTAATCTTCTCGACCCATGATGTCACCTTGATGACGCGAACCAGCCCTATGGAAGAGGTGCTTGAACGTGACCAGGTCTGGTTTGTGGAAAAGGACTCTGAAGGTGCTTCGCAATTAATTGCTGCGATGGAGTATTCGCCTCGTGCAAATGAGAATCTGGGGCGCAATTACTTAAACGGTGTCTATGTGCCGTTGCCCAACCCAAGTTTTCATCAACTTGTGGCCCAACTCATGAAGGAAGGCGCTGACATAGATGGCTAAAACAGAAAGGAGGGGACTTGCTCGCGGCCGCAAAAAGCAGACAAGAGCCAAGCGAAAGCGCCACCTAATTGTCTCCAATGGAAAGGTGACCGAAACCGAATACTTTAACTTCCTTATTACTGAAATGGACGTTCGCGGAAGCGTGCGGTATCGGCATATTGACGGAGACCCTTTGAAGGTGGCCAAGCAGCTTTCGCGAGAGCTCGATTCAGATAAAAAGGCCGTTAAAGCAGGCGAAATCGAAGCATTGAGTTCCGCATGGATCGTAGTCGATTCAGATGAATTCAGAAACCTATCCGCAGCAGAACGAGAAGCAAAGACAAAAGGAGTTAGGCTCGCGATCTCCAATCCATGCTTTGAAGTATGGCTTATCGATCATGTCTCGCCATGCCCGGAAACTTTTGCATCGACGCCACAATGTGAGAAAAGAGCGCGCGACCTTGGCGTTCTAAAATCTACTGACCCCAACAGGTCCTCCGCGTCAAAGTTCAAGTCGGTAAATCTCGAAATGATTGACGGCAACAAGGGCCAGGCTTTGACCAATGCCGCAAAGCACAATACGGATAATAAACGTCGTGCAAGAGAAATGAATCCGGACAACGTTGCCGCCTATCAAGTATGGACAGACTTGCCTGATCTTGTAGATGACGTATTTGGGTCTGGTAACTAGTGCGATTCATCCCGCGTTAGGGGCAGATTTATAACTCAAAAAGTTATAAACGAGGTAGCAATGCTTTGGAGCTATGTTCAACTAGATGACGGCACTCAGTTTGCCTACTCAGAGACAAGAGATGACGGGACCGTTCGCGTAGCCGTCGAGCGTCCGGTTGACCTTGGCTTTGACCATGCAGAATGCTTCTTGCCTGCGGTCAAATGGTTTAACGTTGAAGGATTTACTGCTGATGACCTCAATTTCTTGAAAGAATTTGTTAGATCAAACGCCCCGTTTATCTTCGAGCTCGCCGAACGCCAAAAAAAACCGGACTGGTGGTTTCGACGCTGGCCCCCTGACGTTCTACTGTTGAACGGCAAATAACCCATGATTTCGCCTACCGACATATCCACCTCCGCCTCTCGCGTGCTTGCTCAATACGACGTCAGCGAAGCATATTTATTTGGCTCGTTTACCCGAGGCGAACAAACGCCCGGTAGCGATATTGACTTGCGCCTAGTCTGCGGCAACACCATGACGTTCGGCACGCTTTACGAACTCTCCCATGAGCTCGAGAGGGAACTTGGGCGAAAGGTTGATATCGTCACCAACCCACCAGAGCACATGCGCCCGGCATTCCGCAAAAGCATCGAGCAAGATGAGGTGCGTGTCTATGAAGCTCTGTAAGCAGGACGAGGCGTTAGTGTGCTCCGGCATGATCAGCAAGTCTGAATTATGTCGCATACTTCCGGACTCGGCGAGCCTTAGAAGCAAGTATTGAACTCAAACTCGGTTCCAGACACCCTCTTGCTATTTGAATACAGGTATCGCTCTAGCGATAGTATGTTATACTATCGCTAGAGCGATACCTGTTAGGAGACTCGCGTGGAACTATGGCATGGTTCTCAGAAAATCATTGAGACTCCCCAACTTGGCCTGGGGAAAATCCATAACGACTATGGACAGGGATTCTATTGCACAGAGAGCCTCGACCTTGCAAGGGAATGGGCATGCTCGCGCGATGCCGATGGCTTTGCGAATCGCTATGAACTCGATATAGCCGATCTCAAAGTTCTCGACTTGCTATCGCCGCAATATTGCGTCCTGCATTGGATAGCGTTGCTCGTTGAGCATCGTTCTTTTCGCAAAGATACCGCCATTGCCGCGGGGGCGTGCGAATATCTCCATGATAACTTTCTACCTCAGACGAGCACTTGCGACGTAATAAGGGGGTGGCGTGCGGACGACTCGTACTTTAGCTATGCCAGAGCTTTTGTAAACAATACGATCACCGTCGATCAGCTTGGACGATCTATAAGGCTCGGTAACCTGGGGGAGCAGATTGTGCTCAAAAGCGAGCGTGCGTTTAAGAGCATTCGTTTTGCTGGATTTGAACGTGCGCAGCAAGCTCTGTATGGTCCATTGGCCAAGGAACGAGATGAAGCGGCAAGGGCGCAGTATCGGGAGCTCCTTGCCGAAAACCCGTTTGAGGGAATACGTATCGTCGATATCATTCGAGAGGGGATGACGGGCGATGACCCACGCCTACAGTGAGATGTATCTCGAGGATGCAATGAGAACGCTGGGCGAGGCGGTCGATTTTGCTCTCTGTGACCAAGGGCTGACTCCAGCCGAGTTGACGGCGATCATGTCGAACGCACTTGAGATGAAACAGTTTGAGCGCGGTATGCCTCGCGTCGTCTGCGGCATGGCGGGCGACGAGCTCGCGCGCGATATTATCGCCCATGCGGGACTGACCCCCGTCAGATGTAGGGAGACCTATCCGTTCGACCGTTCACCTCAGTATTGGGCGGGGTGGGTTATGGCCTATACGCAATGGATGAGCAGCTTGGGCTTTAATAAGCTACTCGAAGTCGCTCCGCTCGATTGGATCATCGGCTCGTACCATCCGCTCCACGAGGCCTCCGAAGATAAATTCGCCCAGATTGTCATCGAAAAATGGAACAACGCCCAGGCAGACAAAAAGGGCCTCAAGGCGGCACGAAAGGCTGCCGGACTAACGCAAAAACAGCTCTCCGCCCAATCGGGGGTTAAGCTTCGCGCCATACAACTCTACGAGCAGAACCAGCTCGACCTACGCCGCGCCTCGGTTTCCTCGGCATTGGCGCTTGCAGACACCCTAAACTGCACCATCGAAGACCTCGTCTGGCAACCGATTGCTCTGGAGTACGACTCGCAGGCTATTTCGTCTGTAAAGCTATAGAGGAGTCAGAAATGCCTTGGAGCTATGTTCAACAAGATGACGGCGCTGATTGCGTTGCTCAAGAAGATCATTCAACTGCGCACGTGGCAAATTCAGCATCACCGATTTTGCTCGGCGGCACCACGTCAATCGACGAAGCTATTCGGCTGACCATTTCGAACATGCCCAACGCGCTCAGGCTCTTGGAGAACTCCTGATGGCGGACACGAAGCGGGGAGCGCATCCGTTCGCGCCGCTCGTGCTCGATGATGCCGGTTTGCTCGAAGATATGGCCGCGACCGTGATGCGCCTGCACAGCACGCTGATGACGGTCGGACGCTGCTATACAACCGACGCCACAGGCGACCGGGCCGCGCTTGAGCTTGGATGCGTCGAGTCCGTGCTTGCGGGTGCATTCTGTACGATATTCGGTCAATCGCCGGTCGATCGCTTCGCAGACATCTTTGACCAGGTCACCTACGTGGCCGAGCACATGGTCAAGGACCACATCTTTGAAGACGGTAACAAACGAACCAGCCTTGTCTTTGCGTTGTCCGTCTTAAGGTTCGCAGGCACTCCGGTCGTGCTGTCTGACAGCCCCGAACCAAAAGACAACCAGTACTACGCCTGGATCCAGGACCTCGTTTCCAGTCGCCGCACGAACAGCGAGCTAGCCGAAGAGCTGCGCTGCGGATTCGTTGCGGGCACGGGCGATCTGTCGCTCGTATAGAATCTAAGCATCCGCACGCCGGTTAATGAATTGATTGGACACCACATGGAGATCCCCAGCACCCTGTGCAGTAATGTGTACGACTTCGCGTTTTGCCCCGAGCCCTGCTACGACCGCCTTGTCGACCTCGCCGATCCCGAGGACTGGGGTCCCGGGAACCGCATCCTCAGAAACTACTTGTCGTTTTCGTTTAGCCGCGCGGTGTTCCTGACCGAGCGCGACGTGGACCAGACCGCGCCGTCCAACCTGCCGCTGGTGTTCGACGACGACCGCTGCCTATTCAACACCGGCCTGTACACGCGCCGCTACGAGACCATCTACGGTCTGTTTGAGCCCAACACCAAGCCAGACGCGCGCCAGCGCTGGTTTTTGAAGGGCTTCTTTAAGGAGAGCGACCCCATGCTGGTCTCGTTTGAGTACCTGCCGCGCCGCGTGCGCTTTGCCGAGGACCCCTCCGAGCTAGTCTTTGACTACCGCCTGCCTATCCGCTCCAACATCGACCACATTCTGGGCGATGAGGAGAACCTGACGCGTATTCCCGCCAGTCTGATGGGGGAGGGTAACTCGTTGCTGCTGCGTCGCGCCTTTGAGGGCGCCGTCGTCGAAGCCGCCCGCCGCGCCGCCGCCAACTACACGCTCGCCGTGCCGCAGTTCTACGGCGGCCGGATCCAGCTGCTCTTGCCGCTGTGCCTGACCGGCGACAAGCCCGAGCTGGCGCTGACCATCCAGCGCGAGGACGGTTTCTACGCCGCGCGCACCTGCCTCACGCTCGACATGGCCTACAACAACGCGCGACCTATCTGCCGCCCCGAGACTTCGTGGATTAAGCGGTAAATGGTGGTTTAGCTGCGGTTTTGTCGATTACTTTGGTTGCTTTGGCTTGGCTAGCACCCACGAATTTAAAATCGGGGGCAAAAAGTTCTTGGTAAACCACGTACGGCTATGTTAGTATCTCTTTTGCCGAAAGGCGACGGGCGATTGGCTCAGGGGTAGAGCATATCCTTCACACGGATGGGGTCACAAGTTCGAATCTTGTATCGCCCACCATCTAAAGCACAGGTCAGTGGTGTTTAGCCTCTGACCTTTTTCTTTATGACACCAAAATCGAAGCGAAGTTACCTAAGGCGTTATATGTTACGCAGTTCACCTTAGGTGTCGTCATTACACGTTTTGCAAAATGCGTCTGCGTTCATTCATTGAATTCCGTGCGTAATCTATGTGCAATTGTGGAGACAGAGACCACTGGCGCATAGCTCGTACCAGCACATTCATGGCTCGATCAACCTTTCAACTCATCCCATCCAATATTTGGTCAGCATTTGGCCAGCTTCCAGTACTTACCCGCATGATGCCCCGGTAGATAATCTGCCATGCCCGCAATCCGCACGGCCTACGGTCGAAACTAGGGGAGGTCCACATGGACGAGATTGCCTGCGCAAACACCGCATTCCGCTACTGGCGCTGCCCACCGCAGGTCCGCGACCTCTACCCAAGACTGCCAAGCCCAGAAGACGGCAGGCGAGCCCTATCTCAATCGCCCTTTGTAGTCGACGTCCTCAAGACCCCGATTATTACCACAACAGTGCCCGGTGGCGTTAACTACCATTCGGGATTACGGACAACAATCCACTGTGATGATGCTTCGGGGGTGGATAGCACGCTGGAAACCGCGATGAGCTTTAGGGTTACCAATCCACTTGCGACGCTATTTACCATGGCGCGCTTTGTGTCTCCAACCGATCTTGTCCTTGCCATGTACGAATTTTGCGGATGGTTCTCAGTCTTTGAGCCCACCGCCGCAGCAGAAGCAGAACTACTCAAAGCTGAAGGCGCCGCACAGGACGCCACCACCGAATCCCTCTTTGACCTCGATGAAAGCCAAGACGAACCACAATGGAAACGCGTTTATGCGCGTATAAAAGTCAAAGAACAGGTAAATACGAAGGGGCCCAACGGACAAAAGAAGACGAAGGAGGTCACAAGGCTAAAGGGCACTTCGCTCTGGATGAGGAAACCGCTCATCGAATTACACGAGCTTCATGAGTACGCCAGTAAGATGAAAAAACGAAAGTGGGGTACGAAGTTTTACAACGCCGCGCAGCTGGTGACAGGTATAGCAGCTTCTCCGCTTGAAGTTGCAGGAATTTTATTGCTATCGCTTCCTCGATCTCGCGGCGGTGCCGGCTTTCGAAACGTTTATGTTAACGACCTTACGCCGCTCACCGCATCGGCGCAGAGCATTGCAGGGCAAAAAGTCTGCTACGGGGATATCGTGATCGTGAATCCAACCATAATGAAGGCAGGCATCGTGGAGATTCAGGGAGAGGTTATCCACGGATCAGGCGCCGTGCTCGACCACGATGCCAAACGCATGACGGCGCTGCAAAGTATGGGGTATGACGTCTTTCTGGTTACGCACGACATGCTTAACGATGCCGAGCAGCTTGATGCGATCGTGCGAAGTCTTTGCTCGCGCTTGGAATTGCGCTATAGGTGCAAAACTAAGGCGCAAAAGACGACGGAAATGGAGTTGCGAGCCAACGTACTATGCAACTGGCTGGAAATCGGTCGTTAGACGGGTGCCTTGCTCACTTCCGGACGCCCTCTGTCGGCTGCCTGCGATGCCGCCGCCACGAAACCGGCCCATCTACTACGTTTAAGCCCGACCCCTCGACCATACCCCGTATTTCGCGAAAACCGCAGGCCGTCTACCTGCGATTTTATTTTTGCCCGAGGCGCCATGGTCGGGGGATGCCGGCCAAACGTAGTAGATGGGCCGGTTTCGTGGCGGGAGGCCCCGGGGGCGGCCGGGGTGGAGCCTGATGGGAGGGCGGCGGCAGCGCCGCCCTCCCGCGGGGCGCGCCCCGTGGGCTTAGTCGGGCATCGCGGGCCCATCGCTCTCGAGTCCGTCCCGCATCCGTGCCGCCGCCCCAGGAAAGTTTTTCCAAAATTGTCCTTGCATCGCCGGGGGAGTTCCCGTATAATACTTCTTCGCACGGGGGCGTAGCTCAGCTGGGAGAGCGCTTGACTGGCAGTCAAGAGGTCAGGGGTTCGATCCCCCTCGTCTCCACCCGAGCATTGAATGAGGCTCCAACGCAAGTTGGGGCCTTTTTTCATATAGGCACACAAGGTCAAAGGCGGCACCATGATCCTCCTGGTCGACAAGATCGAAAAAAGCTTCGGCGCGCGCGTCCTCTTTAGCGGCGCATCCTTCCAGATCAACCCCGGCGAGCGCTTCGCGCTCGTGGGCCCCAACGGCGCCGGCAAAACTACCATGCTCAAGATCATCATGGGCATCGACAGCCCAGACGCCGGCCAGGTCCAGTACGCCAAGGACTGCCAGGTAGGCTACCTAGAGCAGGAAACCAACCTGGAGCACAAGGACACCACCATCCTTGCCGAGGTCATGGCGGCCGCCAAGGAAATTCGCCGCATGGGCGAGCGCGCCAACGAGCTGCAGGCCCAGATTACCGAGCTCTCCGAGCAGGGCAAGGACGTCGACGCACTCCTTAACGAGTACGGCCAGGTCCAGGACCGCTTTGAGCATCTGGGCGGCTACGAGCTCGAGAGCAACGCCCGCAAGATCCTGTCCGGCCTGGGCTTTAAGGTCACCGACTTTGAGCGCCCGTGCTCCGAGTTCTCGGGCGGCTGGCAGATGCGCATCGCGCTGGCCAAGCTGTTCCTGCGCCACCCCGACCTGCTGCTTCTGGACGAGCCCACCAACCACCTGGACCTCGAGAGCGTCCAGTGGCTGCGCGGCTTTATTGCCAACTACGACGGCGCCGTCCTCATCGTCAGCCACGACCGCGCCTTCATGGACGCCTGCGTCGACCACGTCGCCGCACTCGAAAACCGTCGCGTAACCACCTACACCGGCAACTACAGCAGCTACCTCAAGCAGCGCGAGGACAACCTGGAGCAGATGCGCGCCAAGCGCGCCGCCCAGGAGCGCGACATCGCCCACATGCAGGTCTTCGTCGATAAGTTCCGCTACAAGCCCACCAAGGCAGCCCAGGCCCAGGAGCGCATCCGCAAAATCGAGCAGATCAAAAAGGAGCTCGTCATCCTGCCCGAGGGCCACAAGCATATCGACTTTAAGTTCCCCGACCCGCCGCGCTCGGGCGATATGGTCGTGGGCCTCGAGGGCGTCTCCAAGTCATACGGCGACAAGCACATCTACAGTGACATCGACCTCAAGCTCTACCGCGGCGAGCATGTGGCGCTCGTCGGCCCCAACGGCGCCGGCAAGTCCACGCTCATGAAGATCCTCGCCGGCCTGGAGCCACCCACCACCGGCACCCGCGACCTGGGCACCAACGTGGGCGTGGCCTACTACGCTCAGCACGCACTCGAGGGCATGACCGAGTCCAATACCGTCCTGCAAGAGATCGACACCGTCACGCCCAAGTGGACCGTGCCGCAACAGCGCAGCCTGCTGGGCGCCTTCCTGTTTAGCGACAACGACGCAATCGAAAAGCAGGTTCGCGTCCTCTCCGGCGGCGAAAAGGCGCGTCTGGCCCTGGCCAAGATGCTCGTGGCGCCCGAGGCGCTCCTGTGTCTGGACGAGCCAACCAACCACTTGGACATCGACTCGGTGGACATGCTCGAGAACGCCCTGCAAAACTTCCCCGGCACCATCGTGCTGATCAGCCATGATGAGCACCTGGTACGCGCCGTGGCCAACCGCGTGATCGACATCCGCGATGGCAAGGTCACGGTCTATGACGGCGACTACGACTACTACCTCTACAAGCGCGAGGACCTCGCAGCCCGCGCCGCCGCCGAGGCGGCAGGGGAGAGCGCACCGGCCGCGACCAAGTCCGCTAAGGTCACCGCGGCCCAGCCCGACACCCCCGCCACCGCCTCCAAGCCCGCCGAGGGCAAAAAGACCAAGGAGCAAAAGCGCGCCGAGGCCCAGGCCCGCGCCGCACTCAACAAAAAGCTCAAGGGCGTGCGCAACCAGCTCAAGAAGATCGAGACGGAGCTCGATAAAAAGCGCGCCCGCTATGACGAGCTTATGGAATTGATGGCAAGCGAAGAGCTTTATGCCGATCAGGATAAGTTCAACGCGGCGCTGGGGGAATATAACGGCCTTAAGCAAGAGCTTCCCAAGCTCGAGGACGAATGGCTGGAGCTTTCCACCCAGATCGAAGAGGAGACCGCGCGTGAACTCTCGTAAGGCCACTGCTGTGGCGATGAGCATCATCGCTATCGCTTGTCGCATCTGCGGCATCTTTATGAGCGCGATGACCGTGCTGCTGTGCTTTAGCGGCCTGACCGCCAAGCTGCAGATCGTGGGCTTTGTCGTTGAGCTTTCGCGCGCGCTGCCGAGCGCCATCGCCGGCTACGGCGTCATCACGTCGCCCTTTGGCGGCGTGTTCCGCCTGGATTACGCCATTGTCGCTGTGATCCTGTTTGTGGCCGATTACCTGCTCACGCGCGCCTCGCGCCGCGTCCGCTAGGAGAGCGCCATGTCCAGCAGCTACATCATGAACCTGCTCGCCAGCGCCGTCGCCGTCATCGTTGGCATCGTCATTCACGAGAGCGCGCACGCCGCCGCGGCCTGGGCTCTCGGCGACAAAACGGCGCGCTCGCGCGGACGCGTATCGCTCAACCCGCTCAACCATATCGACCCGTTTGGCACCATCATCTTGCCGCTGCTCATGCTCGCCGCAGGCGGTCCCGTGTTCGCCTTCGCCAAGCCCGTGCCCGTCTATCTCAACAACCTCAAGCACCCCAAGCGCGACGAGGTCCTGGTGAGCGTAGCCGGCCCCACATCGAATATCGCACTCGCGTGCCTCGCGGCCGCCCTCATGCACGTAACGTACGGCAATCTCTACGCCAGCATGTCCTTTGCCGTGGCGTCCCAAATTATGAACTTCGGCGCCACGTTTATCGTGGTCAACCTGTCGCTCGCGTTCTTTAACCTCATTCCGATTCCGCCGCTCGATGGCTCGTCGATCATCGTGCCCTTCCTCAAGGGCAAGGCGCTCAACAACTACTACCATCTGCAGCAATACGCTATGCCCATCCTCATCCTGGTGCTGTACCTGCTGCCTACGTGGACCGGCATCGACGTAATCGGCCGCTATTTCGACGTTACCGTGTATCCGCTCGCTGAGCAGCTGCTCAACTTCGCAATCGCCGGCATCTAAGGTAAACTTACAGGTCGACCGTGCAAAACGGTAAGAACATGCACCCAAACCGCGCCGCGAAGGCGCCGTCAAAGGAGGTCGAAGATGTCGTATCGCGTGTCGACGCAGGTCTACAGCGGACCGTTCGACCTGCTGCTGCAGCTGGTAACCCGCCAAAAAGTAGATATCGGCGCCATCTCCATCAGCGAGGTGGCCGAGCAGTACCTTGCCGAGGCCGAGCGCATCGAGGCGCTGGACCTTGACGTGGCGAGCGACTTTTTGCTGGTCGCGGCAACCCTTTTGGACATCAAGGCTGCCTCTCTGGTGCCGCAGGAGGCCCCGCGCAAAGCCGATGACGACGATGACGAGTTCGACGAAGACCTCGAGGAGCTCAGCACGCTCGACGGCGACGCCTTGCGCGAGGTCCTGATCCAACGCCTGATTGCCTACAAACAGTTTAAAGGCGCGGCTGCGGCCCTCGGTGCCCGCATGCAGGCCGAAAGCTGCATGCACCCGCGTGTGGCCGGCCCCGACCCCGAGTTCTTGGGCCTCATGCCCGACTACCTGGCCGGCATCACCCTGCGCGGCCTCGCCGTCATCTGCGCCGACCTGGACGGCAAGCGCCAGACCTTCCTGCTGGAGGCCGAGCACGTGGCACCGCATCGCGTGCCGCTCGACCTGACGGTGGCCTCGGTCGACCGCTTTACCATGGCGCACCAAACCTGCACCTTCCGCGAGCTGCTGGACGGCGACGCCACCACCGAGCAGCTCGTCGTCACCTTCCTGGCCATGCTTGAGCTCGCCAAGCGCGGCTCGCTCACGCTGAGCCAAGACGAGATCTTTGGAACCATCCGCATCAACCGCGTCGAGGGCGCCGAGGCCTACGTGCCCGGCGAGGGCCCCGAGCTCACCGAATAGGAGCCGCAACCATGTCAACCCTTTCCACGCTGGAGGCAAACAGCCTCAAAGGTGCCCTCGAGGCGCTGCTGCTGGTGTCGAGCGACCCGGTGAGTGCGCCCGCGCTGGCCGGCGCACTGGATATCGCCCCCGGCGAGTGCGCGTCGCTGCTCGCCGAGCTCAAGGTTGAGTACGAGGAGGCCAACCGCGGCTTTCAGCTGCGCGAGGTCGCCGGTGGCTGGCGCCTGTTTACACATCCCGCCTACCACGATGTGGTCGAGGCCTATGTGTTGAGCTGGGACACGCAAAAGCTGTCGCAGGCGGCGCTCGAAACCCTGGCCGTCATCGCATACCACCAGCCCGTGACGCGCGAGGTGGTCAAGGGCATCCGCGGCGTCAACTCCGACGGCGTCATCGCGTCGCTCGTGGACAAAGGTCTGGTGCGCGAGCTCGGCCGCGACCCCCAGCGCGGTCAAGCCATCATCTACGGCACGACCAACGCCTTCTTGGAAAAGTTCGGTCTGCGCTCCACCCGCGACCTGCCCGATCTGGAGCAGTTTGCCCCCGACGAGCAGTCGCGCCAGTTTATCCGCGAGCGTCTAAGCGGCCGCAGCATTCAGTCCACGCTCGAGGAGCAGGCCGAAGATCTGGACGAAGAGCGCGAACTGCTCGATACCGATGTTGAAGATGTTGAGGCAGTCGAGGACGAGGATATCCAGGTCAGCGACAATGCCCCGGAGGATATGCATGACGAGAACTAACGAAGCAGGGGAGACGCGAATCGCCGACGCCACGGGCATGCCCACGACCGACGCCCAGCCCGTCTACCCGCACACCATGCGCCTGCAGCGCTTTTTGGCGCGCGCGGGCGTGGCGAGCCGCCGCGGCTCGGAGGATCTGATGACCGCCGGCCGTGTGACCGTCAACGGCGAAGTCGCGACCGAGCTGGGCACCAAGGTCGATGTCGACCGCGACCACATCGAGGTCGACGGCATGCCCGTCAAACTCAACCAGGGCGCTGTGTACCTGATGCTCTACAAGCCGACCGGCTACCTCACCACCATGAGCGACCCGCAGGAGCGTCCCTGCGTGGCCGACCTGGTCCCCCGCGACCGTTTTCCGGGGCTTTTCCCGGTGGGCCGCCTGGACCGCGACACCACGGGCCTGTTGCTCTTTACCACTGACGGCGACCTGTCGCAGGACCTGCTGCACCCCAGCAAGCACGTCTACAAGACCTACCAGGCCCTCGTAGACGGCCACCTCACCGACCGCGATTTGGAACCACTCCGCCGCGGCATCGAGCTCGACGACGGCCCGTGCCAGCCGGCAATCTGCCGCATTATCAACGCACGCGAGGCCGAGGCCGTGGCGCCGCAGGGCGTCAAGCCCGGCACCACCGCCGTCGAGGTCATCATCCGCGAGGGCCGTAAGAACCAGGTCAAGCGCATGTTGAGCAAGATCCACCATCCGGTGATCCGTCTGCATCGCTGCAACTTTGCCGGCCTGGAGCTCAAGGACGTAGCCAAGAGCTCGTGGCGCGAACTCACCGATCGCGAGGTGCAGATCCTCAAAAGCGGTGGCATCCCGCCAAAGCAGGCGAGCTCCAAGCGCAACGGCGGCAAGCCCCAAGACACGCCCGCCAGCCGCACGCGTCACCACGGCAGTCACGGCTCCGCACCCAAGCGCAACACCTATCGCGAGCGCTACACGGGCTAGGCAACCCGCCGCGCCCCAACGCCCGCGAACCATACCTGCACGTCAACCATCGAAAGGAAGCATTGCATGATCGTCGCCATCGACGGCCCCGCCGGTTCCGGCAAGTCCACCATCGCCAAGGAGATCGCCCGCCAGCTTGGCTTTAACAAGCTCGACACGGGCGCCATGTATCGCGCCGTCACCTTCGCCGCGCTCGACCGCGGCATCGACCTGGACGACGAGGCAGCCATCGATGCCCTCGCCGAGCAGATCGAAATCCGCTTTACCAACGGAACCGGCGAGGATACGCGCCTGACCATTGACGGCCAGGACGCATCGGCCGCCATTCGTACCCCGCAGGTCGACGCCAACGTGTCCAAGGTCTCGGCCTATCCGGGCGTGCGCGCCGCCATGCTCATCCACCAGCGCCGCGCCGCCGAGGACCGCGATATCGTGGCCGAGGGTCGCGACATCGGCACCGTCGTGTTCCCCAACGCGCAGGTCAAGATCTTCCTGACTGCCGACCCGCGTGAGCGCGCCCGCCGCCGCGTGCTGCAGCGTCACCAAAACGACGCCCAGCCGCTCACGTCCGAGCAGCTCGAAGCCGAGGT
Source organism: Collinsella aerofaciens (assembly GCF_015670745.1). Classification (GTDB taxonomy): domain Bacteria; phylum Actinomycetota; class Coriobacteriia; order Coriobacteriales; family Coriobacteriaceae; genus Collinsella; species Collinsella aerofaciens_T. The sequence goes on along the minus strand of NZ_JADPCH010000010.1, from coordinate 64,499 downwards.
CGACGAGACCCTCGACGCCCTTAAGCAGCGCGACAAGCTCGACAGCAGCCGCGAGGTCGCCCCGCTCGTGTCCGCTGAGGACGCCGTGCACGTCGACTCCACCGCCCACACCATCGACGAGGTCGTCTCGATAATCGAGAACCTCATCAACAAAAGGAGGTAGCCCATGCGCCTGTTTAAGCAGACGCCCGAGGACTATTACAACGCCCCCTACGCCGATTTTCCAGCGCTCATCCGAGGCACCGTCGTCGTAGTCATGGCCATCCTTTGGGCCTTCTCCAAGCTCATGTGGCGCTGGAAGGTCGAGGACGCCGATCTTCTGTTTGAGCGCCAGGAAGGCCGCGGCAGCGTGGTCATCTGCAACCACACCTCGATGGCCGAGCTCTTGGCCGTGGAGACGGCGCTGTTCTTTGGGGGGCGCCGCGTGCGTCCCATCTTTAAATCGGAGTTCGCCAAGACCAAGATCGTGCGCTGGGCCTTTAGCCGCGTAGGCGGCATCCCCGTGGAGCGTGGTACTGCCGATATGAAGTGCCTGCGCGCCGCCCAGCATGCGCTGCAGCGCGGCGAGGACGTCCTGATCTTCCCCGAGGGCACGCGCATCCGCTCGCGCGAGATCAAGCCCGAGGTCCACGGCGGTTTTGCGCTCATCGCTCAGATGGGCAAGGCACCCGTGAACCCGCTCGCCATCTGCGGCTGGTCCGACATCACGCCCGCGGGCAAAAAGATCATGCGCCCTAAGAAGTGCTGGATCCGCGCCGGCAAGGCCGTCTCGCTTTCCGACGCACCGGCCGGGCTTAAGCGCACGGAGCGCCTGGAATGGTTTGAGTCCGAGGCCATGAGCCGCGTCTACGCCATGCGAGACGAGCTATGCGCCGAGCATCCGGGCAGGTTCTAGCCATGAGCGAGAACGTTACGAACACTGCCGCGACCGCGTCCGACCAGGCAACAGCGCCTACCATCGAGATCGCAGCACACGCCGGCACTTGCTACGGCGTACAGCGTGCGCTCGATATGGCGCTGGCCGCCGCGCCGCAGGCAGGGGAGTGCACTCAGGTTCATACCTTGGGTCCGCTCATCCATAACCCCATCGTGGTACGCGAGCTCGCTGAGGCAGGCGTTGGCTTGGCCGAAACCCTGGATGACGCCGCAACCGGCACCGTGATCATCCGCGCCCACGGCGTGGTGCCGCAGGTAATCGATGCTGCCCGCAAGCGTAGCCTAAACGTGGTCGACGCCACCTGCCCCTACGTGAAGAAAGTCCATATGGCAGCCGAGCGCCTGGTGCGCGAGGGCTACCGCGTGGCGGTCGTAGGCGAGCCGGGTCACCCCGAGGTCGAGGGCATTCTTGGCCACGCCGGCAAAGATGCACAGGTCGTGAGCTGTGCCGCCGACGCCAATGCCTTGTCGCTCAAGGGCAAGGTAGGCCTCGTCGTGCAGACCACCCAGACCGCGCAGAACCTCGCCGAGGTCGTGGCAGCTATCACCCCGCGCGTGCAGGAGCTGCGTGTGATCAACACCATCTGCGCCGCCACGAGTGAGCGTCAACAGGCAGCAGCCGCACTTGCCAACCGCTGCGACTGCATGGTCGTCGTGGGCGGCAAGAACTCGGGCAACACCCGCCGCCTGGCGCAGATTTGCGCAGACGCCTGCGAGCGCACGTATCACATCGAGGAAACTTCCGAGCTCCAGGCCGCGTGGTTTACCGACGCTCACCACATCGGTATCACCGCCGGAGCCTCCACCCCGCAAGAACACATCGAACGCGCCGTCACGCGCATCAAGGAGCTTTGCTGCTAACCATGGACCAGACCGTACCCGCATACGCCGCCGAGGTGGCCGATTACGGGCGCAGCCGCGACCCCGAGCCGGGTGAGGGCGCGCTCGTTAAGAACGTGCGTCCCGAATCGCCCGCATGGGATGTGGGTATCGAGCCGGGCATGCGCGTGCTCACGGTCAACGGCGAGCAGCTTACCGACATGATCGTGTGGCTCTGGGAGGCAGACGACGACACGGTCGACCTCGAGGTTTTCGACCCGCGCGATGGCACCGTCACCCCCGTGGAGCTCGATCGATTTCCCGGAGAGGATTGGGGTCTGGAGTTCGACGGCCCCATCTTCGACGGCATGCGTACCTGTGTGAACGCCTGCGTGTTCTGCTTTATGACGATGCTCCCCAAGGGCGGCCGCTCCACGCTCTATATTCGCGACGACGACTACCGCCTGAGCTTTTTGCAGGGCAACTTTGTCACGCTTACGAACCTCACCGACGAGGACGTGCAAAACGTCATCCAACGCAACATGAGCCCCATGAACGTGTCGGTCCACGCCGTGAGCCCCGATGTCCGCCGACGCATGATGGGCCGCAACGCCCAGCGCGGCATGGATGTGCTCGAGGCCATCATGGCCGCCGGCATCGAGATTCACGCGCAGATCGTGTTGTGCCCCGGCATGAACGACGGCGAGGAGCTGGAAAAGACCCTGCGCTTTTGCGAGGAGCACGAGCAAATCACAAGCCTGGGCATTGTGCCGCTCGGTTTTACCAAGCATCAGAACCGTTTTAGCTGGTCCTACAGCGACAAGCCCGAGCTAGCGCGCGAGACCATTGCCATGATCCGTCCCTACCAGGATCGTGCCTACGAACGCTTTGGCCGCCACACCTTCCAGATGAGCGATGAGTTCTATCTGGACGCCGGCATCGATCCTCCCGAGGCAGACTTTTACGACGGGTACCCGCAGTACTACGACGGCATTGGCATGATCCGCTCGTATCTGGACGAGACCGACGACGTGCTGGCTACCGACGCCGAGCGTCTGGCCCGCGTCCGCGAGGCCGTCGCCGCCCGCAACCAGCGGCTTCTGTGTCTCTCGGGCGAAAGCGCACGCGACACGGTGGCCCGCTTTGTGGAGTCGCCCCAGGGACTCGCCGGCACTGTCACGGCCATCAAGAACCGCTATTTTGGCGGCAACGTGGACGTAACCGGCCTCATCGTCGCGTGTGACATTCTGGAGCAGCTGCCCCAAGATCTGTCGGGGGTTATGCTCTTTGTGCCTAAGCTCATGTTCAACGCTGACGGCATGACGCTTGACGAGTATCATCGTGACGATTTACTCGCAAGCCTTACCAGTCGCGGCGCCGAGGTTCATGCGGTGTCGACCATGCCGCATGAGCTGCTCGATACCCTGGAGCACATCCTTGGCATTGTGCCTGCCGACTCTACTAATTCCGCTAACCCTACCCATTAAAGGAGAGCAGATGAAACCTATCGTCGCCGTCGTCGGACGCCCCAACGTGGGCAAGTCCACGCTCGTTAACCGCCTGGCCCAGACCTCGGACGCCATCGTCCACGAGTCCCGCGGCGTCACGCGCGACCGTTCGTATCACACGGCCGATTGGAACGGTCGTGAGTTCACCATCGTCGACACGGGCGGTATCGAACCGCTCAAGAGCGATGACGTCTTTGCCACGTCCATCCGCGACCAGGCGCTCGCCGCCGCCGAGGAAGCCGCCGTCATCCTGTTTGTGGTCGACGGCCGCACCGGCGTTACCGAGGAGGACGAGTCGGTCGCCCGCATGCTCAAGCGCTGCGACAAGCCGGTCTTTCTGCTGGTGAACAAGCTCGACAACCCCGATCGAGAGAACGACAGCATCTGGGAGTTCTATTCGCTCGGTATCGGCGAGCCCACGCCGCTCTCGGCCCTGCACGGCCACGGCACGGGCGACCTGCTCGACGACATCGTGGCCGTGCTTCCGGAGGAAGAGGACGAGGTCGCCGATGAGTTCCCCGACGCGCTGAACGTCGCCATCATCGGCCGCCCCAACGCCGGTAAGTCGTCGCTGTTCAACCGCATCCTGGGCGCCGACCGCTCTATCGTGTCCAACATTGCCGGCACGACGCGCGACGCCATCGACACCGTCGTGGAGCGTAACGGCAAGCACTACCGCATGGTCGACACCGCGGGCATTCGCAAGAAGAGCACCGTGTACGAGAACATCGAGTACTACTCCATGGTCCGCGGCCTGCGCGCCATCGACCGCGCCGACGTGGCGCTGCTCGTCGTCGACGCCTCCGTGGGCGTTACCGAGCAGGACCAGAAGGTCATGGGTCTTGCCATCGAGCGCGGCTGCGCCATCGTTGTGCTGCTCAACAAGTGGGATCTGCTCGACGACGACCGTAAACGCGAGGCCTGCATGGAGACCATCGACCGCCGTCTGGGCGTCATGGCTCCCTGGGCCCAGTACCTGCGCATCTCTGCCCTCACTGGCCGCAGCGTCGAGAAGATCTGGGCGATGGTCGACGCCGCCGAAAAGACGCGCTCGCAGAAGATCAGCACCTCGCGCCTCAACACGTTCCTCACCGACCTGCGCGAGTTCGGTCATACCGTGGTGGACGGCAAGCGCCGCCTGCGCATGCACTACGTGACCCAGACGGGCGTCAACCCGCCGACGTTCACGTTCTTCGTCAACCACAGCGATCTGGTCAACGACACCTATCAGCGCTACGTCGAAAACCGCATGCGCTCGACCTTCGACTTTGCCGGCACACCCATTCGACTCTTCTTTAGGAAGAAGGAGCAAAAGGATGCATAATCCGATTCTGCTGACCGCCATCTGCGCCGTGGTCTCGTTCTTTATCGGAGCGATTCCGTTTGGCCTGATCCTGGGCCGCGTGTTCAACCACACCGACATTCGCAAGGCGGGCTCCGGCAACATCGGCACCACCAACGCCCTGCGTGTGGCCGGCCCCAAGGTAGCCGCGCTCACGCTGCTGCTCGACTGCCTTAAGGGCGCCATCTGCGTCCTTATCGCGCGTCCGCTCATTGCCGACTTGGGCTATGGCTTTCCGCCGAACATTATGGCGCCCGGTGCCCCCGGCGACTGGATGCTCGGCGTCATCTGCCTGGCAGCCGTGTGGGGCCATATCTTCTCGCCCTATCTCAACTTCCACGGCGGCAAGGGTATCGCAGTTGGTCTGGGCGTTATCCTCGCCTGGTACTGGCCCATTGGCCTGTCGCTGCTGGGCATGTTTATCGTGGCCGTCGCCATCACCAAGTTTGTGTCGGTGGGCTCGCTTGCCGCGGCCATCGGACTTCCCATCGCCGCTTGTGCGGTCTTTCCGTACAGCAGCCTAGGCCTTAAGTTTTGCATGGCGATGATCGGCATCACCGTGGTGTGGGCCCATCGTGCGAACATCAAAAAGCTCATGACCGGTAAGGAGTCCAAGCTCTCGTTTACCAAGCGCGTCACCGAGCCCGACGATAAATAGGAGAGAGTCATGAATGTTGCGCTGATTGGCTCCGGCTCCTGGGGAACCGCCGTCGCCGGCCTTGCTGCCGCGCGTGCCGAGCGCGTGACCATGTGGGCCCACAGCGAGCAGACGGCCGCCGGCATCAACGGCGAGCACCGTAACCCCCGGTATTTGGTGGGCTACGAGCTGCCCGGCAACGTCGTCGCCACCACGGACCTGGTACAGGCGCTCGACGGCGCCGAGGCCATCATCTTCGCCGTTCCTTCGACGCACCTTCGCAGCGTGTGCCACCAGGCCGCGCCCTTTATCGCAGCCAATACCCCGGTGCTCTGCCTCACCAAGGGCATTGAGCCCGAGTCCGGCCTGCTCATGAGCGAGGTCATCGCCAGCGAGATCGGCAACGAGGCGCGCGTGGCGGCGCTCTCGGGCCCCAACCATGCCGAGGAGATCTGCCGCGGCGGGCTTTCTGCCGCCGTCATCGCCAGCAAAGATCCGCAGATAGGGGAGACCTTTAAGGACCTGCTCCTGTCCACGGCCTTCCGCATCTATCTGTCGCAAGACATGACCGGTGTCGAGGTCTGCGGCGCCATGAAAAATGTCATCGCCATCGTGTGCGGCATCTCCGCCGGCACCGGTGCCGGCGACAACACGCTCGCCCTCATCATGACGCGCGGCCTGGCCGAGATTAGCCGTCTGGTGCATGCCCGCGGCGGTCAAGCTATGACCTGCATGGGACTTGCCGGCATGGGTGACCTCATTGCCACCTGCACCTCGGAGCATTCGCGCAACCGCACCTTTGGCTACGAGTTTGCCCACGGCGTGTCGCTCGACGAGTATCAGACGCGCACGCATATGGTTGTCGAGGGCGCCGTCGCGGCCCGCAGCGTGAGCGAGCTTGCCCGTTCACTGGGCGTAGACATTCCGCTCACCTTTGCCGTGGAGCAAACGCTCTACAACGGTGTTACTTTGGATAGGGCGCTCGAGATTCTTACCGACCGCGTACCCTCCCAAGAGTTCTACGGACTCACCGACTAGCGCAGAAAGGCTTCTACCATGGGTTCCATTAAAATCGCTCCGTCCATCCTTTCGGCCGATATGGCCAACCTCAAGGGCGACCTCGACAAGATCGCCGGCGCCGACTACGTGCACTTCGACGTCATGGACGGCCACTTTACCGGCAACCTCACCTTTGGCGTCGACATCCTCAAGGCCGTCAAGCGCTCCACCGACGTGCCGGTCGACGCGCACCTGATGGTATCGAACCCCGACGAGACGGTCGATTGGTACGCCGACGCCGGCGCCGACATGATCACCGTGCACTACGAGGCTTCCACGCACCTGCACCGCACGCTCACTCATCTGCAGCAGCGCGGCGTCAAGGCCGGCGTTGTGCTCAACCCCGCCACCCCCGTGTGCGTGCTCGAGAGCATCATCGACGTCGTCGATATGGTGCTGCTGATGAGCGTGAACCCAGGCTTTGGCGGCCAGAGCTTTATCCCGGGCACCATCGCTAAGCTCCACGAGCTCAAGGCCATGTGCGAGCGTCACGGCGTTTCGCCCCTCATCGAAGTCGACGGTGGCATTTCTTCCAAGAACATTGCCGAGGTCGTCAAGGCCGGCGCAAATGTCCTGGTGGCCGGTTCTGCCGTATTTAAGTCCGAAGATCCCGCTGCCGAGGTTGCGCTGCTGCAGAAGCTGGGCAACGAGGCTGCACAGGAGGCATAAACCCTTATGACCGCAGGTCAAAACCGCATACCCGTGAATCTTGACTACGCCGCCTCGACGCCCATGCGCGCCGAGGCGCGCCTTGCGCAGCGTGAGTACGACGATAGCGAGCTAGCGGGCGTCAACCCCAACTCGCTGCACTCGCTCGGCCGCAAGGCTGCCGCGCGTCTGGAGGTTGCACGTCGCGAGATCGCCCGCAGCTTTGGCGCGCGCGTTCGCCCGTCTGAGATTGTTCTGACCAACGGCGGCACCGAAGCCAACCAGCTGGCGCTACTCGGTCTTGCCGAGGGTGCACGTCAGCGCGACCGTAAGCGTAACCGCGTGATCGTATCTGCCATCGAGCACGATTCGATTCTGGACAACCTGCCGCTGCTGCGTGCCGCAGGCTTTAGCGTCGACCTGGTGCAGCCCTGCCGCATGGGCTACATTGAGCCCGCCACGCTTGTCGAGCTACTAGGCGACGACGTGGCGCTCGTGAGCATCATGGTTGCCAACAACGAGACCGGCGTGGTGCAGCCCATCCGCGAGCTGGCCGCCGCCGCACATGCTGCCGGTGCCCTGTTTCATACCGATGCCATCCAAGGCTACTTGCATATTCCGCTCGATGTCACCGAGCTGGGCGTCGATGCTATGACCGTTGCCGCGCACAAGATCGGCGGTCCTGTGGCATCTGGCGCGCTCTACGTTAAGACCCGCACCCCACTGCGACCCCGCATCTTTGGCGGCGGACAGGAGGCCGGTCGTCGTGCCGGCACGCAGGACCTGCGTACACAGCTGGCTTTTGCCGCTGCCGCCCGCACGTTGGCGCCCCGCGTGGCCCAGGAGCGTACAACGCTGCAGGCCTTATCCGACAAGCTCTACGCCACGCTTACGGCCCATCCGCGCATTCACGCCACCATGGGCGACTACGCGCAAGCCGACCGTCTGCCCGGCATGGTATCGATCTACATTGACGGCATGGACTCCGAGGAGCTCATCATCAAGCTCGACGCCGCCGGCTTTGAGGTGTCGGCTGGCTCGGCATGCTCGAGCGGCAGCATGGACCCGAGCCATGTTCTCAGCGCCATGGGCATTGGTCGCGAGCAGGCATTGGGCGCTCTGCGTATCTCGTTTGATGACCGTGTGAACCCTGTCGACCTGGACGAGTTTGCCCAGACGCTGCTCTCGATCGTGGGTGCCGCATGATCGTCGCCGAGCTTGAACGTGGGCTGCTGGCGCGCTACCCCAAGGCGGACGCCGAGGGCTGGGATCACGTAGGACTCTCCGTTGGCGATCCGGCCGCGGAGATCACCGGCGTTGCCTGCGCGCTCGATGCGACCGAAGCTAATGTTCGCCGCGCCCAAGAAGGCGGCGCCAACGTGCTGCTGACGCATCATCCCATATACATCAAGGCGCCCGAGGCGTTTTGTCCGTCGGATTCCGCACGCCCCCAATGCAGCGCGGCGCTCTACGAGGCAGCGCGTTGCGGCGTGAGCATTATCTCGCTCCACACCAACCTGGACCGCTCGCACGAAGCCCGCGTCTGCCTGAGTGAGCTGCTGGGTGCCGTACCCGTGAGCTCACTGGAGCACGTGGACGACCCCGAGCCGACCGGCCTGGGCGCGCTTGCAACGCTCAACGACCCGTGCACGCTGCGCGATCTTGCCACCCGTGCTGCCACAGCCTTCGGAAGCGACCCGCGTGTGTGGGGCGAAGTTGATCGCCCGTGCCGCACCGTCGCCATTTTGGGCGGCTCCCTGGGCGACTTTGGAGAGCTCGCCATCGCCGCCGGTGCGGATGTTGTCGTGACGGGCGAGGCAGGCTATCACGTGGCGCAAGACCTTGCCTTGCGCGGGCTGTCGGTGATCTTGCTCGGCCACGACCGCTCCGAGGAGCCGTTCGTTGATATATTGATGAACTCTGCAGTTGACGCCGGGGTCAACCCCCGTCATGCGATTAAAATACTGAACCCTTGCCAATGGTGGACTGTGACAAAAGGAGAGAACTTATGAGCGCCGGCGCTACGCTACTCAAGCTGCAACAGATCGATTTGGAGCTCGCCCGCAACAAGAGCGAACTTGCCAATATGCCGGAGCTCAAGGAGCTCGCTTCCAAGCGCAAGACCCATGTGAAGCTCAAGTCCGAGATGACCAAGCTCTACGCCCAGCGCAAGGATCTGGACATTGAGCTCGACGATCTCAACACCACCGAGATTCAGACCAACAACGCCATCGAGGCTGCCAAGAAGCGCCATGTCGACGGCTCCGACTACCGCGAGGTTCAGGACCTGGAGAATGAACTCGCCACCCTGGCCAAGCGTCTGGACAAGATTGAGCACACCCGCAAGGACGTCGTTGTCGCCCATAAGGAGGCGCTCGACCGCGAGGCCCGCGCGCAGGCAATCATCGCCAAGTTCGAGGAGGGCGTGAAGGCCGATACCAAGGCCGCCCGCGCCAAGGCTGCCGACCTGCAGGCTCAGATTGACGCCGCCGCTAAGGAGCGCACCGCGCTTGCCGCCACACTGCCGACCGACGTGCTCACGGACTACGAGCGTCTGCTCAAGCAGTTCCGCGGCCTGGCGGTCGAGACCATCCAGGGCAACATCCCCACGGTCTGCCACACCGCGCTGCAGGCATCGTCCATGAGCGACCTCAACCACGACGGTAGGTCAATTACGCACTGCCCATACTGCCACCGCCTCCTGGTACTCCCGAGCAAGGAAGCCTAGCGATGGCGGCGGCATCCAACAATTCAATGCAACTTGAGGGAAAAACGATCCTGCTGGGCATTACCGGCGGGATCGCCGCCTATAAGTCGTGCAATATCGTGCGCTTGCTGCAAAAGCGCGGCGCGCGCGTCAAGGTCGTTATGAGCGAGCATGCCACCGAGTTTGTGGGCCCGCTCACCTTCCGTGCGCTCACCAACGAGCCTGTTGCCGTGGGCTTATTCGACGATCCCTCCGACCCCATCCACCACATTTCGCTGGCGCAGGAGCCCGATCTGGTGGTCGTGGCGCCCGCGACGGCCAATATCATCGCCAAGATGGCCACCGGCATCGCCGACGACCTCATCTCCACCACGCTGCTTGCGACGCCGCGACCCATCGTGATCGCACCCGCTATGAACAACGGCATGTGGAAGGCGCCGGCGACGCAGGCCAACATGGCCACGCTGCGCGACCGCGGCGTGCATGTGGTGGGTCCGGGCAGTGGCTACCTTGCCTGCGGCGACGTGGACACGGGACGCATGAGCGAGCCCGAGGACATCGTCGAGGCTGTCTGTGAGGTGCTCAACCCCGCGCCTCAGGACCTGGTAGGTAAGCACATCGTGATTACCGCCGGCCCCACGCACGAACCGATAGACCCCGTGCGCTTCATCGGTAACCGGTCGTCGGGCAAGATGGGCATCGCCCTGGCGGGGGAGGCCGCACGCCGCGGTGCCGAGGTCACGCTGGTATTGGGGCCGACATCGCTCGATGTGCCCAGCGGCGTGGAGTGCGTGCGCGTGCAGACCGCCGCAGAGATGCTCCAGGCGGCCCTGAGCGCCTTCCAGACGGCCGATGCGGCAATTTGTGCGGCCGCCGTCGCCGACTACACCCCCGCGGCCCCTGCGGACCATAAGCTCAAAAAGGCCAACGAGCGCCTGGATCGCATCGAACTGGTCGAGACGGTCGATATTTTGGCCGAGCTCTCGCGCCAGAAGGGCGAGCGATGCGTGATCGGATTTGCGGCCGAGACCGATAACGTTGTCGAGTACGCAGAGCGCAAATTGACCCGCAAGGGGTGCGATGCAATAATCGCCAACGATGTCTCACGCACCGATTCGGGCTTTGGGACCGACACCAACAAGGCCTGGATCGTGAGTAAAGCGGGTACGCAAGAACTTCGCGTGCTAACAAAACCCCAGCTCGCAGATACAATTTTGGACTTGCTTCAAAAATTATAAAAAAGTTCTTGCACAAGTCTAAAGTTTCGGGTTAATATACTCCCTGTTGCGAGCGAGAGCAGAGCAACAGACAAAAGCTTCGGGACGTGGCGCAGCTTGGTAGCGCACTTGACTGGGGGTCAAGGGGTCGCTGGTTCGAATCCAGTCGTCCCGACCAGAAGTTTGCAGGTCAGGCACTTAGTGCCTGACCTTTTTTGTTTTAATCACCATGATTATTTTGCTTAAAGTAACAACGTTCCCGATCGATGTAATCACCGAATCAAAACGTGTACATTAGCCACCAAAATCGACATTTTTTGACATGTTTGGAGGCAGATGTACACAAATGCGAAATCCCCCGCCTAATAGCGCCCTCCACATGTCTGGACTCTCTATGGCTGCGCTGGATAGACATCGCCGGAACGGGTATAGTATCGAAAGTTTTGTCGTTAACCAGCGGGGGAGTCCTGTGGGCATCAAAAAGAAGATCAAAAAGGAGCTTATCGGCACTTCCGATTACCCGTCGAATAAGATCTTTACGATCTCCAATTTCATCACCTTTACGCGCCTGATCCTCACCCTGGTATTTCTGTACCTGTTTGTGACGGACAACAACCGCGTCATCGCCATTGTTATCTACGCCGTTGCCGCCTCCACCGACTGGATGGACGGCCAGATCGCCCGCATGACTAAGACGGTCTCATGGCTCGGCAAGGTCATAGATCCCATCTGCGACCGTGCGCTGCTGTTCACCGGCGTCTTGGGACTGGTGGTCCGCGGAGAGCTACCCATCTGGGTCTGCGTGCTCATTATTGGCCGCGACATCTATCTGGGCATCGGCACGCTTATCGTTCGTCATTATCACCGTCGCCCCATCGATGTCGTCTTCCCGGGAAAGATTGCCACAGCGCTGCTCATGACTGGTTTCTCGCTCATGCTGCTCGGTTTCCCCGTTATTGACGGCCTGCATCTTTTACCTTCATCCCTTACGGCCTTCCCGGGCCTCAACGGAAGCTCGGTGCCCCTCGGCATCTTCTTTGTGTACGGCGGCGTGATCTTCTCCATGCTCACGGCTGTCATCTACTCCATTAAGGGCGGAGCGGCCATTAAACAGGCTCTCGCGCATCCCGAGGACGAGGACATCGACTTTCTGAACCCTGAAATCGAAGACTGATTCGTTGGGGTATGATTACGTACGGTTCATTATTTGCGGCAGGTCCGCGATAAGTTAGGGGTTGTCATGGACAACATGGTTAACAATATGCCTCAGAATGATAAGACCGCGGACGCTACCTGCGTATTCCGCGTTCCTTCAAGCGACGTCACCGTTCCCGACCTCATGGCCAACGTGCGCATCACCGCCCCCGTTCTGTCCATCGTCAAGGGTCCGCAGACTGGTGCCGCTTTTGAACTCGAGGACGACGTGACCACCATCGGCCGCGATCCTGCGAACGGCATCTTCCTCAATGACATGACCGTTTCGCGCAGCCACGCGCGCATTATTCGCGAGGGCCTCGGCGCTCGCATCGAGGACTTGGGCTCGCTCAATGGCACCTGGGTCGACGGTGCCATCGTCAATGCAGCCCCGCTGCACGACGGTTCTTCCGTCCAGATCGGTACGTTTACGCTCATCTACCACGAGAGCACGCCGGAGCGCATCGAAACCGGTGAGTAGGGCATGGCCGAACGCAACTATCTGAGTATCGGCCAAGTCGTCAACCTACTTCGAGGCGCATACCCCGATCTTTCGAACTCAAAAATTAGATTTCTAGAGGATGAGGGGCTCATTACCCCTCATCGTACGCCAAAGGGATACCGTCAGTACTCCAAGGAGGACGTTGATCGCCTGGAGGTCATTCTGCACCTGCAGAAGACCCGCTATATGCCACTCAACGTGATTAAGCAGCGCTTGGAAAACGCCACGGACCTGTCAACGCTCGCCTACGAGGTGGGCTTGCTGTCCGATGTTCCGCTCAAGACGGAGCCCAAGGAGACTAAGCAAAAGCTGCATCCCATCGAGACCATTCCCGATATGCTGGGCGTCGAGATTTCGTTTATCCGCTCGCTCGCCGAAAACGACCTCATTCGCATCATCAAAAGCCCGCAGAACCGCGAGCTCGTCGATGGTCGCGATTTTCCGATCATCCGTTACTGCTCCGAGCTGTCGCGCTTCCATATCGAGCCACGCAACCTGCGTCAGTACGTGTCTTCCGCTAACCGCGAGTCCTCGATGTTTGAGCAGGTGCTCGTGAGCATGCTCGGAATGGATACCTCCGATGACGAGCGCGACGCCAAGCTCGAGCGTGCGTTTAAGAAGCTTCACGACCTGACGGAGGGCGTGCACACCGCGCTGCTCAAGAACCGCGTTTTTGAGTCGCTCAACGCCGTGGTCGAGGACGCCGACATCGATGCACTCGATGAGGAAATCACGCGTTCCGAGTCCACCAAGGCCAAAAACGAAGAGCCAGCCGCGCCGGTTTCGCACGAGGATTCTCTCGTAAAGCCGCTCAAAGTCGTCGCCCCTTCGCAATCCGGCGCCGCCACCGCGGGCAAATAACCGCTGCTGAAATTTCGGCAATCCATGAAAGGTCACGCCATGTATGACTTCGAATCTCATATCGTCGATATTCCCGACTATCCCGAACCCGGAGTCGTATTTAAGGACATCACGCCGCTCTTTGGCAATCCCGAGGCTCTCAAAGCCATGACCGATGCCCTCGCCGAGCACTTTGCCGGCATGGGAATCACCAAGGTCGTGGGTCCCGAGGCTCGCGGCTTTATGGTTGGCGTACCGGTGGCTGTAGCCCTTGGCGCCGGCTTTGTTCCCGCACGTAAACCGGGAAAGCTGCCGCGCGAGACCGTGAGCCAGAGCTACGAGCTCGAGTACGGCACCGATTCAATTGAGATCCATGCCGACGCTATCAGCTCTAAAGATACCGTGTTGATTCTGGACGACTTGGTCGCGACGGGCGGAACCGTCGAGGCAACAGGTAAACTGGTGCGAGATATGGGCGCAAAGCTTGTCGGTTATGGTTGTATCCTTGAGCTTGCGTTTCTCAACCCGCGCGAGAAGCTCACACCGTCTAATGACGATGTGGAGCTCTTTAGCCTGGTGACGGTGGACTAGCCGTTACCCTTAGTTACTGGAAAGGAAGCTACATGCGCACAGCAAACACGCACAAAAACATGGCACGCTGCGCTGCTACGGCAACCCTCGCTTGTGTTTTGGGCTTGGGCCTCGCGGCTCCTGCCTACGCCGATACCGCATCCGACCTTGCCTGCGCTCGTACGAAGCTCGAGCAGATCGGTACCCAAACTCAGCAGATTTACGATGAGCTCGCCACGCAGACACAGGCGCTCGATCAGACTGCCGGCGAGATCACGCAAAAGCAGCAGGAGATCGCCGATGGTCAGGCTAAGCTCTCGACCTATGTCGCCGGCGAGTATAAGACCGGCGGCCTGAGCTTGCTTCAGGTTCTGACGGGTGTCGATGACCTGAGCGATATGCTCAACCGTCTGTTCTACTACGGCAAAGTTTCCGATAAGCAAGCTCAGACCATTCAAGAGGTCAAGGAGCTTAAGCAGCAGCTCACCAATAAGCAGTCCGAGCAGGAAAAGAACGTCGCCGCCACGCAAAAGAAGGTCGACGAGCTTAACGCTCAGCAGGCTGAAGCCCAGAACGTCGTAAACTCCCTGGATTCGCAGCTGCAGGCCGAGCTTGCCTCCGAGGCCGAGGCCAACGCCGCGCTGCAGGCCGGCATCAACGCCAGCACCGCCGAGAAGGCCACGGTGAGCAACGAGACTGCCGGTACGACCGAGAACACCAACAACGGTGGCCAGACCAGCAATAACAACAACCAGGGCGGCAACACTCCGGCTCCTACGCCGGCACCTGCTCCGACGCCGCAGCCCTCCACGCCTGCTCCGGCTCCGACGCCTTCTGCTCCGAGCCAGTCCGTCGATGGCGGTTCTGTTGTCTCGCGTGCATACAGCAAGCTTGGTTGCGCCTATTCCTGGGGCGGAATTGGCCCGAACAGCTTCGACTGCTCTGGTTTTGTAAGCTATTGCCTTACTGGTCGCTATTGCCGCCTGGGCACCACGGGCACCTTTATGGGCTGGACGCGTGTGTCCGATCCGCAGCCCGGTGACGTTGTAGTCAACTCGTACCACACCGGCATTTACATCGGTGGTGGTCAGATGATTCATGCGTCCGACTACAACACGGGTGTTATCATCAGCTCCGTTGCCGCCGGCATGAACAACAACTACATTTTCGTGCGCTACTAAGTATTCAGATAAAGCAAACGGATATGGACCTCGTGGCTTTGAGTCATGGGGTCCATTCTTTTGCCTTTCGTGCAGTCCGCTATCTAGTTTTGAATACTAGATAGCGGCCCAATCGGTCTGCAAGATGGCTATAATTGAATGGGAACGATTAGAAAGGACCCTCTATGAGCTGGGCACTTATCTCCGATTCAAGCTGCAACCTTCGCGATTGGCAACCGACCGCGCCCCATACCATCTTTGCATTTGCGCCCCTCAAAATTCGAGTGGGGGAGCGTGAATTCGTCGATGACCTTTCGCTCGATGTTCAAGAGCTCAACTGCGCTGTTCAGGCGGAGACGAACGCTTCTTCGAGCGCTTGTCCCAGCGTAGGGGAGTGGGCCAAGCTCTTCAAATTGGCAGACAAGACCATCTGCATGCCGATCTCTGAGGGCGTGTCGGGCAGCTACAACGCGGCAGCCACGGCTCGCGATATGGTTCTTGCCGAGGAGCCCGACCGACAGATTCATCTAGTCAATTCACGCGCAGCTGGCGGCAAAATGGACCTCATTTTCTTGCTGTTCGACCGCTATCTTGCAAGCAATCCGGATGTCTCATTCGAGGAAGCTTGCGCATACTTCGATAGCCTTGAGCAAAACAGCAAAATCCTCTTCAGCTTGTGCAATTACGAAAACCTCGCCAAAGCCGGACGTATCCCTAAGGCAGCCGGCGTTATTGCCAACAAGCTCAATATCCGCATTTTGGGCACGGCGAGCGAGGCCGGTAAAATCGAACTCGTCGGGCACACGCGTGGCGAAAAGAAGATGCTCAACAAGATCATCGATACCATGGAAGCCGAGGGTTTTACGGGCGGCGAGGTCGTCATCGATCACGTTGAGAACGAAGCTGGAGCCCAGGCGCTTACTGACCGCATAGTCGAGCATTGGCCCGGCTCCAAAACCATCATCATGCCCTGTAACGGGCTAGATTCATACTATGCCGAAATGCATGGGCTCATTATCGGCTACGGCATGGGCGTGGCTTCGGGCAAATAAAGTCCAATCAAGCAAAAATACGGGCGGTACAAAGCGACAGATGGCTCTTTGTACCGCCCGTTTTATACGTCGGCTAGCTATTAAACCCGTTGAACTTGAGATAGCTCATCAAGTAAGCCTTCGAAACGAAGGACGATACCGCGCTACGCACAAGCAGCGACTCACGCGTTACCTGATGCGCCGTATCGGGCACGGGAGTCTGCTCGACGGAAAACGCCGCACGAATCGATGCCTCGAGCTGATCGACCACATAATCAAAGGCCGTCGGGGCATCGTAGCTCAAACGCTGAATGTTAAAGAGTGCCTGCACAGCAGCAATAGGTAGCACCTGCTTAAAGATGCAGATAGCGATCAGGCGGGCAATCTGCTCGCGGCCATATTGCTTTTTGACCGGAGCAGGCACTAGGCCGACCTTTACGTAGTTATTGATCATCGATGGCGTAATGATAGGCTGCTCAACGCAAATGAACAGCGGCTCCATCCACAGCGCAACATACTCAATAACCTGGTCGCGGTAGAGCGTCACATTGGGCAACTGGTCATAGCGCGGCAGACTCAACGTATTGAGTTTGCGCACGATATCGGACTGAATAAATGCATCGGGCAGCACAGTGGGCTGAATATCCTCAGGCTTAATGCTGACCGACGAATCAGACATCGGAATAACGTGTTTAACGTGGTTCATAAAGGTCCTCCGTTCATTTTCTATATTGTATTCTAGGTTATCTAGTTTTGCATACCATATAGCCTGCAAGAAAAATGGCGGGACAGTGCACTGATGCATCGTCCCGCCATTTAGTTAATAGATAACAAACTTACATAAGATATATTATCGTACTTATCTACGGAGAAACGCGTATACGCTCGTTGCCGCTATGGCTCCATCAGAAACGGCAGTCACAACCTGGCGTAAACGCTTGGAACGGATGTCGCCAGCGGCAAATAGACCTGGCGTGCGGGTCGCCATGGAATCATCAGTAACAATACCGCCGTCCGGCGCCAGATCGACTAGATGCTCAACGAGCTCGGAATGGGGCTGCGTTCCGGTAAAGACAAAGATACCAAACGAGCCAGGGACAAATGACTCGGTGTGAGTTTCCCCGGATGCATTGTCCTTAAAGGTAATCGTCGTTGGCATGGCTTCGCCCGAGAGCTCGACAATACTAGTTTGGTACCTAACTGAAATATTATCTTTTGCAAGAACTTTTTGAACCACACCATCGGGGGCACGGAACTGATCGCGGCGCAAAACGATGGTCACGCTGCTGGCGATTTCTGACAAGAACAGAGCTTCCTCGCAGGCAGCATTGCCGCCGCCGATGACAAAAACCTGCTTGCCGCGAAAGAACATGCCGTCGCACGTCGCGCAATACGAAACGCCGCGACCGCGATACGCATCCTCGCCAACAAAACCAGCAGATCGCGGCGTGGCACCCATGCAAGCGATAACGCTCGAGGCCGACGTATCGCCCAAATCGTGATGCACCGTAAACAGCGCTGCATCGGCATCGTAATCGATACCCGTAACCATGCTCCATGTAACCTGTGCTCCCAGGCCCTCTGCATGCTGCTGAAAACGCTCACCGAGTTCGGCGCCACTCAAGAGCGGAATGCCCGGATAGTTCTCGACTTCATTGGTCGTGGCGATCTGCCCTCCCGACATGCCCTGTTCAATCACGGTCGTCGTTAGGTTGGAGCGCGCCGCATAAATGGCCGCAGCATAGCCCGCAGGGCCGCCACCGATAATCGCAACATCGATCGGCTGATGGGTAGTCATGAAGAGACCTCCTGTCGAAAGATTGGCGTTCTTTGCGCTCATACCCAAATTTACGTGAACATGACACTCATGCACTACAATGATAAATCGCGTAACAAAGCTGAAGGGGAGTTATCGATGGATCAAACGCAGATGAGCAATAGCGCTCCCCTGCCCATGCAAGCCACTCCCCAACCGGAGCAAATGACCGTTTCACCTGCACAAAAACCCCTGGTAACCATTGTGCACGCATCGGTTGGATCGGGCCACAAAGCCGCCGCCAACGCGATTGCACAAGCATTTGACCTTATCCGCGGCACCAAGGGAATCCCTAAGGATATTGAGATCGAAGTCCTAGATATCCTCGATTTTGGACGCATTAGGTTCGATGGTAATAAAACAGCAGCGTCGTTTACCGGCGCCATGCGTCCCATTTACGACCTGACCTGGCGATATACGCTTACAGGACATCTACTCTGGGGCGGCGGCACAGCATGGTCACGAATTATGTTCCCCGCCTTCAACGAATACGTCCGGACCCGCAGGCCCATAGCCGTGGTCGCAACACACATTACGGCGGCCAACGTCGCTGTGGGCGCCCGCGTCATCACGGGTATCGATTACCCGGTCATCTGCGTACCAACAGACTATGAAGTTGAAGGCTTTTGGCCCCACAAGGACACCGACCTATTCTGCGTAGCCAACGAGTTTATGGCCGAAACGCTGCGCCCGCGCAAGGTTCCCGAGTCAAAGATCCGCATAACGGGCATTCCCATTCGTGCCGGTTTCGATTCAGATTACAAACGCGAAGATGAGCTCAGCAAGTTCAATCTCCCCATAGACAAAACCGTCGTATTGGTGATGGCCGGCGCCAGTTTGCCCCAACCATACGTGCGTTTCCGTGCCGCGATGGACCACACGCTCCCCTTCTTACGCAGCTTTGAGGACATGCACTTTGTCTTTTTACCGGGCAAGGATAAGGAATACGCCAACCGACTCAAAACGCTCTTCGACGCCATGAAGCTCGACAACGTGACGGTACTGGACTACGTAGATGACATGGCGGCCCTCATGCACGGCTGCGACCTGGCAATCCTCAAATCGGGCGGGCTCACCGTCACCGAGTGCCTGTGCGCGCATCTGCCGATGATCCTACTGGGCAAATCATACGGTCAGGAAAAGGCCAACACCACGATGCTCACCGGCATGGGCGCCAGCATGCATGTCACCACCGCACGAGAACTCATCGTAACCCTACGTCACTTGCACGACCATCCCGAATCACTCAAAGCCCTACTCATCAACGGCGAAGTACTACGCCGCCCTCACGCTGCCAAAGACATCGCCATCGCAACCATGGAGCTCGTAGGCAAGCCCCAAAAGCGCAAACGAGCCTTCTGCCGCTTCTACTGGGGCGGAAAGCCCGCGCATATCCGCTAGTCGAATGTCCGCCGCTCTGCCGGAGCCGCCCTTATATCATTCCATGCTCAAACATTCTCGCTTCGCTGCGAAACTGCGCGTGGAACGATATAAGGGCGGCTCCGGCAGAGCGGCTGCGTTTACTTACTAGCAGCTACTTCGGTATCCCCTCCATTAGAACCTGCAAAGGTAAAACAGGAAAATATAAATACAGTAAGCCGATGCGACAAAGGCGGTATCCCTTTGCCGCATACTAACTAGAACCTAAAACACATTCCCGGTTAGGATTTACAAGGATGTAGTCCAGCTAATAGAGAGTCAGAACAACAAACAAGTCGTAATTATATTGATGAGGCCCACCGCGCAAGTCGAAATACATATTCAAGTATGTGGCCTCTCACCCGGGGCCCACACATATCGTCCCGCGCGCAGTTTCGCAGCGTAGCGAGAATGTTTGAGCACGGGATGATATGTGTGGGCCCCGGGTGAGAGGCCAACTCTACATCTTGAAAATGATTAAGCGACGCCGCTGGAGCCGAAGCCTCCGTTGCCTCGGTCGGTTTCGTCTAGTTCTTCTACTTCTATGAGGTTGACCGTGGGGACTTCTTGGATGACAAGTTGGGCTATGCGGTCGCCTTTGTTGATTTGGATGTTGTTGGAGGGATCCAGGTTAATGAGGATAACCTTGAGTTCTCCTCGGTAGTGGGCGTCGATGAGGCCCGGCGTATTGACTATAGACAGGCCCTGCTTGATGGCCAAGCCGCTGCGGGGCTGGACGAAGCCGGCGTAGCCATCGGGCAGGGCGATGGCCAGCCCAGTAGAGACCAGACGGCGTTCGAAGGGCTTCAGGACGCAGTCCTCGTTGGAGCGCAGATCCAAGCCGGCATCGGTGGGATGGGCGTATTTGGGAAGCACGACGGTGGGGTCGAGACGCTTTATGTTAACGGTAATGTTGGACATGGAATCACCTTAGCTTGTCGAGCTCTTGCAGAAACTCATCGACGTCTTTGAAATCGCGGTAGACCGAGGCAAAGCGGATGTACGCCACCTTGTCGATCTTGGCCAAGCGCTTGAGCACCATGTCACCCAACTCATGGGACGTGACGGCCGTCAGCGTGCGAGAGCGCAGCTCGACCTCGATGTCGTCGATAATCTCATTGAGCTTCTTAGTGTCGATATCGCGCTTGATGGTGGCGCGCATCAAGCCGACGAGCAGCTTATTCCGATCGAACCGCTGCTTGGTTCCGTCCGACTTAATGACCTCGATTGGGTCTTCGCATCGCTCGAACGTTGTAAAGCGGTAGTTACACGAGCAACATTCGCGACGGCGCTTGATGGTGTTATTTGACTCCTGCATACGGGAATCAACAACGCGGGTATGTGCCTTGCCGCATTTAGGACAGCGCATGGTACCTCCTCTTAAACGATAACAAGGGTACCATGCGCAGCGCGATAATGATTACGAACGAGCAGGAACCTTAAGATGCGCACCGGCGGCGAGCGAACCATGCTCCAGATGATTGACGTTACGGATCATATCGGAAGTCTCTTGCGTGGAAAGGCCTTCGATAGGATATTCCTCGGCAAGCGACCAAAGAGAATCACCAGGCTGAACGCGAATGTTCTCGTAGGTAACGTTGGAAACGGACTCGGCATAAGCGGCGTGACGAGCGCTAAAGACCGACGTAGCGAGGACAAAAAAGAGCGTAAGCGCAACGGCAACGGCGACAATCGTCGGAACCTTCAGGGCAACGCGGGCCGGCGCAACTACAGCCTGCTGATTGCGAGCAGGCTTTACGGTCAAAGGCTGAAAGCCGGAGCGGCCACCCTGAACAACCGTAAAAGTGGGTTCTGCAGGCGTCTCGAGCTTAAGGGCGAGGTTTCCCTGGACCATATTCGTTGCGTTCATCATGTTCTCCTCTCGCGTGTTTTGCTGAGAACAGTTTTATCAAGCCGCGCGGACAAAAATGTCTAGCGCGAGAACGAATGTTCGGTTATTATTATCTTCGAACAGTTGTTCCTGTCAAGCATAATTCGAACATTTGTTTGACATGGGTAGAGAGGATGCCCTGATGGCTCGCAAAATTACCAAGCGTCAGCAGCAAATTTACGACTTCATCAAGGAATATCAGCAGGAGAAGGGTTATCCGCCCAGCGTGCGCGAGATGGCTTCTGCCGTGGGCCTTTCCTCCCCCAGCACCGTGCACGCCCATCTATCTGCCCTGGAGGCGCGCGGGCTACTCAAGCGCGATGCCACCAAACCGCGCGCCTTGGAACTCTTTAACGAGGACGGTTCCTCTGTCTCAATTTCTAAAACTGACGAGCCCACCGCACCTCGCGGAACGGTCTCGCTACCGCTCGTTGGTCGCGTCGCGGCTGGGATTCCCATTCTGGCCGAGCAGAATATCGAAGACACTTTTACTATCCCGACCGAAATCGCCACCGATCAGGGTTCCTTTATCCTTGAGGTGCATGGGAGCTCAATGATCAATGTCGGCATCTTCAATGGCGATTACATCATCGTCCGTGAACAAAAGAGTGCCATGAACGGCGAAATTGTCGTGGCCATGATTGATGGTTCAGCGACCGTCAAGACGTTCTACAAGGAGCAGGGACGCGTACGCCTGCAGCCCGAGAATGACACCATGGAGCCTATCTATGCAACAAATCCCGTTATTTTGGGCAAAGTCGTCGGCTTGATGCGCCGGTTCTCGTAATGCGAAAACGCATCACCATCTTTGATACCGTCCGCGGGTTTACGATGATTTCAATGGCAGGTTTTCACGCTTGCTACGATCTCGCCTACCTGTACGGTTGGGATATGCCCTGGTTTACCCAGACTGTCTTTCAAGACATCTGGCGCGCCAGCATCAGCTGGGTATTCTTGTTTATCGCGGGTTGGATGTGCACTCTTTCGCGCAACAATATCAAACGTGCCGCCAAATACGCCTTAGCAGCACTCGTCGTCTGGTTGGCAACAACACTTGTCTCAGTCGACGATTCGGTTAATTTTGGCATCATCTACTGTATGGCCGCATGTACCGGCATCGTAGCGTTGACCAATCCCGTCCTTAAGAAGATTTCGGCGAGATTGGGCATGTCCCTATGCCTTGTGTTGTTCGCCCTCGCCTGGAGCATCCCCAAAACGACCTACCCTGTCCCCTACCTGGCGTGGCTAGGATTTCCGAGCCCTGGGTTTATCTCAGGTGATTTCTACCCCATCATCCCGTTTATCTTTATGTATCTTGCAGGATACTTCGCCGCACACATAGCGCAGGGAATCGGTAAGACCGCCCCAAGCTGGGCCTACGCCAACCCCCTACCGGCGCTCGCCAGCCTTGGACGTCATGCACTCCCCTTTTATCTGCTGCATCAGCCCATCATTCTGGGCATTTTGGAGCTCGTCTACTCGGTGCGATAACGCTCTAGACGTGGCGCGATTCGGGCCGGCAACTTCGCCACAATGCGAACTCCGTCCTCTAGATATTCCTCATGCAGAAGGGTTCCCTGCTCATGCACCAACGTGATGAGGGCGCCCTCACGATACGGGATATCAGCGGAGAGCAACACATCGGTGGCAGCCGCCTCACGAGCAATATGGTCGACGAGATCGTCGAGTCCCTCGCCCGTCTGGGCCGAAAACAGCACGGCCTCGGGATAGCGACGACGGAAACTTAATCGATCAACGCTATCGAGAAGATCGATTTTATTGAATACGGTCAGCGTTAGGCGCTCTCCGGCGCCGATCTCATCAAGCACGCGGTCGACAGCCTCCAGCTGCCGTTCATAGTCCTCGTCAGACGCATCTACGACTTTGAGAATTAGATCGGCACCCAAAACCTCGGACAGCGTCGATTTAAAGGCATCGATAAGACCATGCGGCAGCTTTTGAATAAAGCCGACGGTATCGGTAATCGTCATTCCGCGACCGCCGGGCAGGCGATACGAACGCGTCGTCGGGTCGAGCGTAGCAAACAGCTTGTCCTGCGAAAGTACCGTAGAGCCGGTAAGACGATTGAGCAACGTCGATTTACCGGCATTGGTATAACCGGCTAACGCGACGCGAAACGCCGGTGACTCAATGCGGCTCTTGGATTGAACATCGCGACGCTGTTCAACCTGCTTGAGCTCACGACGAAGCGCAGCGATCTTATTACGAATAAGGCGACGGTCGACCTCGAGCTGACTTTCGCCCTGACCAAAGCGCGAGCCGATGCCGCCGCGCGTCTGTTCCTTGGCGAGATGACTCCACATGCCACGCAGACGAGGCAACAAATATTGAAGCTGTGCCAGCTGTACCTGTAGGCGTCCCTCACGCGTCTGAGCATGAAGGCCAAAGATATCCAAGATCAGTGCAGTACGATCGATAATCTTTACCGGCTCGCCCACGGCTTTCTCCAAATAGGATTGCTGCGAGGGCGTCAGGTCGTCGTCAAAAATAACGACATCGGCATCCATGCGATGTACCAGGCCGCACAGCTCTTCAACCTTACCGGAACCGATAAACGATTTAGGATACGGCTTTACCAAACGCTGCGATAAGCGTGCCACGCACTGGGCGCCAGCCGTGTGGGCAAGACGCTCCAGCTCATCAAGCGAGCGATCGAGCGGCCATGCATTGTCGCGCCATTCAACACCAACCAAAATGGCACGCTCGGGCTCGGGTGCCGTGGGAACAAGAGGAAAACGGGCCATTAGGCAGCCTCAATACGATGCAGGATATCCTCAACGACCTCATCGATCGTAAATTTATCCATATCAAACCACGCGATACGGTCATCGCGCTTAAACCACGAAAGCTGACGCTTGGCATAACGACGCGAACGCATCTTGATGAGTTCGCGAGCCTCATCCATGCTCATCACACCATTGAAAGCATCGATGATCTCTTTATAGCCAATTGCCTGCATCGACGTCAGGGCATCTCCCAGCCCCTGGCCCATAAGACCGCGGACCTCATCGACAAGGCCCTGCTCAAACATCAGATCGACACGCAGGTTAATGCGCTCGTAGAGCACCTCACGATTACGCGTCAGACCAAACCACAGAGCGTGATAATGCTCGCGCGGAACACTAAACTGCGACTTTTGCTGCGCATAGGAAACGCCATCATCGTGCATTTCGAGCGCGCGAATCACGCGACGCACGTTATGGGGATGAATAACAGCAGCCGATTCTGGATCACGCTCGGCAAGCAGGGCATGCAGTTCTTCCTCACCAATACGCTCGGCAAGCTCCTGATAGCCCGCACGGCGATCGTCCTCAAGTTCACCCGAGGGAAAGTCCATCTCATCAAGGGCAGCCTTGAGATACAGCCCCGTACCTCCGCAAAAAACAGGCAGGCAACCCGAACCAAGGAGACGTTCAACATGCGCGCGAGCGTCAGCCTGATAAAGCGCAGCAGAATATGCCACACCCGGCTCTACAATGTCGACGAGACGCAGTGGCGCCGTACACTCATTGGGCGCCATCTTTGCGGTACCGATGTCCATGCCGCGATAGATTTGCATCGCATCGCACGACAGCACTTCGGACGAAAGACGAGCTGCCAAACGGTCGGCAACATCACTCTTACCAACCGCCGTCGGACCGACGATCGCAACGGCGGAAAGACCTGTCCCGGGAGAAACCATTAGCGCGGCTCGCCCACAACGGAGCCGGACAAATACCAGGTCTTGGCAACGTCAACGTCAACATCAACGATCTTGCCAACAAGCTGATCGATGCTGTAACCCTCGGGGATAGGCGCATGAACGGTCTGATTCTTGGGGCTCTTGCCCAGCAGGACCGCGTCGTTCTTTTTACTCGTTCCCTCAATGAGCGCCGGCACCACAGTATGAAGCTCACCCTGGTTATACTCGTGCGCCGTGGTCTCGATAACCTTAACCAGGCGATTGAAACGCTCGAGAATAACCTCATGCGGCGTAGGATCGTCAATCTCGGCGGCCGGGGTACCGGCGCGCTTGGAATAGATGAAGGTATAGGCCTGAGCATAGCGGACCGTCTCAGCAAGTGAGAGCGTCTGCTCAAAGTCTTCTTCAGTCTCGCCCGGGAAGCCAACGATAATGTCGGTCGAGAGCGCGATATCGGGCATGCGGTTGCGAATGCGATCGACAAGGCCCAGATAGTCCTCGCGTGTATAACGGCGATTCATCTCTTTGAGGATCCGTGTCGAACCTGACTGGACAGCCAAGTGCAGCTGCGGCATAACGGCAGGCGTCTCGGCCATGGCGTCGATGGTCTCGGGCAGCAGGTCCTTGGGATGTGAAGATGTAAAGAAGATGCGCTCCACACCCGTATCGCCTACGGCGCGCAGCAAATCGGCAAAACGCGGCTTGCCAAACAGATCGCGACCATATGAGTTAACGTTTTGGCCCAACAGTGTGATCTCGCGCACGCCCTGGCGCACCAAACCGGTCACCTCGTCGACAATCTCCTCGAAGGAGCGGCTCTTTTCGCGACCGCGCACGTACGGCACGATGCAGTAGGTGCAGAAATTATTGCAGCCCGTCATGATGGGCACCCAGGCGTGATACTGGGTCTCGCGATGCCACGGCATGCTCATGGCATCCGTATCCTCATGCTCATTGGTGCGGATATGACGCTTGCCGTCAAGGAACGCCTCGGCAATGAGCTCGGCCACATGTGCGATAGAATGCGTGCCAAAGATGACATTGACGTTATCGACGTTGGTGAGCAGGCCCTCACCATCACGCTGCGCGATACAGCCACCCACGGCAACCACGCGCTTGCCCGAAGGCGAAGGCGGCAGGCTTTTGCAGGAATTGCACTGACCGTACAGGCGAGTATCGGCGGCCTCACGCACGCAGCATGTCATGAAGACAACGATATCGGCATGCTCGGGATCGAGCGCCATGAGGCAACCATACGAATCGAGCAGACCGCTCACGCGCTCGGAATCGTGCTGATTCATCTGGCAGCCAAAGGTGCGAATAAAGTAGGTTTTACCGGCAAGAATATCGCGTACGGAACGCTGGTCCATGTGCATAAGTCCTAACGATGGGGAGCAAAACGAGGCAATCAGAAGCTATGCCACAGGCTTAACATCATCCATGACGACGTTATCCATTGCAGCTCGATTGATCTGGTGAACGTAAATAGAAAGACGGATGGCCGTGCGCGACTCCCCGTTAATAAGGATGTCGGAGAACACGGGCGCGCAGGAAATATCAAACCCGGTTGGGATCAAAAAACCGCGCGCGATAGCAACGGCCTTAATGGCCTGGTTGACAGCACCAGCGCCGACACACTGGATGTTGACGGGTACACCATCCTTGACCATGCCGGCGATGGCGCCGGCAACGGACGCGGGCGATGATTTGCTTGATACCTTCAGGCAATCCATGAAGAAACTCCTGCGTTTAAAAGTACGTTTTAACTGCAATAACTGTATCGTACCGAGTGGACTCGGTAAAGGCACTATTCCTCTTTGGCAAGATCGAAGGTCACAGTGATTCGATCACGCGAAACACGAATCTTTGGGTCGCCACAAAGGTTGAGATAGTACCGGGCGGCAAGGTCATTAAAGTCACGCTCCACAGCACGCGAAAACTGTGCCATGTCATCCTTGGCAATACGTAGCCCGCGACGATCCTTCGCAAGATCGACAGGAGCCGGCGCATGCGAGGACGAATCACGCTCGCGCAGCAGACGCGCGGTCACACCGCGAACGGGCTTAATCTGCCCTGCCAAAATGCGATGAGCAGTGCGCTCGGACATCTCAAGACCCAAACCCGAACAGATACGGATAAAGTCCTCGGCATCAGAGGCAAGGCCTAAACGATCGACAACCGGAAGCTCACTCTCGTCATCAATGAACAGGAGACGCGACGTATCGAGCCGACTTGACGCCTGAGCATAAAGGGTCGCGGCAATCTCAGACGGAGAACCAAGATAGACATCGCAACCACGCAACTCCTCGAGCGCAAACTCACAAGCAGCGCGAATAATATTATGCGGGCCGCGAGCACAGACATAACGTCCGTCCTCATCCTTGACGGCCTGGGGCCAGCTGGACTGATCGGCACGCTCACTGAGGCGGTCGGCCGCAACGCTCACCTTAAAGGCCGAGCCAAGGTCGACACCAGACGTGACCACACGGGCCTCGTCAGTGTTCTGCTTGATCGAAAACAATGCCATGCCACGACCGTGAACGCCCCAACGGTCCATCTTCATGCTCTCGAGCTTGGAGGTAACGCGGGCATCGAAGATTCGCTCTTGCATATCCTGTGGAACGCCCGAACCGTTATCCAGAAAGACAAGCGTGCGGACGCCATCTTCCTTGGTCGTGGCGAGATAGACCTTGTCGGCACCAGCATCGCGAGCATTACGGAGCATTTCGATGACGATATCCTCGACATGCTGAATGTCGTGCTTTGCCTGGCGCCGCTCGGCCTCCGAAACGCGGAGGCGGACATACCCCTCGCCAAGGTTCTCCTCGACGCGAAGGTTGCCCTCCCCCGACATCGACGCGATAAATGAGATGAGCTCGTTCGCGTCGCTCATGTTATTTAGCGATATCGACAGCGCGGCTCTCGCGAATCACGACGACGCGCACCTGACCGGGATACTCCATCTCTTCCTCGATCTGATGGGCGATATCGTGAGCCAGGACCGTGGACTGGGCATCGGAGATCTTGTCCGGCTGAACCATGACGTGTACCTCGCGACCAGCCTGCATGGCATAGGTACGCTCGACGCCTTCATGGGAGTTGGCGATCTCCTCGAGCTTCTCGAGACGCTTGATGTAGTTCTCGGCAGACTCGCGACGGGCACCGGGGCGAGAAGCAGAGACAGCATCAGCGGCCTGTACCAGGACATCGAGCACCGTGTTAGGGTCGACATCGGCATGGTGAGCCTCGATAGCATGAACGATAACGGGCTTCTCGCCATAACGGCGGGCAAGCTCGGCGCCGATGACGGCATGCGGACCCTCGACGTCGTGGTCAATTGCCTTGCCCAGGTCGTGCAGCAGGCCGGCGCGCTTGGCGGTCACAACGTCCAGGCCAAGCTCGGAAGCCATCACGCCGCACAGGTCAGAGACTTCGAGGGAGTGCTGAAGCACGTTCTGACCAAACGAGGTACGGTAGCGCAGGGCACCAAGGGTCTTGACGATCTCGGGGTGCAGGTCGTGAATGCCGGTATCGAAGGCAGCCTGCTCGCCAGCCTCGCGCACGCGCTGCTGAACCAGGTCGGCAGCCTTGTGATACATCTCCTCGATGCGGGCGGGGTGAATGCGGCCGTCGGCGATGAGGTTCTCGAGGGCAACACGGGCGGTCTCACGACGGACCGGGTCGAAGCTCGAAAGAACGACGGTCTCGGGCGTGTCGTCAATCACGAGGTTGACGCCGGAAACCTGCTCGAAGGTCCGGATGTTGCGACCCTCGCGACCGATGATACGGCCCTTGAGGTCATCAGAGGGAATGTGCACGGAGGTAACGGTGACCTCGGCTGTGTGGTCGGCAGCGCAGCGCTGAATCGCCAGGGACAGAATCTCCTGGGCGGTCTTGTGGCACTCGGCGCGAACCTGCTGCTCGGACTCGCGAATGATCGTGGCGGCCTCGTGGGTGACCTCGCCGCGAACCTTATCGAGGAGCTCCTTGTGGGCATCCTCGCGGGTCAGGTCGGCGATACGCTCGAGCTCGGAGGTCTGCTTGGCGCAGAGCTCCTCAAGCTCGCGGGAGCGTTTCTCGACCTGACCGGCCTGGCTGGACAGCTGGTGCTCACGCTTGTCGAGAGCGTCGTTTCGGCGATCGAGGGACTCCTCGCGCTGCATCACACGGTTCTCGAGCGTACGAATCTCGCTCTTACGCTGCTTGTCCTCGGCCTCGGCGGCCTGCTTGTTCTTGATGATCTCCTCTTTAGCCTCGAGCAGAGCCTCTTTTTTGAGGGTCTCGGCCTGACGCTTAGCATCACCGATCAGGGACTCAGCCTGCGCGTGTGCCGACTGAATCTTTTCGTCGGCCTCGTGAAGACTACCCTGCTTGGCGGTGCGCATGTAGGCAATGGCGGCGATGGCACCCAAAACGATGCCAACGAGCGCTGCGATGATAGGCATGCTCACTCCTTTTTATGGATTCGTTACACAACAAAGCGAACCGTCCTTACGAACGGCTCGCGACATTTGAGTAATATGGGCGCAGCTTATGCGGGTCGGATACAGATAAACATATAAACAAACTCATCACAGATGAGCACATATCACAAAGCAAATGACAGTGTTTATCGTACGTTGAACCACAACAACTGTCAAATAAATGGCCCCGGCACGGCGGCTAAAACGCGGTGAACGGCAGGGCCACAAAGCGCATACGCCTAAACCGCACATTTCTCGCGTTCGGCATCGAGACGTGCCTTAACGGCATCGGCGGCGATGTGATACGAGAAGCCCTTGCCCATCAAAAACCGAACCAGTTTTTCAAATCCGCGCGTCTCTGGAACACGCCGCTTGGCGAGCAGGGCTGACGCACGCGCCAAATCGTCTTCGACGGCAAAATAATCCTCGGGATAACCGGGAATGTCATCGAGCACAACATGACGGCGCTTGAGCTCTGTCTCGATTTTGCGCTGTCCCCAACCGCGCCGCTTGCGCTCCTCGATAAAGTACGAGCAAAAGCGGCTCTCGTCTAAAAAGCGATACTCGGTGGCGCGCTCGACGGCGAAATCGATCGCAGGCTGGTGAAAGCCGTAGCGAGCTAGCTTGTCACGGACCTCACCCGTCGCATGGTCGCGGCGCGATAGCATCTCGGTCACCATGGTGAGTGCACATTTACGCTCGATGAGCTGCACCGCCTCACGAAAGTTGTCCCAATCACAGGGAAGATCGAGGCGGTTTTTGACATACAGCCGCGCGACCCGCACGGGAATCCAAATGGACCGCTCAAAACCGCCCTCAAGCTCACAATCGATATGTGCGCAAGGCTTTTTGGACGCATACCCGCTCGAGAACGAGGAGACCGCCTTCTTATCGGGAAAGACGACCGTGGCCTCGGTCACCGTATACGACATGAGCGTAACCGCTACTCGTCGTCATCATCGAGCATGGCGGAACCATCGATGGCGTAAAGCTCGTCAAACTCCTCAGGCGCAGGCTGATCGGTCAGCTCGACCTCGGACGGAGCATCGTCATCAAACTCAAGCCCGCAGGCAAGGCGGACCTTATGCTCAATCTCGTCAGCGCAATCGGGGTGTTCGCGCAGGAACGCCTTGGCGGCCTCGCGACCGTTGCCGAGCTTGTCCTCGCCATAGGCAAACCAGGAGCCCATCTTCTTGCAG
This sequence comes from Collinsella aerofaciens, assembly GCF_015670745.1. Taxonomy (GTDB): domain Bacteria; phylum Actinomycetota; class Coriobacteriia; order Coriobacteriales; family Coriobacteriaceae; genus Collinsella; species Collinsella aerofaciens_T. The sequence goes on along the minus strand of NZ_JADPCH010000010.1, from coordinate 33,838 downwards.
ATGCCGCACTCGACAGCCATGTCCAGAATCGAGCCCTCCTTGGAGATGCCCGTACCGTACATGATGTCGAACTCAGCAGAACGGAACGGAGCCGCCACCTTGTTCTTAACGACCTTGGCGCGCACGCGGTTACCGATAACCTCATCCTTAAGCTTAATGCTGTCGATGCGGCGAATGTCGATACGCACCGAAGAGAAGAACTTAAGGGCGCGGCCGCCCGTCGTGGTCTCGGGGTTTCCGAACATGACGCCGATCTTCTCACGCAGCTGGTTAATGAAGATGCACGTCGTATTGGACTTGGACAGCGAGCCGGCGAGCTTGCGGAGCGCCTGGCTCATCAGGCGAGCCTGAAGACCGACCGTAGTATCGCCGATTTCTCCCTCGATCTCGGCACGCGGGGTCAGCGCGGCGACGGAGTCGACGACGATGGCATCGATGGCGCCGGAACGCACGAGCATGTCAACGATCTCGAGCGCCTGCTCACCCGTATCGGGCTGGGAAATGAGCACCTCGTCGATATCCACACCGATGCGCGCGGCATACGTGGGATCGAGCGCGTGCTCGGCATCGATAAATGCCACAACGCCGCCCATAGCCTGGGCCTCGGCCAAGATCTCGAGCGAAAGCGTCGTCTTACCGGAGGACTCAGGACCGTAAATCTCGACGATACGGCCGCGCGGCACACCGCCGATACCCAGAGCGGCATCGAGGGCCAGGGCGCCCGTGGGAATGGCCTCGACCTCGAGCTCGGGACCACCGTCGCCGTACCTCATGATGGAACCCTGGCCGAATTTCTTCTCGATCTCGGCCTTGGTGGTGGCGATCATCTCATCGCGCTCTTTACCCGTCGTGCGAGCATGAACGGTACGTACGGGACCTGAATTCTTGGCCATGAATAGCCCTCCTCTTAACAACCTGCATCGATAATAAACGAACGGCTGTTCGTGGTCAACCGTTCAGGCCAATCATATGCAGGCGGTCTTTCCAAAACCCAACCAAACGCCGACCAAACACTGACCAAATACTTGACCACAAAGGACCAAATATGAACAAGGCAGGCAAAAATACATCTACAACCAGCACAAACGCTAAATTTGTCAGAGGTCCCTATCTCCACAATTAAGGGGCCCTAAGGCCCCTTAAAACATGTCTATTCCATAGAATTGAGCACAAGGGCAATGCGACCCAATGCCTCCGTGACCGCATGCGCACGAACACACGAACGGTCGCCCTCATGGTGGCAGCGCACAGAGTCCACGACCGGCACGCCCCCATCGGCGGAACGATGCGCCCAGCCAATATAGAAAGTGCCCGCCGGATCGTCCTCAGTGCCACCGCCGGGGCCGGCATAACCCGTTGCGCCCACTGCAATATCGCTCTGGTACAGCTCCAGCGAACCCACCGCCATCTCGCGCGCGGTCTGATGCGACACCGCGGTATAGCGGTCGAGCGTCTCCTGCTCAACACCAAGAACGCGATGCTTAATCTCATCGCAATAGGTCACCACACCGCCACGCAGCACCGCCGAGGCGCCCGGGATATCGGCAATCGTCGATGCGATCATACCCGCCGTCAGCGACTCAGCCGTCGAAACCGTCACGCCCCGAGCGCTCGCGCGCTCGACAATATCGCGCGCCAGCTCCTCATTGTGTGCGGAAATCTGCTCAAAAGATTCCGTCATACCCACCAGGACCTAGACCGAAAAGACGATCTTGCGGCAGTTCCAGAAGTACTGGGCGCCCGAGATAACGGTCAGGACAACGGCAACGGCGTACAGGAAGCGCGACACCGAGTAGATGCCGAGCGTCAGCGCCACCGGGCCAAGGTGCAAGCCGGCCATCGCAAAAACGCACAGGTAACCGCAGATGGAGACCATCGTGGTTGCCGTCTTGTACTTGCCGAGCTTATCGGCCGCAACGACCACGCCGGCCGCACTCGCAACCATGCGTAGGGCGCTCACCAGAAGCTCGCGGAACAGGATAATGAACACGGACCACACGGTCACCGCGTCAAAATCCAAGAACAGCAGCAGGGCCGAGAACACCAGCAGCTTATCGGCGATAGGATCCAAGAACTTACCGAAGTCGGTGATCTCGTTGCGCGAGCGCGCCAGATAACCGTCGACCTTATCGGTGCACGACAGGATCACATACAGAATGAAGGCAGCGGCGGCGAGCGGGCCGTCAAAGGTGCTCCAATCCGTACCGGCAACACTCGTGTGAGAAAGCGCCGAGACGATCATGAACACTGGGATAAAGACGATGCGAACGCACGTCACGATGTTGGCGGGCGTCCAGACACTCGTCAGTTCCTTATTGCTCTCGTTTGCCACGACGCTCTCCTACTCCACAACATGACCGATAAGCTCATAGCAGAAGCTATCGGTAAACTCGACGGTCAGAATATCGCCCACGGACGCCTCGCTGGCGTCCAGATGCACCGCTCCATCGGAATCGGGCGCCTGGAACCAGGCATGGCCGATCAGCTCGGCGCCGTCCTCGGTCTCTTCGATACCGTCGACGATCACCTGGGCGCGCTCGCCCACATGGGCGGCGGTGGCGGCAAAGCCGAGCGACTCGGCCAGGTCCATGGCCTCCTGGGCGCGCTCGAGCTTGACCTCTTCGTCGACCTGTCCGTCCATCTTGGCGGCCAGGCTGCCCTCCTCCTGCGAGTATGCAAAGACACTCGTGTAGTCAAAGCCGACGGTGTCCATAAAGTCGATAAGGTCGCGGAACTCGTCGTCGGTCTCGGTCGGGAAACCGACCATGGCCGTGGAACGAATCACGATGCCGGGGATGCGCTCGCGAAGGTCGCGGAACAGATCCTCGAGCTCCTGGCGCGAACCGGAGCGACGCATGGCCTTGAGAATGCGCGCGTCGCAGTGCTGCACGGGGATATCGATATAGGGCAGCACCTCGGGCGTATCGCGAATCGTCTCGATGAGTTCGTCAGTCATGCCCTCGGGCTGCAGATAGAGCACGCGGATCCACACGTTATGAGGACGCACCGCCTCAGCAACGGCCTGCAGCAGCTGCGCCAGATTGCGCGGCGCGCCCTCGGCGAGGTCCTCGTCGGCGAAGTCGGTACCCCAGATGCCCGTGTCCTGACCGATCAGAACGATCTCGCGGACGCCACCGGCGACCAGGTCGCGTACCTCGGAGATGATGCTCTCGGCATTGCGCGAGTGGTAACGACCGCGGATATACGGGATCATGCAGAAGCTGCAGAAGCGGTTGCAGCCATCGGAAATCTTGACGTAGGCGACAGCACCCTCGACGGTACGTTTGACCTGCGGGATATAGGCTGCAATCTCACGCTCGACACCCAGCACGCCATCGATGACCGCCACGATGCCATCTTCCTCGTCGGCCTTCACAAAGGCAGCGACCTCGGGCAGCTCGTCAGGCAGGTCATCGCCATAGCGCGACGGCACGCAGCCGCACATGACGATGGGGCAAGAACGAACGCCGTCCTGAACCTCGTTGGCGAGCTCGAGCGTGGTCTCGATGCTCTCGGACGTTGCGGAGGCGAGGAACGAGCAAGTATTGACGATGGCGATATCGGCATCCTGCGGGTCGAATGCCTCCTCGTAGCCCGCGGCGGTCAAAAGAGAACGCATGCGGTCGGTGTCAACCTCGTTCTTAGCGCACCCGAGGGTGATGTAGAGCACGGAGCCCAACGGTGTATCCATGTTGGAGAGCGGTCCTTTCGATTGATATTAGCGGTAGTTGGTGAACTGCAGCGGCTGGCCGTAGTCCTGGTCGCGCAGGAACTGAATCACGGTCTGCAACGCGTCCTTCGAAGCAGAGGAAACACGCAGCTTGTCGGCCTCGATGGTCACCTTGACCTTGAGCTTTTGATCCTTGATGTCCTTGTTGATCTTCTTGGCGGTCGCCTGGTCGATACCCTCGACGATATGGCCGAGCACGCGCACGGTGCCGCCCGATGCCGCCTGCGGAGCATCCCACGAGACAGCCTTGAGGTCGATGTCGCGCTTGATGAGCTTGGAGCTCAGCACGTCGACAATCTGTTTGGAGACAAAGTCGGCCGGGGCGTTGATCGTAAAGAGCTTGTCGCCCTTCGAAAGCTCGATCGTGGCGCCGGAATCCTTAAGGTCATAGCGCTGGGAAATCTCGCGCGTGGTCTGCTGGAAGGCGTTGTCGACCTCTTGCATGTTGACCTCGGACACGACGTCGAAGCTGGAATCTTTAGCCATGATGTTTCCTTTCGCGTACGAGCGGCCTAGTAGCTATCGTACGAATTGTCGGTAGAATCGGTGGGTGTCTGACCGTCAGTTGCGGTATCGGCGCCATCCGTGGACTGGGCATCGGTACCGTCGGTGGTATCGGTACCATCGGTGGTGTCGGTACCATCAGAACTTTCACCATTCTCGGAATCAGACGTCTCCTTCTTGGGAACGGTGATCGTCACACGCGCCACGCCCGAGGTCTTGGTATCGTAACGAACCTTTTCACCGTTCTTGGTAACGGTGACATCGGAAGGCTTGGACGTGGTGATCTCGATCGAAGACTCGGGCGTGTACTCCTGCTCAAAGGGGCCAGTCGCCTGGGCGCCATAGACCGACTTGCCGTCAACCTTGACCTCAATCCACGCGGTCTTTCCCTTGGCAACGGAGACTTTGACCTTCGTGACCTCGTTCTCTTCCTTCTTGGCCGTCGTCTTGGTGGCGTCCGAATCAGTCGACTCATCCGTCGCCTCATCGGTGTCATCGTCCTCGTCGACCGTTTCGGTCTTCTTAGAAGACTTCTTGGTCGTCATCTTGGTAGCAGTGGGCGTCTCGGGCGTGTTCTCGGGCGCCGAAGATGCGCAGCCGCGCAGAAGCACCACGATGAGCACAATCAACAGCAGCACAACGGCACCGATGCCGGCGTAGACGATACGCGGATCGAGCCCGTTGTTTTGAGGAGTACGTGATCCGCCGCGTCCACGACTGGAACTGCTGCGGCCGCCTCCCTGAGGCATACGACCACGATTGCTATCGGAACGGCCGCGATAGCCACCCTGGCCCTGAAGGCTGCGCTGACCCGAGCGGGGCGCAAGTTCACCGCGGCCTTGATAGCCACGCTGGCCCGAACGCGGAGCCGAAGAGCGCTGGCCATACGGCTGTGATTGAGAGCGAAGACGCGGCGTCACCTGCGTGGTATCGGCATCCGCATAGCCACCGCGAGAGCGTCCGGTGGAGGCACCACGGTAACCGCGATCGGAATAGCCGCCGTCGCCGTAGCCGGCACGAGGGTCACGCGCTACACCGCGGGCAGCGGGAAGTGCACGGTCCTCGGGCATCGGCGTACTGCGGAACCGGTCACGCTGTGAGCGAATCTCCTCACCCGAACCCGTCTCGGTAATATAACCGGCCTGCTGAGGACGCTGTCCATAGCGGGTCGAACGACCGCCCTGAACCATCAGGAAGCGCCCGTTGTCGACCGAGGAACGCGAATTGACGTAGCCAGCGGCGTCCTGAAAACGACCGCCCTGCTGCGACGTCTCGCGCTCATATGCCATCAGATCGTCAAAGTAGGCATTGACGACCTCGCGCGGATTGAGGCCCAAAAAGCGAGCATAGCTCGAAATCATGCCCTGCGCATAGCCGCGCGGCGGCATCGAAGCAAAGTTACCGGTCTCGAAAAACTCGATGATCTGCGGCCTGATTTTGATGGTGTTGGCGACTTGCTGAATGGAAAGGCCCATTCGGCGACGCTGCTCGAGCAGCATGTCACCAAAGCGTGCAGCCATCAGAATCCTCCAAACTCACGATCTTCACGTGCCATCTCGGCGTCGACAGATTCCAGCGCGGCAAGCCCCTCCTCGTCCAGCAGGACCTCGCGCGGCTTGGAACCGTCGGGCGGACCGACGACACCCTTTTCTTCCAGCATGTCCATAATACGCCCGGCGCGCGCATAGCCAACCTTCAGACGACGTTGCAGGCCAGATGTGGAGCCAAGCTGCGATTCCACCACAATATGGGCGGCTTCCCAAATGAGAGGATCATCGTCTTGCGGCTCGGCGACTCCGGTGCGGACAATGCCGCCGCCACCCGCCATGGACATGGAAGCGGGCGCCACGGCAGACAGGATCTCCTCGTGGTAGTCGGGCTCGCTCTGCGACTTGACGAACTCGACAATCTCGTTGATTTCGTCATCCGAGACAAAGCAGCCCTGGATACGGCGAGGCTTGCCCCAGTCGACCTTTGAGAACAGCATGTCGCCCAAACCAGTGAGCTTTTCGGCGCCCATCTGATCAATGATGACGCGCGAGTCGATACCCGTGGCGACGTTAAAGGCGATGCGGTTGGTGATGTTAGCCTTGATAAGGCCCGTCACCACGTTGGAGCTCGGGCGCTGCGTGGCCACGATAAGGTGGATACCGGCGGCACGGCCCAGCTGAGCAATACGCACGATCGAGGCCTCGACATCCTTACCGGCGACCATCATCAGGTCCGAGAGCTCGTCGATGATGATGACCAGGTAGGGCATCTTTTGCGGCGGGTTATCGTAATGCTCAAACTCGCCGGCGGCCTGCTTTTCGTTGTAAGTCGAGATCTTACGCACGTTGAGACGCTCGAAGACCTTCAGGCGACGCTCCATCTCGGACACGGCCCATTGCAGAGCGCTCGCGGCCTGCTTGGGCTCGGTCACTACAGGCACGTAAAGATGCGGCAGACCGTTATAGCCCGCAAGCTCGACGCGCTTGGGGTCGACCATGATCAGGCGAACGTCCTCGGGAAGGGCGCGCATGAGCAAGGTCGTGATGATGGAGTTGATCATGACCGACTTACCGGAACCCGTGGTACCGGCGATCAGCAGGTGGGGCATCTTGGCAAGGTCGGCGACGACCGGCGTACCCTCGGCATCTCGACCGATGGCGAGCTCGAGCGGACCGCCCTTCACATAGGGAAGCACGTCGCCCAGGTTGACGTTCTGGCGCTTGCGATTGGGGATCTCGATACCCACAAGCGAGGTGCCGGGGATCGGGGCAAAGATACGCACGGACTGGGCAGCAAGCGATAGCGCGATATCGTCCTCGAGGCTCGAAATCTTGCTCACGCGCTCGCCCTCGCCAGGTTGCAGCTTAAAGGTCGTCACCGTGGGGCCGGCGATCCAGCCGACCACGCGGGCACTACGACCAAACTCCAGCAAGGTGGACTGAAGCGACTCGGCAGTCTGTTCCAGCTCCTTGTCAGAAGACGCGGAGGAAGCCGACTGCGGGTTGGCATGCAGAATCTCAAGTGGCGGAAGTTTGAGGCCGTCCTCTTCTTCGCCCTCGTTATCTGCGGCGCCGCCGTCCGCTCCCCCATCGCTAGCCGCAGCCGATTCGACAGCACTCAAGGCAGGCGCATCGGCAACCTTGGGATGCTTCAAGAAGTCGGGGGTCTGAGGTGCTGCCGAGACAGGATTCACGGCAAACGGCGGCTCGGACTCGTCGATCTTATCGGGGTCGTCTTCCATCGAAAGCTGACCGGTTACCTGGTCGCGCTTTGCATGGCGACGCGGCAGCAAAGTTGTCTTTGCGGTCTCAATCGGAGCCTCGTCGTCCTCGTCATCGCCCTCGGTGAGCTCAATCTCGCTCTCGGACCAAGACGGGTCGGGCTCACTCGTATTGAGTTTGGGCGCAGCCTTGCCCTTCTTGGCATGGCGGCGCGGCAACAGCGTCGTCTTAGCGCGCTCAGCTTCCACGGCATCGGACACGTCGACAAACGGATCCTCGTCCTCGTCGTCATCGTCCAAAACCGCTTCCACATCGTTGCCCATGACCGTGGTCACGGCAGCATCGGAGCCCTTTTGACGAAGAATGCTCAGGTGAGGACGGGCAACGCCGGGCACCGACAGGGCCTCATCGTCACCCCACGGACTCGCGTTGACGTCGGCACGACGGCGCTCGGCAAAATCTGCCGCACGGTCGCGGGCAGAGCGCAAAACGCCGCCCACCGAAAAGCCGATGATGACCAGGCCCACGACGACAAGGCCCAACAGGACCACCATCGCGATAGGCTTACCCAGGGCATTCTGCAGCGCACTCGCAATAAACGCACCAATGTAGCCACCCGAGGCGGACAGATTTTGCGGCGTGAACATAAGGTCGCACGAGTCGCTCGTACCTGGCACCATCAACGAAAGAATGGAGACGACGGCGATAAAGACCACGGCGCCGCCCGCAACAGAGCGCGCGTTGAGCGGCGAGTCCTCGCCTAAAAAGAGCGTGGCGGCAAACAGCAAAATGACGATCGGCAGCACGTAGGCGCCCAGACCAAAGCCCAAGTGGTAGAAACCGGCAACCGCAGCCGTAACGGGCGCAGTCGCCGGCGAAATCACGGCAATAAAGGACGCAATCGCCAAGACGGCAATGACCACGCCGGCGATATCGCGGTTGGCCGAGGGCTCGACCAAGGGCTCGAAATCATCGAACTCGGACTCGTGACCCTTATTGGCACGCAGATGGGAACCGGCACCCTTAGCAGATGCCGGTTGGTTGTTGGCCTTATTGCCTTTGGCGTTTTGTGCAGATCCGCGCGCCAAACTAAACCTCCATGACGACCGGGATGATCATCGGACGAGTGCGCGTACGGCTCCAGATAAAGTTGGAGAGCGAGTCGCGCACGGCCTTGCGAATGGCATCGGAACCGCTGCTCGTAAAGCTGAACTTGCCCTTCTCGATCGTCTTCATAATGGACGCGGAGGCATCCTCGGAGAACTGGTCGTCGATGGCAAACGAGACGCCGCGGCCCGAGAACTCGATGGCCTCGATCTTCTTGTGCTTGAGCGAGACGATGGCGACGGCCGTGACCATACCGTCGTTGGCGAGCTTCTGGCGATCGCGCAGGACGATGGGGTCGGTATCGCCGATACGCAGGCCGTCGACGTAGACGACGCCGGACTCGACGGGCGTACCGCGTTTGACGATACCGCCGCGCATCTCGAGCGTGTCGCCGTTATCGAGGATAAAGATATGATCGTCCTTGATGCCCATCTTGCGGGCCAGCTGGGCATGGGCGCGCAGATGCACGGCCTCGCCGTGAACCGGCATAAAGTACGTGGGCTTGGCCATGGCCATCAGGAGCTTGAGCTCCTCCTGGCTACCGTGACCGGAGACGTGGACGAGAGCGCGGTTCTTATCCCACACGTCGCAGCCGAGCTTGGCCAGGCTGTTGACGACCTGCTGGACGGCCTTCTCGTTGCCGGGAACGGGAGTTGCTGAGAGGATGACGGTATCGCCCTCGTGGATGGAGAGCGTCTTGTGCTCGCCATTGGCCATGCGGGACAGGGCCGACAGCGGCTCGCCCTGCGAACCGGTGCACATGACGACGATCTTGTCGTCGGGCAGGTTATCGATATCGAAGGCATCGATGATATCGGCATCGTCGATGTTGAGGTAGCCCAGCTCGCGCGCGACGCGGGTGTTGGTGAGCATGGAGCGACCGGTCACAACGACCTTACGGCCGCACTTACGGGCGGCATCGCAGATCTGCTGCAGGCGATGAATGTGGCTCGAGAACGACGCGACGAACACGCGACCCGGGGCGTTCTTGATGGCGTGCAGCAGATTGGGACCAACCTCGGCCTCGGACTTGGTAAAGCCGGGAACCGTGGCATTGGTGGAGTCGGAAAGCAGCAGGTCGATGCCCTGCTTGGCAAAGCGGCTGATAGCGGCATAGTCGGGCGTGACACCATCGATGGGCGTCTGGTCGAGCTTAAAGTCGCCAGTGTGCATAACGGTGCCCTGATTGGTGCGAATGAACACGCCCAGAGCGCCGGGGATGGAGTGCGTCATCGAGAAGAAGTCGAGCGAGATGCCGCCGAGGTTGACATGGCTGCCGCCCTTAACCTCGCGGAACTTGGGTGCGCGGATGCGGAACTCAGAAAGCTTGCCTTCGATAAAGCCAAGCGTCAGCTTGCTCGAGAAGATGGGCACCTTGTTGTTGAGGTCCTGCAGCAGATACGGAAGCGAACCGGTGTGGTCCTCGTGGCCGTGGGTAACGATGATGCCGCGGAGCTTCTCCTCGTTCTCCAGAACATAGGTGTAGTCGGGAAGCACCAGGTCGATACCGGGCTGGGAATCGTCGGGAAACATGAGGCCGGCGTCGACGAGCACCATGTCGTCGCCGCACTCGAAGACCGTCATGTTCTTGCCGATGCCGTCAAGGCCGCCGAGCGGAATGATCTTCAAGGGAGATGATTTTTTAGCTGCCATAGGTTCGTGTGGTTTCCTTTCTTCGAAACGGGTCTGGAACAACCGACGGGGCGCTTCTGGCAAACCGACCGCCGGGAACGTACAAACATGCATCACAGAGTCGATGCAATAACCACAGTATGATACCCATTTGCACAACAACAGACCACCCATGCATCAAAGCCCCATCTGAACCTGTGTATCCCGCCGGTCAGGGCTCAGCGGCCCCGGCACGGGCTAAGTTTCCTGCTCTACAGTCCTGCTCACGACGGAGGCCACATTAAGTGGCCTCCTGTTCGTGCGGAACTCGCGATAAACTTAGCCCGTGCCGGGGCCGCTGAGCCCTGACCTGCCAATATGAGATAGGTTTATTTTGGTAGGTTTTATCAGGGGAAATACTGCTGTGTCTATCTACTGATCTGAAATCTGACTACTGAATAGACTGTCTAACTAAATAGCGAGCGGCACTAACCAGCCCTTTTGCTTGCGCCCGGGAGGGCCGCATATGAAGTTTATCGCGAGTTCCGCACGCAAAGGAAAGCACTTAATGTGCTTTCCGTCTTGCGCAGGACTGTAGAGCAGGAAACTTCATATGCGGCCCTCCCGGGCGCAAGCAAAAGGGCGACCCCTGTACGGAGTCGCCCTTGTTGAGCTGCTTATGTGTAGCTGTTACTCGGCGTCGTGGTGACGGCGGGGCTTGCGACCTCCGTTGTCGCCGGGACGGCGCGGACGGTCGCTGCGCTCGGAGCGCTCGCGACGCGGACGCTCACGGCGCTGGAAATGCTCGCCGTCGCCCTCGGAGGCACCCTCGGCGCGAGCCGGGGCCTCGGGCTTGTCAAGACGATCGAGCGAGATCTTGCCGCGATCGTCGACCTCGATGACGACGACCTTGACCTCGTCGCCCACGTTGAGGACGTCCTCGACCTTCTCCACGCGGCCCTTGGCAACGCGGGAGATGTGCAGCAGGCCGTCCTTGCCGGGCAGCAGGTTCACGAAGGCGCCGAAGGGCTGAATGGAGACCACGCGACCGGTGTACTCCTCGCCCGGCTCGGGAACCTTAATGATGAGCTTGATGCGCTCGACAGCCTGATCGACGGACTCGCCGGTGCCGCCGACAAAGACGGTGCCGTCCTCCTGGATGTCGACCGAGGCGCCGGTCTCGTCCTGGATACCACGGATGACCTTACCGCCGGAACCGATGACGTCGCGGATCTTGTCGGTCGGAACCTGGATGGAGACGATGCGCGGGGCGGTGCTGCGCGTGGTGTGGCGCGGCTCGGGGATCACATCGAGCATCTTCTGCAGGATGAAAGCGCGACCCTCCTTGGCCTGCTGCAGGGCGCGGGCCAGGATGTCGAAGGTGAGGCCGGTAGCCTTGTTGTCCATCTGCAGGGCGGTGATGCCCTCGGTGGTGCCGGTGACCTTAAAGTCCATGTCGCCCAGGAAGTCCTCGAGACCCTGGATGTCGGACAGGACCACGGTCTTGCCCTCCTCCTGGATCAGGCCCATGGCGATACCGGAGACCGGGCGCTTAATGGGCACGCCGCCGTCCATAAGGGCGAGCGTGGAGCCGCAGGTCGAAGCCATCGAAGAGGAGCCGTTGGACTCCATGACCTCGGAGACGACGCGGATGGCGTAGGGGAACTCGTTCTCGTCGGGGAGCACCGGAAGCAGAGCGCGCTCAGCAAGGTTGCCGTGGCCGATCTCGCGGCGCTTGGGGCTGCCCATGCGGCCAGTCTCGCCGGTGCAGAACGGCGGGAAGTTGTAGTGATGCATGTAGCGCTTGCCCTCGGTAGGCTCGATGGTATCCAGACGCTGGCCCTCGTTGAGCATGCCGAGCGAAAGAACCGAGAGCACCTGGGTCTGGCCACGCTGGAACAGGCCGGAGCCGTGAACGAGCGGCAGGTAGTTGTCCTTCACCATGATGGGGCGGATCTCATCGGCGGCACGGCCGTCGACGCGCTCGCCGGTCTCGACGACCATGGTGCGCATGGCCTTCTTCTCGAGCTTCTTGAGCGCCACGGGGATCTCGCGCTCCCAAGCGGCCTGCTCCTCCTCGGTGAACTCGGCGCGGATGGACTCCTTCAGAGCCTCGACCTTACCGATACGGGAGAGCTTGTCGGCATCGCGAAGGGCGGCTGCCATCTCGTCGTAGTGGGCGAAGATGCGCTCCTGGACCTCCTCGACGGGCTGATCGAGCGGGTACTCCTTCTTGACGATGGGGCCGTTAACCTGCTCCCACTCGGCGACGAACTCGTCCTGAGCCTGGCAGAAAGCGGCAAGGGCCTCCTGGCCAAACTTCATGGCGGCGAGCATGTCGTCCTCGGAGATCTCCTCTGCGCCGGCCTCAACCATCGAGATGAAGTCGGCGGATCCACCCAGCTCCAGGTCCAGATCGGAGTTCTCGCGCTCCTCGTAGGTGGGGTTGACGATAAACTCGCCGGTCTCCACGTTACGGCCGATGCGCACACAGGCAAGCGGGCCCTCGAAGGGCACGCCGCCGAGCGTCATGGCCAGGGAAGCACCCATGACGTTGATGACGTCAAAGGGGTTGACCTGGTCGGCGACAAGCGAGGTAGCGACGATGTGCACCTCGTTGCGGAAGCCATCCGGGAAGCTCGGGCGAATCGGACGGTCGATCATGCGCGCGGTGAGCGTGGCCTTCTCGCTGGGACGGCCCTCACGCTTGAGGTAGCCACCCGGGATGCGGCCGGCGGCGTACATCTTCTCGTTGAAGTCGACGGTCAGCGGGAAGAAGTCGTAGTTCTTGCGCTCCTTGGAGACGACCACGGTGTCGAGCATGGTGGTGTCGCCCTGCTTGACCAGGCAGGCGCCGGTGGCCTGCTTGGCAAGCTCGCCCGACTCAAAGGTGTAGGTCTTGCCGTACAGCTCAAAGGTCTTGGATACGAGTGTCATTGTTCTCCTTTACCCCACAGGCCCCTTGCCTGCGGGCTTCTCATGTGACGCGGGCCCCCTGCCCCCGCCACGCTTCAGAGCGTGATTGTTCACGCCCTTACACAAAAAGAGCGCCCCGCTGCGCAGGACGCTCTTAGCATGTACAAATCCTACTGGATGTTGTCGCGGATGCCCAGAGCCTTGATGAGCTCACGGTACTCGACGATGTCGTTCTTCTTGATGTAGGAGAGAAGACGACGACGACGACCGACGAGCATGAGCAGACCACGACGGGTGTGGAAGTCCTTCTGGTGGGACTTCATGTGCTCGGTCAGCTCCTTGATGCGCTCGGACAGGATGGCGACCTGAACCTTGGGGTTGCCGGTGTCGACCGGGGTGTTACCGAACTGGGCAGTCAGCTCCGCCTTGCGCTCTTTGGAAACAGTCATTGTTTCACCTTTCGTTTTGCGTCGCCATCGGGCGACTCGATTCGCCTCGGACTGGGAAGCCGCCGGTGGAGCGAGCAACCAAGGTCGAGGTACCAACAGGTCGGTATGTTACCACAAGCAGCCCGCGCCTGCGCATCATCACCGACCCAACATGAATTCCATCGCACGGAGGCGCTGATCGGTGTGCGTCGCAGCCCAAACATGCGAAAGCCCCAGCAAAAAGGCTGCGGTATGCGGGTCGATTCGCTCGGCCAAAAGCGCATCGAAGGTCATGGACATGAGGGCGCGCAGCCATGCGGCCTCACCGGTCGACACCAGTTCGGCACCTGGAACGCTCGACGCGCACGACCCGCACATGAGGCCGCCCGCCTGGGGCGAAAAATACGACAGCATGGGGTCTCCGCACAGCACGCAGGCCGAAAAATCGGGTCGATAGCCAACGTGCGACAGCAGCTTAAAGACATATGCCGCAACAAGTAGATCCATATGCGCCGTGTCGAGCCCGCTGCCCACCAGGGCAAGCGCTCGCTGCGTTATAGCAAAGGTAAACGGGTCCTCGGCGTCCTCGAACGAGCACACGCGCGCGACCTCGGCGATCGCGCTTGCGGCGCAGGTCGTCTCGTAATAGGGCGCAGCGCCGAGCGGCGCCTCCATAAGCTCGGCCTGAGAAACCACGTCGAGTGACCGTCCATGCGCGAGCAGCATATCGACCGTACAGAACAACTCGCAGCGCGCAGCCAGACGTCCACCGGGTTTGCGGGCGCCCTTTGCCACGGCACGAACCTGCCGGCCCCGCTCGTCAAGCATCGTCAAGATCAGGTCCGTCTCTTTGAGCTTCGTCTTATCGAGGACGAGCACCTTCGTGCGATATGTCCGGGAGCCTGCCATTGACGCGAACTAATCTTCCGCGTTGTACCCAAAGCGGCGAATCTGGGCCTCGTCGTCACGCCAGCCGGCCTTGACCTTCACGTCCAGCTCCAAAAAGACCTGCGTGCCAAAGATGCGCTCAAGATCGCGACGGGCGTCGATACCGATATGCTTGATCATCTCGCCGCCCTTGCCGATGATGATGCCCTTCTGGCCCTCACGCTCGACGTAAATGGTGGCGTGCACGCGTAGCACCTTCTTGGTCTGCTCGAGCGCATCGCAGATCACGCCAACGGAGTGCGGGATCTCATCACGGGTGCGGCGCAAGACCTTTTCGCGCACAAACTCAGCAACGAGCGTCTCGTCAGAAGCGTCGGTGCCCATGTCCTCGGGGAACCAACGCGGGCCTTCGGGCAAAAAGTGCGCAACGGTCTCGATAAAGGCATCGACGTTGAAGTTCTTGACCGACGACGTCACGATCTCGTCGTCATATTCCATGAGCTCGTGGGCGGCCTTAAGCTGCTCCATGACCTGTGCGGGGTCGGCCTCATCGGCCTTAGTGAGCACCAGGACCTTCTTGCAACGAGCGCATCTGACACGCTCGGCAACCCAGGCGTCTCCCCTGCCGATGGGCTTGGTGGCATCAATCAAAAACGCGACGACATCGACATCGTTCAGCTCGAACAACGCACTCTTGTTAAGCTCGGAACCCAGGCCGTCCTTAGGCTTATGAATACCCGGGGTATCGACAAAGACCAGCTGGTAGCCGGGGCGGTTGACGACGGCGCGCATGCGGCGGCGAGTCGTCTGGGCCACCGGCGAGGTGATGGCGACCTTCTTGCCGTAACAGGCGTTGAGCAGCGTGGACTTGCCGGCGTTGGGACGACCGACCAGGGCCACAAAGCCGCTGCGGAAACCGGGCTCCACGTCGCCAAAGCCCGCGAGGTTGTCGTCCTCGTCGCACAGGGCGTCGAGCTCCTCATCGCTCATGCCCTCAAACGGGTCGAACTCCTCGGCCTCGTCATCCAAAATCTCATCGATAGGCTGCATATTGTCGGACATGGGAATCCCTTTCTAAATAAAGCCGAGCGCGTGGGCAAATACCAGCACGCCCACAATCGCGGCGGTAATGGAAAGTACGTATACGGAAGCGGCGGCGATGTCCTTCGCACGCTTGGCCAGCGGATGGAGCTCCTGGGTCGCCAGGTCGACGATGGCCTCCATAGCGGTGTTGCACAGCTCGCCGTGAATCACCAGGCCACAACAGATGATAATCGTGGCCCACTCGGCAATGTCGAGCCCCACGACGCAGCCGGCAATGACGGTGCACACGCCCGCAACGAGCATGACCTTAATGTTGCGCTCGGTCTTGACGGCGGTGACGAAGCCCTCCATGGCGTAGGAAAACGACTTAAAGAAGGACGGATGGTCCTTGTTCGATCCGGGAATCATAGACGGCTCCTAGTCGTGGGCGTGGTTGGTGATGGGGCCGACGTGGACTAGCTTGGGGTCCTCGCCGCGCTCGAGCGCCAGATCGCGCAGGATGGCGTCCTCGCGGGCCTCCATGACCTCGGCCTCGTCGTCCTCGATGTGGTCATAGCCCAGCAGGTGCAGCATGCCGTGTACGAGCATCAGACGGCACTCGTCAGCAGGGCTATTGCCAAAACCGGGGGCCTGACGGGCAATAACCTGCGGGGCCAAGATAATATCGCCGAGCTCGAGCGTCTCATCGACGGGAATGTCATCGTCAAAGGCCGAGTCGCACTCAAACGAGAGGACATCGGTGGTGCGGTCGATACCGCGCCACTCGTGGTTGAGCTCGTGCATCTCGTCCTCGTCGACATACGAAAGGGAAATCTCGACTTCACGCTCAACGCCTTCGGCGGCAAGCACGACCTCGCAGATGTGTTCTACCTCCTGCGCGTCGAGCAGCGTATCGAGCTCGGCATCGTTGCTGATCAATACACTCAACGGGACTCCTTTCGGTCGCGCGGGCGCTGCTCGCGCACGTCATCATAAGCATCATATGCCTCGACGATACGTCCCACCAAGGCATGGCGCACCACGTCGGCACGCTCGAGGTGCGAAAATGCGACATCGTCGACACGGCCCAAAATCTTCTCGACATCCGCCAAGCCACCACGACGACCCACCAGGTCGCGCTGGCTCAGGTCGCCAGTAATCACGAACTTGGAGTTAAAACCCAAGCGCGTCAGAAACATCTTCATCTGCTCGGGCGTGGTATTTTGCGCCTCGTCGAGCACCACGAAGGCATCGCTCAGCGTGCGGCCGCGCATATAGGCAAGCGGGGCAATCTCGATCACGCCGCGCTCCATAAGCTCATCGGTGCGCTCGCGATCCATCATGTCAAAAAGGGCGTCGTAAAGCGGACGCATGTAGGGATCGATCTTTTCCTCGAGGGTGCCGGGCAAAAAGCCCAGATTCTCCCCCGCCTCGACAACCGGACGCGTCAAGATCAGACGGCCCACCTCGTGACGCTTGAGCGCGGCAACGGCGAGCGCCATAGCCAGATAGGTCTTACCGGTACCGGCAGGACCCAAGCCAAACGTGATGGTATGCGAGCGGATGGCATCCACATAGCGCTTTTGCCCAAGCGTCTTGGGGCGAATGACGCGGCCGCGATACGAAAGCAGCACGTCATCGCGAAGCGACGTAGCCTCGTGCTCACCGTCGCGCAAGACGACCAGGCAGCGAGAGACATCATCGGCAGACAGCGTGCGCCCGGCGGCCGCCTCGCGAAAAGCGTGTTCGAAAAAACGCGCCACGAGTTCGACCTCGTCCGGGTCACCGCACACGGCGATGCTATCGCCACGGGCGACCACATGGGCGCAAACCAAGCTCTCGAGCGCGCGAAGGACGCCGTCGCCGGCGCCCAAAACGCATGAGGGATCAATTCCCTCGGGAACGGTAAGTCTAATCTTCGAGGCTTCCATGAACCTCCCTGCGTGCATGGACCAAGCCGGAATCATCGACTCCGATGATAGCAACATCGAGCAGGCACGGGGCTGTAAGTCCACAGGTATCGTCAAGACGGGCATGATGGAACGAGCCGAGCGTCAGGTTGTCACCATACTCGAGCACGGCACGCTCGACCGTGCCCACGCGACGACGAGCGTCGGCAATAGCGAGCTCCTGTGCGGCGGCTCGCATACGACGGCTGCGCTCGGCCATAACCTCGGGCGGCACCTGGTCGGGCATATCGGCGGCAAGGGTGCCGGGACGCTTGCTGTAGCGGAACACGTGCATACGCGAGAAACCAACACGGCGACACAGAGCCAGCGACTCCTCGAACTCCTCGTCCGTCTCACCAGGAAAACCGACGATGACATCGCACGAAAGGGACGCCTGGGGCAAGTTGGCGCGAATCATACGCACCGTGTCCTCAAAGGCCTCGGCGCTATAGGGACGGCCCATGCGATGCAGGGTCGCCGTGCAGCCGGACTGCACGGGCAGGTGCAAAAACGGGGCGATACGCTGCGGGTGGCGCGCCATAACCTTAAGCAGGCGCTCGGAGATATCCATGGGCTCGACCGAGGAAATGCGCACATGCGGAATAGACGTGCGCTCCATGATGGCCTCGAGCAGCTCATCGATTTCGACGTGCTCGTCGGTCGCGCTCTTGCCATCGTAGGCACCCAGGTTCACACCGGTCAGCACCACCTCGGGCACGCCGGCCTCCTGGGCCTCACGAACTTGCTCGAGCACGGACTCAACGGGCACGGAGCGCTCGGGGCCGCGTGCCTTCCACACAATGCAATAGGTGCAGCGATGGTTGCAGCCGTCCTGAATCTTCACGCCCAGGCGAGAGCGACCGAGCGCATCGACCACCTCGCCATCACTACAGGCGGGAACGCTATCGGACTCAACGCCCAACACCTCGCAGACACGTTCGGCGACATCGATCTTGGACGGCTCGGCGATCACGCGATCCGAAAGCTCCAGCAGCTCCTCGGGATGTAAATTGACCACGCAACCGGTCACAAGCACATAGGGCTCGTTAGGATGGGCCAGCGCATGACGGACGGCCTTACGGGTCTTGGCCTCGGCCTCGCCCGTAACGGCACAGGTGTTAATGACGATCAGATCGGCATCCTGGGGATCCACAATAGCAAAGCCCAGACGCATAAGATCGGCAGTGATACGGTCAGACTCAACCCGGTTGACGCGGCAGCCGAGGTTGACGACGGAAATATGAGGTGCGAGCACGCGGGCTCCTTAATCGAGGATATCGTCGAGGGCACTCTTAATACGGTCGGTCACCGACTTCTTACCAGAAGCGACGTCATCGCCCATCTCATCGGCAAAAGCACGGAGCAGTTCGCGTTGCTTATTGGAAAGATTGGTGGGAACGACCACGCGCAGTTGCACGATCAGGCGGCCACGCGAACCGCCACCGCCAATGCGCGGCATGCCGTAATTATTGACGCTCACGGTGTCGCCGTACTGGGCGCCGGCGGGAACCGTCACCTTAACGACCTCGTCGGGCATAATGCCCTCGACCTCGATCTCGCAGCCGAGCGCAGCCTGCGCAATCGAGATATCGCTCACCAGGTACAGGTCGTCACCGTTGCGCTTAAAGCGCTCATGGTCGGCGACGCGCACGTTGACAATCAGGTCGCCCGAAGGCTCGCCGCGAAGGCCGGCCTCGCCAAAGCCGCTCACACGCAGCTGGCGACCGGTCGAAACGCCGGCGGGAATATCGATGTCGATCTTTTCGTGCGAAGGCGTACGGCCTTGACCGTCGCAGGTCTCGCAGGGATGATCGATAACCGTGCCCTCGCCATGGCAGTCGGGGCAAGGCGAGGAAGACTGAACCTGGCCCAAAAACGATCGCTGAACCGTCGTGACGTAGCCCGTACCGTGGCAGCGGCCGCACTGCTTTTCCTGTGCGCCCTCTGCCCTACCGGTGCCATTGCAGTCCTCGCAAGGAGCAAGGCGGTCATAGCTGATTGTCTTTTTGCAGCCGAGCGCCGCCTCCTCGAGCGTCACCGAAAGCGAGATGGCCATGTCTCGTCCGCGACGACGCTCACGACGGCTGCGGGCGCCACCGCCGGCACCGCCGCCAAAGAACGACGAGAAGAGGTCGTCCATGCCCATGCCACCAAAGATATCGTTGATATCGACGTAGCCCGAACCACCAGGGCCGTCGGCAGTGCCGTAACGGTCGTAGTTAGCACGCTTCTGCTCATCGGAAAGAACGGAATAGGCCTCGTTGAGCTCCTTGAACTTGGCCTCGGCCTCGGGGTCGTCCGAAACATCCGGATGTACGGTACGGGCCTTCTTTAGAAACGCACGCTTAATCGTCCGCGCGTCGGCATCCCTGTCGACGCCAAGCACCTCGTAGTAATCCCTATTTTCCGACACGACCGAATCCTTCCGACTTTCATTATTGTCACAGTGCGTCCTATACCCAAGCTGGACCGACCGCAAACAAAGGGTTTGATGTTATTGCATTTGGTACGGCGAAAGCATGGCCCGTTGCGAGCAGCTTGCGAACCAAACCGACACGAGCGCGAACATGAAGCCATTGGCAAAACCGTTGGCAAACTGCATCGCACCGCGCTTCCACCACAGCAGGCCGCGATGAAGCACACCGTCCGAAAGCACCATGAACAGGCCCATGGTAAACGGAATAAAGCACATCACGGCAAAGGCCGAGAACACACCCGAGATGGCCGAGAGTACCAAAAACGGCGCTACGATGCCCATCAGGTAAAAACCGGTACGAGCTTTGCCTTCCAAGCGCTCGGCCTCAACATGGGCGCGGCCGACCAGGTCGCCGCCCGCGGCACCGTTGGTGCCAGCATGACCCATGCCGCCAATGCGGACCTCGTCGCCATCGTGCGTGCCGGCAGGAAACTCAATCGTCTGCTCGGAGGTTACGCGAGTACGACCGCTGCCGCCGCAATCAGGGCAGGGATCGGCCACGACTTTACCGGAACCGCCGCACTCGGGGCAGACCGACTGGAACGCACCCGCACCAAACAGGAAGGACAGGTCGACGTCGATGTGGCCGCGGCCACCGCAGCTCGGGCAGGTATGGGCATGCTCAGACGAAACGGAGCCCGAGCCGCCGCAATGTCCGCACGTATCGAAACGCGTATAGCGGACGGTCTTGCGGGCACCGCCCTTGGCCTCCTTGGCGTCGAGTTTGATATCGACGACCACGTTGGCACCGTTCTCGGGATTATAGGCAGCCTGCCCACGACGCTGCTGGCCCCAGGCACCGCCAAAAGGAAAGCCGCCCTCAAAAGGATTGCCATAACCCGTGCTGCCGGCGTAGCCGCCACCATAGGGCGAAGCCGTAGGAGCACCGGCAAAGGGATTGTCCGAACGCATGGCGTCGTAGCGCGAACGCTTCTGCTCGTCCGAAAGCACGGCGTAGGCCTCGGAAACCTCTTTAAACTTTTCCTCGGCATCCGGCTCTTTGTTGACGTCCGGATGGAGCTTGCGGGCCTTTTGCTGGAAGGCCTTTTGAATATCACGCGAGGTGGCGTCCTTGGAGACACCCAGAATCTCGTAGTAATCTTTTTCGTTCATCGTCGCCATGCGCGGCAACCTCCTGCTCACAGCAGCGTATATATTCCGGTAATTCTACCCGAGCGACCTAAGCTAGATCCCAAAACAGCTCGAACAGAACATTTCCATCGAGCCAGCCCAGGTGGGTCGGCGCCAGACGAGCTCGAACATGACCCGCGACGACATCTGCCGAAGTGAAGGGTCCCCCATGGACCCCGAACGTCTCGGGCACCCAAGTGGCAAGACCCAATTCGAGTGCGCGATCGCAGGCAGCTGCCAGCTCATCGGCCGGGATGACACGAGCCGCGCGAACCAACAGGTCGGACGCGACACCGCGCGTCATGCGACAGGCGAGCATCAGGTCTTCGGCCGCAGCCTCGCGCTGCGACAGATGTTCGGCCTCGAACGCCGTCGCGTCATCGTCGCGTTGCACCAGACGCACGCGGTGCGCATCGCCTCGAGAAGACACGCCGGAGAACAAACCTGCAAGACGGTCGAAATCCTCGGCGTCGAGCATGCCCGCGGCAGAACGACCCAGGCCCAGGTAGCCCCGTCCGGTCCAGTAGGCAATGTTATGGGCGCACTCATGGCCGTCGAGCGCATAGCTCGCCACCTCATAGGGGTGATAACCGGCCGCACCCAGGAGCTCGCGTGCCATATCCATGCAGGCGGCCTGAAAATCCTCGTCGGGCTCGAGCGACTCGTCGCGACACGCCATGAGGTAGAGCGGCGTGGCCTCCTCGAGCGTGAGCGGGTACACCGACACATGATGCGGCGCCGCCACCAGCACGCCATCGAGCGTGCGCTTCCAACTCGCTGCGGTCTGCCCGGGAAGTCCGCACATAAGGTCGCACGACACGTCAAGCCCAGCGGTCTTGACTGTCGCGATGGCGGCGAGCGCCCGATCGGCATCGTGAATACGGCCGATAGCGGTAAGTTCGGTGTTATCGAGCGTTTGCACGCCCAGAGAGACGCGTGTGACACCAACCTTGGCAAGTGCAGCGGCAAGCTCGGCGGTCAGCGACTCGGGATTGGCCTCGCAGGTAAACTCAACGGGGGCGCACCACGCACGAATACGCCGCGCCAGCTCCACCAGGCGCTCCCCCGCCAGCGACGGCGTACCGCCGCCAACATAGACGGTGCGGATCTGGTCAAGGGCACCAGCCTTGCCAAAAGCATCGAGACGCGCGAACAACTGCTCAAAATAGGCATCGAGCGCAGCGCTCAGATCACACGGAGCAAAACTGCGCGAGTCAAAGTCGCAGTACCGGCACTTTTGGGCGCAAAACGGCACGTGCACGTACAGCGCGGTAACGGCCACCCTTAAGCCTCCAGCGGATGAGGGGGCACCGATTCGCCGGCGGCAAGTGCGGCCTCGCAGGCCACCACATCGCGCTCGATCTCATCGACCAGCACCATAAACTCCTCGTATGTGGAACAGCGCACCACATGGGCACGCCAAGCGGCGGCATGGGGCATGCCTTTTAAGTACCAGCTTGCGTACGTGCGGGCACGCGACATGAGCGGCAGAAGCTCGTGCGTCAGCGTTAGGTGTTCACGCAGGGCGTCCAGGCGCTCGACGGAGCTGCGCGCCGGCACCGGTATGCCATCGAGCGCAAGGGCGCGAGCATCACCGAACACCCAGGGATTACCATAGATGCCGCGCGCGATAAACACCGCGCTGGCACCAGAACTGCGCAGATGCTCCGCGGCATCCTCGGCGCAGAACACATCGCCCGAACCAATCACGGGAATCTCGACGGCATCTGCGACCTCATCGACGACAGACCAATCGGCCTGCCCCGTATAGAGCTGCGTGGCACAACGACCGTGCACGGCAACTGCGGAGGCGCCCGCCCCTTCGAGCATCTGGGCAAACGTTGCGGCGTTGCGGTCCTCGGCATAAAAACCCTTGCGAATCTTCACGGTCACGGGAACATGAGCCGCGCCCACAGCTGCCTCAACAATCTTCTCGGCCAGATCGGGTGTGCGCATAAGCGCCGAGCCCTCGCCCTTGGTAACGACCTTGCGGGCGGGGCATGCCATATTGATATCGATGAGCGACAGACGATCGCCCACACGATCCTCGACGGCGGCGACGGCGCTCGCAAACTGCTCGGGCTTGGAGCCAAAGAGCTGCACGCAAATCTGCTGCTCCTCGTCGGCCGGCAGCACCAGGCGCCACGTTTTGTTGCTAGCATAGGCAAGGCCCGCCACGCTCACCATCTCGCTATAGGCGAGATTGGCACCGCGGCGACGGCACATGATGCGGTAGGCGGGGTCGGTCACGCCCGCCATGGGAGCCATAAGGAACGGCTGCTCGGCATAGGCGCCCAGCAGCCGCAGACTATATTCGGAAAGCGCCATAGACCTACTCGTCCACCTTGAGGATCGCCATAAAGGCCTCCTGCGGAACCTCGACAGAACCGATGGCCTTCATGCGTTTCTTGCCCTCTTTCTGCTTCTCGAGCAGTTTGCGCTTACGCGAGATATCGCCGCCGTAGCACTTGGCAAGCACGTCCTTGCGACGCGCCTTGACGGTGGAGCGGGCAATGATCTTGTTGCCGATAGCACCCTGGATGGGAACCTCGAACAGCTGACGCGGAATGATTTCCTTGAGCTTGTCGCATAGACCGCGGGCAAGACCGTAGGCCTTGTCCTTGTGGACGATAAACGACAGCGCGTCCACCTCGTCGCCCGAAAGCAAGATATCGAGCTTCACGAGCTCGGAGGGACGATACTCGTTGAACTCGTAGTCGAGCGAGGCATAGCCCTTGGTTCGGCTCTTGAGCTGGTCAAAGAAATCCAAGATGAGCTCGGCAAGCGGCATATCGAAGCGCATCTCGACCGACTTGCTCGTGAGATGGATCATGTCGGTAGTAATGCCGCGGTGCTCGATAGCGAGCTGCATGACGGCACCCGTATACTCGGGCGGGCAGATAATCTTGGCCTTGAGGTAGGGCTCCTCAATGCGCTCGATGCGCGTAGCCTCGGGCAGATCCTGCGGGCTGCGGACATCAATCATCTCGCCGTCAGTCTTGTAGACGTGATAGTCGACCGATGGACTCGTGGCAATGAGGTCAAGATTGAACTCGCGCTCCAGGCGTTCCTTGACGACTTCCATGTGCAGCAGGCCCAAGAAGCCCACGCGGAAGCCAAAGCCGAGCGCCACCGAGGTCTCGGGCTCCCACACCAACGACGGGTCGTTGACGTGCAGCTTATCGAGCGCGTCACGCAGGTTCTCGTAGTCCTTGTTATCGATCGGGAACAGGCCCGTATAGACCATGGGCTTGGCCTCGCGGTAACCGGGAAGCGGCTCGGGGCAGGGATTCGACGCCCACGTGAGGGTATCGCCCACGCGAACGGCCTCGGGGTCCTTCAGGCCCGTGACCACGTAGCCCACCTCGCCGACCGTCAGCGCATCGACCGGGGTCTCGGCGGGACGCTTGACGCCCACGCCATCGACCAAAAAGTCGCCCTTTGCCTGCATCATGCGCAGGGTATCGCCCTTTTTGATGGAGCCGTCAAAGATGCGCACCGTGGCGACGACGCCACGATACTCGTCGAAGTACGAATCCAGGATGAGTGCCTTGAGCGGCGCGTTCGCATCGCCCTTGGGCGGAGAGATCAAAAAGACAATGGACTCCAGCAGATCGTGGATGCCCTCGCCGGTCTTGCCCGAGACACACACGGCATCATCGGCAGGAATCGCCAGGTCATCCTCGATCTCGGTCTTAACCTCGTCGGGATGAGCCGAGGGCAGGTCGATCTTGTTGATGGCCGGCACAATGTCCAGATTGGCGTTCATGGCAAGCGTCGCGTTGGAGACGGTCTGTGCCTCGACGCCCTGTGTGGCGTCGACAACGAGCACCGCGCCCTCACAGGCTGCCAGCGAGCGCGAGACCTCATAGGTAAAGTCCACGTGGCCCGGCGTATCGATCAGATTGAACTGATACGTCTCGCCATCGTCGGCGTCATAGGACACGCGAACGGCATTGGACTTGATCGTGATGCCGCGCTCGCGCTCGATATCCATGGTGTCGAGCAGCTGCGACTCCATGTCGCGTTCGTCGACGGTATGGGTGAGCTCGAGGATGCGATCGCTGATCGTGGACTTGCCATGGTCGATGTGCGCAACGATTGAGAAGTTGCGGATGTGGGAAATGTCAATTGAAGTATTCATGCGGACTATCTTACCCGAGCGGTACAAAAAATGGAGCCTGTTCCATAAAACAGGCTCCATTTATGCGCGTAATCTGTGTGGTGTGAAATTTACAACTTAGGCGTTGATGCTGTTCACGAGCTTGGCAAGACCGGACTTGCGGTTGGAAGCCTGGTTCTTGTGGATAACATGCTTGGCGGCAGCCATGTCGAGACGCTTGGTGACGGTCTTGAGGGCAGCCTGGGCCTTCTCGGCGTCGCCCTCGGCGACGGCGGACTGGACGTGCTTGGTCAGCGTCTTGAGCTCGGACTTGACAGCCTTGTTACGCATGCGAGCTGCCTCATTGGTGCGGATACGCTTCTTCTGAGACTTGATGTTTGCCACTTCTGGAGTTCCTTTCGAGTTCCTTGCAAAAAATGTATGACACCTCTGAGACACGGTGAGGTCATGCAAGCGCCTACTATAGCACGCTCCCCCTCAAAGGG
Source organism: Collinsella aerofaciens (assembly GCF_015670745.1). Lineage (GTDB taxonomy): Bacteria > Actinomycetota > Coriobacteriia > Coriobacteriales > Coriobacteriaceae > Collinsella > Collinsella aerofaciens_T. The sequence continues at coordinate 8,255 of NZ_JADPCH010000010.1, read as the reverse complement.
ATAGAACGAATTTGTCAAATAGGCAGGTATCATCACGATTTTCTCAAGATGTTCGTAATCCAGAGCAAAAGCGCGGTCTGAGAATCGGCCGAACCCTTGAGCGCGAGCTCCACATCAACGGCACCCTCGAGCGCTGCGACGAGCTCTGCCATCGAAAAGCGACGTGCCCAGGTCAGGTGATTCTTGACCTGCCAGGACTGGAGTTTGAGCGTTGCGGCCAGCTCACGACCCTGTCCGCGCGCATCGAGCGCCTTGGCAACGATAAGCTCGCGAATGCGGCCGCACAGCAATGTGTACGTCCACACGTAGCTCTTGGCGGGCATTAGATTGAAGAGCTCGAGCGAACGGCGCATGTCACGGGCCGAGACCGCATTGAGAAAGTCCCAGGGTTGAACCTCGGCCGTTCGTACAATCCAGCGCTCAACGTCGGCAAGCTCAATCTGGGGCGCCTCGACCATCTGGGCAAGCTTAGCCAAGTCGTTATCGAGCATGCGAGTGTTTTCACCCGAACGCGAAACGAGCTCCTCGGCGGCCGCCGTCGAGATCGACTTGCCGTGCTGCGTCGCCATCTGTTGCACGCGGCGCGGTAACTCCCAGCGCTTGGTGCCGGAGCAATCGATCACGGCCTTCTTGTCGATTTTGGCGATCGCCTTATACAGGCGCGTGTTCTTGGCAAGCGAGTCGGCGATGATGAGGCAGACCGTCGTGGGGCTGGGACTCGCCAGATAGTCGACAAGCGACTCCGAGACCGCCTTAGCGAGCTTTGAGCAGCCATCAAGGATTACCAAGCGAAACTCGCTGCCCATCGGAAAGGTGTTAAGCGATCCGATAATGGACTCGATATCGGGGTCCTTGGTCATGTCGCGCTCGTCGAGGTTGAACTCGACCATTCCCGACTTTTCCAGACGCGCCTTCATACGCGAGACGGCGTGATCGCGCTTGACGCCGTCGGTACCGACGATCAGATATGCCGGCAGCAGACCGGTTTCGGACATTACGCTCCCCTCCCGCAGGCCTTCGTATTCGTTCCGTGCCATTCTAGCCCAGGGGCCCACCACACGCCATCGACGTCGTCACGGTCGCTGGCATCGCATCGCAAAGCCCTTTGCGGTCGGGCTGATGGTGATATCACCATGTTCGATGGTGCATGCGAACGCACCGCCCGCTTCCTGAACGGCATCGATGCAGGCATCCGACGGATGACCGTATCGATTCCCCTTGCCGGCGCTCGCGAGGGAAAGCTCGGGTCTCAGGACATCCAGCAACTCACCATCGACTGAAACCTTGGAGCCGTGATGCCCAAGTTTAAGGACATCGATATCCCCCACCTCCTGCACGAATTCCCGTTCTTGGTCGAGCTCGGCATCACCAGTGAGGAGCATACGCAGGCTCTTGCCTTCCTGAACATAAGAGAGTAGCAGGACAAGCGAGTCCTCATTTCCCTCGCCATCTACGGACTCGAACGGCCACATCACGCGGGCACAAAATGAGCCGATGTCGACCGTATCCCCACGGCGCACCTGCCGATACTCAACGCCAGGTCGATTCAATACCTCGGCAGGAGCATCCTCCAACGCATCCGCCGCCACGGCAATCGTTCCGACCGAAAACTGTTCGAGCACGGCAGGTAGACCACCCCAGTGATCCTCATCCCAATGCGTCACAAAGACGGCATCGATATGGTGCACGTTATTGCGAACCAACGCCGCTACCACGCGCTCATCGAGCCCGCAGTCGACGAGTGCTAATGCGTCGCCCTGGCGGATAAGAATCGCATCCGCCTGGCCCACATCGAGCACCGTCACCGAAGGCGGAGCGAATCGATCCCAGTAGACGTACGGAATCGCAGCCAAGAGCACCAGGCATGAAAGCCCCACCGCCATAGGACGTGCACGGGGACGCGGCCACCAGACCAACAGAACCGCCAGCAAACACGGCACTAGGTAAATCCACATGCTATCGGGCGGCACACTCACAGATACACCAGGCACGGCGGCAAACAGTTGCTCGAAGAACAGTGCGCAACGGGCGGCAACCATGGGCACAACGAGCGCCCAAATCCGCAACGGTTCCACGAGCGAAAAGGGAACCAGCACGATCGACACAGCAAGCAGTACGCTCACCACCGGACCGATGACTGCATTTGCCAGCGGAGCAATGAGCGAGAACGTACCGAAGGCAGGAATGGTAATGGGAAGTGTTGCCAGTTGCGAGCACAGCGTGACGGAAAGTATGTTGGCAACGCCCGATGGCACACCCAGCTCACCCAAAGCGTAGGTCGCATAGGGGCAAAAGCACAGAATGGCTAAGACGCTGGCACACGAGAGCTGAAAGCCCATCTCGAACAGCACCGTCGGCCGCAGTAGCACAAAGATGGACATGGTTACGAAGAGTGCCGATGCGCCGTGCCGGCGACGCCCCGCGCCGTTTACGACAAGCGTCGCGAACACCATGCAGCACGCGCGCACGGCCGAGGGAGACGCGCCCGTAAAGGCAGTGTAGCCCACAAGCGCCATCGCCAATATCGCCCGCTGAACACCACGTGAGCAGCGAGTCTTTTGCAATACACCCTCGATTACAAATCCCACGATAGCCAAATGGCTGCCCGAGACGGCGATAAGATGCGCCGTTCCCGTTACCGAAAACCAGTCGCCCGCCGGCTGGGCGCGCAGTTCGGCCGAACGACCGCAGACGACACCGGCTATGAGTGCACGCGCCGGGTCGGTCGCAGGCGCGATGGACGCAAGCAGCCCATTTCGCAGCCGAAGCAGCGGTCCCGGAGAGCCCTCATCGGCCGACACAATCCGAACGACTTTAACCTTGCGCACCTCGCCTCGGAGCACGCGCGATCGTCCATACGCATCGTTCTCAAAACGTGAAACGCGACCGATAACACGCACGTACGCCCCGACCTTGAGCTCGCGGTCGCACGATAGGCGAACCGTTGCCAAGTTCTTACCGTCCGCGCGTGCCTCGCAGGTATAGGAATACACGTCGTCGTTTATGGATGGATCGCCCTGCACGATAAACTCGAGGCCGCTTGCCGCTCGACCGTCGAGCGCCTTCGAGGCGCTGAGCGCACCCACAGCCCACCACGCCGAGACGACCGCTCCCGCCACGAGACCGACGGACGCGGCATACAACCACCGCTTCAAAGGGGCAAGCCGCGCACAAGATTGAGCCAGCACAACGAATACCGTCGTCGCAACGGGAATGGCCCATAGCAGCCCGACCGCCGGCGCCTGCTCCCTCAGCAGCGCATCAGCGGCCACGTTGAGCACCGAGGCGCAGCTCATGCACATGCCGGCACACAGGGCCATCGTCCACGGCATCAGGGGCCGCGGAGGCATCACATGCTCGCGCTCGGTCGCACTCATACGCAGATGCAATCTTTGATTTTGGCAAGCTTCTTCTCGCCGATTCCCGATACACGCATCAGATCGTCAACCGAGGCAAAAGCACCGTTCTTTGTCCGCTCATCGATAATCGACTGTGCCATGGAGGGACCGATGCCCGAGAGCGTCTGCAGTTCTGCCGCGCTTGCCGTATTGATATTTACTAGGCCTGTTGCGCCACTCACGCCCGATGATGCGAAAGCCCCACCATCAACACCGGCTTCCGCAATGGACGTCTGCTGCTCCCCTACCGTTGGAACGTGAATCTTCTGTCCATCGACGACCTTAGATGCCCGATTGAGCCCCGTAACGTCTGCCTCAGGCGCCAGCCCGCCGGCGGCATCAATCGCCTGAGCCACCCGCGCGCCGTCTTTGAGCCTGTATACACCGGGCGACACAACAGCGCCATCAACATCGACATAGACTTCTGCCGCGGCAGACGCCTTAGACGAAGAGCCTTCGGATGTCTTTCCGCTCGAGGCATCGCCGGATCCCGGCTCCACCAACGAGTCTGAACCGTCAGTGCGCTCAAACGACACGCCGCCGGCACCGCCGCCAAGGTTCGCCATCGCCAAGCCGCTCGCCATCGCAATGACGACCAGTATCGCCACGACCACCGCCTTATGACCGAACAGCTTGTCCGCCAAGCGGTCCATCTTTTTGACCCGTTCGTGTTGTTCGCGCTGCGCCATAGCAAAACCTCCCAACACCATCGTGTCAGGAAAGGAACTCCGCAACAGCTACGCTCCAAAACCGGTTTTAGCGGTCAAACCAAAAACCGACCAAAACCTTGCACAAATCTGTCCATTTATTCAGGCACACGTCAGCAAATGAACACTTAGCCGCAAAATGCCCAGATAGCAAAAGACCGACGATGCAGGCGCATCGTCGGTCTATGCACAAATTTACTCGTGATCTTGGTAAATCTCACGCGGAGCAAGCTCCGAATGTTTGCGTTTTAAGGTCTTGGGGGCCTTATACGTGTTGCTCTCGAAGTCGATGTACTCGGTCTGTTTGAGCAGGCGCTCGATCATCTCCTCGTGATCGAACAACTCCCAGGCCTCATGCACGGCATCGAGTTTAGCGTGCGTCTCGGGACGGCGCGGCATAAATAGCGTGCAGCAGTCGGGAGCGGCCTCAGTCGAGATATCGAACGTGCCGATCTCCTCGGCGCGCGCGATGATCTCCTGCTTGTCCGAACCGATGAGAGGACGGAACACGGGGATCTTCACGGCCTCGTTGACGGCCATGATGTTCTCAAGCGTTTGGGAGGCAACCTGCCCAAGTGATTCGCCCGTAACGATAGCCTTGGCACCCTCGATGTGTGCAATGCGCTCGGCAACCGAATACATAATGCGGCGATACATAATCACGCGCAGGTTGCTGGGACAGGTGACCGAAATCTCACGCTGGCAGTCACCAAACGGCACCACGTACAGGCGGCCGATCTGGACACCCGGCTCAAGCGCACGGATGATGTCCTGCACCAAATACTCGCTCGTATCGGGCGTCTGCGGACGACCAGAGAAATGTACCGGCACGCACACCGCGCCGCGACGCGCGAGCATCCAGGTCGCCACCGGAGAATCGATACCCGACGACAGCAGCGTCACGACCTTGCCGGCAGAACCCACCGGCAGACCGCCCACACCGCGCTCGGAGCGCGCATACACGTAGACGCTACCCTGGACCACCAGTACGTGCACCATAGCGTCAGGATCGTGCATCTGAACCTTTTTATCGGGGAAGGCCTCGCACAGTACCTCGCCCACCTGACGATTGATATCAATCGAGGTGAGCTCATAGTCAGTATTGGAGCGCTTGGCGTGCACCTTAAACGAATCGAAAGGACCAAACTCGCGCAGCGCCTTGACGGCGGCGGCACAGTACTCCTGCGGGTCGCGGTTAGTGTGATACGCCAAAGACACACGAGCAACGCCGGGAACGGTGCGAATGACACGCGCCGCCTCATCGGCCTGATGCTCGTTAAAGGTCACGAGGATATAACCGGAAATTCGAGACACGGCATTCACGGAAAAGGCGGCCAAGGCCGCCTTGATGTTATCCATGAGGATATGCTCAAAATGTGCGCGGTTCTTACCCTTCAGTCCAACCTCGTGATAGTGGACCAGGCAGACGCGAGCCGCCATTTAGGCTTCAGCAACCTTGTGGCCGAGCGCCTTCTCGTAACGGGCCTCGTCGTAAGAGATGTCGCCGTCGACAATCTCGTCCATAGCCATCGAGATGGTATCGGCACCGGAAAGCCCGATGGTGATGTCATCGACATCCTGGACGGCAAGCACGCGGTTGTGCTGGCCACGCAGCATGCTATTGATGTCGCAGGCGCGCTTGGAGGCAAGCGAAGCGAGCAGGAAGCGGTTGTGATCGGTCTTCTCCAGAAGATCGTCAATGCAAGGCTTTACAACGGACACGGACCTCAGTTCCTTTCATGCATATCGAGAACGCGAACGAGTTCATCGGTCGCGCGGTCGAGATCGTCATTAACCACGACGTCGTCGTAGCGGTCGGCAAGGGCAAGCTCATCGGCGGCGTTTGCCATACGCAGCTCAATCGTCTCGGGCGTCTCGGTACCGCGACCGACTAGACGCTCGCGGAGCACCTCAAGCGAAGGCGGCTTGATAAAGATCAGCACGGCCTCGGGGAAACGCTCCTTCACCTGCAGGGCGCCCTGGACATCGATCTCCAAAATCAGAGACGCGCCCGAGGCGAGCTTGGATGTGACCTCGCTCACCAACGTGCCGTAGCAGTTACCGTGGACCTCGGCCCACTCAACAAACTCGCCGTTTGCCACGCGGCGGTCGAACTCCTCGCGCGTCAGAAAAAAGTAGTTGACGCCGTCGACCTCACCTTTGCGTGGTGCTCGCGTGGTAGCCGAAACCGTCAGGCCCAGGTTCGAGCGGCGCTCGCGCACACGAGTGACGAGCGTACCCTTGCCTGCGCCTGACGGTCCAGAAATCACAAAGAGCTTGGAATCCTGAGCGCTCACTTATTTGGTCAGCTGCTCGAGGAGCTGCTCGCGCTGACGGACGCCGAGGCCCTGGACGCGACGGGTAGCGGAGATACCGAGCTCCTCCATGATCTTGGCGGCCTTGGCCTTGCCATAACCAGGGAGAGACTCGATGAGGGTGGAAACCTTCATGCGGGAAGCGATGGGGTCATCGGAGTTGAGCACGGACTCAAGGGACTTCTCGCCCTTCTTGATCTGCTCGCGAAGCTCAGCGCGGGCGTGACGTGCGGCAGCAGCCTTCTCAAGAGCCTGCTTGCGCTGCTCATCGGTAAGCTGAGGGAGTGCCATTCGTACCTCCAAGTAGTTGGGTTATATCTGATTCAATAGTTGGCATTTTAGCACGTAGAACGTACAAAATGCCCAATCGCGGCTCCATAGGTTAGACGATACCCGCAAAAAGTGCAATATACTGCGCCCAAAGTTAAGCCCCTGACCTGCGATTCCACACAAAGGATGGGAAAGTTTACGCAGGCACAGGGGCTATTTTGTGCTAATGGGGGGTGCGGACAGAAAGTTGGACCGTGAAGCGGTCCGGACTGGAGGTTCGCATGTACAGCAGGGAGAAGGTCGAGCTCTTCCTCCTGGCGACGGAGGACGGCATGGGGCCGACCGCCGCCGCGAAGTTCGCGGGGGTCTCGGTGGGCGCGGCCAAGAAGTGGGCGACGGGGCACCTCCCGCACAGCTACACCGGGGCGCGCTGTAGAATCGGGGCGAGGAAACCGCCACGGAAGGAGGCCAGCTTGGGCCCCGACAAGTCGATCTACGCCCCGCCGGCGACCGGCCCGCTCGCCGGGCTCAACGAGGACCAGATAGAGAACCTGCTGCTCAGGGCGGTGTTGGCCGACCCAAAAGCGGAAGGGTGGGACCCGGCTTCGATCTCGAACAGGAGCAAGTGCGAGCTCGGCGAGAGATTGAGGCGGGCGACCGCCCTGCCCCTCCGCTCGATCACAGGTTTCTTGAGGATATCGAAGAGCTCCTATGAGTACTGGAGGCCCCGCGTCGCCGCGCCGCGCGACCGCGACGCCGACATTCGCGACCGCGTGGTGCGCATCTTCCGCGAGGGCTCGGGGTGCTGGGGGTACCGCACCGTCTGGGCGCGCCTGCGCCGCGAGGGCGTCCGGGCCAGCGAGAAGCGCGTGGCCCGCGTGATGCGCGAGGAGGGCCTCGAGGTCGTCTACAACAAGAGGCGCGCCCGGGGCTACAGCTCCTACGCCGGCGAGGTCTCCAAGGCGCCGGAGAACCTCGTGAACAGGAGGTTCCGCGCCGACGAGCCCAACCGGCTGTGGCTCACCGACATCACCGAGTTCAGGCTCCCGGGCGGCGAGAAGGTCTACCTGAGCCCGATCGTCGACTGCTTCGACGGGATGCCCGTCGCCTGGTCGATCGGGCTGCACCCCGACAAGCGCCTCGCGAACTCGAGCCTGCTCAAGGCCTGCGCGGCCAGGCCGGCGGGCGCGCGCACGACGATCCACTCGGACCGGGGCGGCCACTACCGCTGGCCGGAGTGGATCGGGATCTGCGAGGAGAACGGCCTGGTCAGGAGCATGTCCGCGAAGGGCTGCAGCCCGGACAACTCGGCCTGCGAGGGCTTCTTCGGCCGCCTCAAGAACGAGTTCTTCCACTACAGGGACTGGGAGGGCGTGACGGCCGAGGAGTTCATGGGCAGGCTCGAGGCCTACCTCGTGTACTATCGCGAGGAGCGGATAAAGAAGTCCCTCGGGTGGCTCAGCCCGATGGAGTACCGCAGGAAGCTTGTGGAGTGGGAAGGATAAACTGGACTTTCTTTTAAGGATCCTCAAGCGTATTGCCGCTCGTATTCCACTGGAGACATG